>JBARYG010000120.1:0-1582 GCA_049647745.1 Mesorhizobium sp.
CCCACTACGCCGGTATCACCGTCGCGCAAATGAACGATCTTCGCACGAAGATGCGTCAGGCCGGCGGCACCGTCAAAGTCGCGAAGAACCGCCTCGCCAAGATCGCTCTTCAGGGCACGGAATCCGACAGCATCATCGATCTGTTCAAGGGACAGACGCTGATCGCGTATTCGGAAGATCCGGTTACGGCGCCGAAGATCGCGTCCGATTTCGCCAAGGGGAATGAGAAACTCATCATTCTCGGTGGCGCAATGGGCTCGACTTCTCTCGATGCCGACGGTGTGAAGGCACTCGCCACGCTACCGTCGCTTGACGAACTGCGCGCCAAGCTGGTTGGCATGATCGCCACGCCGGCAACCCGGATTGCCCAGGTCGTCAATGCGCCAGCGGCTTCGGTCGCGCGCGTCATCGGCGCCTATGCCCGGAAGGACGAGGCGGCATGAGGCCGTTCCTCACCATCAACAACACACGTTCGAACCTTATGAAGGAATACAAACATGGCTGATCTCGCAAAGATCGTAGACGACCTCTCGGCGCTGACCGTTCTTGAGGCTGCGGAGCTCTCGAAGCTCCTGGAAGAGAAGTGGGGCGTTTCGGCTGCTGCTCCGGTGGCGGTTGCTGCTGCCGGCGGTGGTGCCGCTGCTGCCGCTCCGGCTGAAGAGAAGACCGAATTCGACGTCGTTCTCGCCGATGCCGGCGCCCAGAAGATCAACGTCATCAAGGAAGTCCGCGCCATTACCGGCCTGGGCCTCAAGGAAGCCAAGGATCTGGTGGAAGCCGCTCCGAAGGCCGTCAAGGAAGGCGTTGCCAAGGCCGACGCCGACAAGATCAAGGCCCAGCTGGAAGCAGCCGGCGCCAAGGTCGAACTGAAGTAATCTGTGGTTACGGCGGGCGGCCTGATGCCGTCCGCCGTCCCCGCAGCGGGGATTTGATTGGAAAACCTCTTTCCCGAAGGCCGCGAGCGGCTTTCCGGAAACGGGTTTTCTCCCGTTATGGACAGGCTGCGGCGCAAGCGGCAGCGAGGCAAGGCAACCGCGGCGAGGTTGCCCCGAGAAAGTAGCTAAGGAGCGACGATGGCCCAGACACAGACTTTCAATGGCCGCAGACGCGTAAGGAAATTCTTCGGAAAGATCCCGGAAGTGGCTGAGATGCCGAACCTGATCGAGGTTCAGAAGGCTTCCTACGACCAGTTCCTGATGGTGGACGAGCCCGTGGGCGGCCGTCTGGACGAAGGCTTGCAGGCCGTTTTCAAGTCGGTTTTCCCGATTTCCGATTTCTCCGGCTCCTCGATGCTGGAATTCGTGAAATACGAGTTCGAGGCGCCGAAATTCGACGTTGACGAATGCCGCCAGCGCGACCTGACTTATGCTGCGCCGCTCAAGGTGACGCTGCGCCTCATCGTGTTCGATATCGACGAGGATACGCAGGCCAAGTCGATCAAGGACATCAAGGAGCAGGACGTCTACATGGGCGACATGCCGCTCATGACGCTCAACGGCACCTTCATCGTCAACGGCACCGAACGCGTCATCGTTTCCCAGATGCACCGTTCGCCGGGCGTCTTCTTCGACCACGACAAGGG
>JBARYG010000121.1:0-17943 GCA_049647745.1 Mesorhizobium sp.
CGGCACCGGAGGCTATTGTCTGGCCCGCGCCGCCACGCGGATCAGCGCCATCATCTGCCCAGGCGATGGCCCAAAAGCCGATCATGCATTAAGATCGAAACCGGACCACCTTATGGGGTCAAGCCACTTGAGCATCCCGCCAGCCTACCGACGGCAGGTATTTTAATTCTGAATAATCGATATTTTGCAAGAACGACAACAAGCCCGCCGTTGTAGCCATGGCCCTTGTCGGCGCATCCCGACTTGCCGGTCAGGTCGAGCATCGGGCGGTACACGTAATAGCGTTCGCCCGCTCCCGAGGGTGCGTTCGTCATGTTCTTTCCTTTCCGATTGTAGGGATCGGGCGGCTACGAGCTGCTTCTTGGTATTGAAGTACATCGCAAGCCGATGTACTTCTCACTTGGGCTTGGGAGTAATACTAACTGTGAATGAACTCGTAGATGCTGCGCTAACTGAATTCGAAATCAAGGTTTTGAGGCAGCGGGCTGGACAGAAAGTCGAAGGTGCTGACCCTGATCTTCAAGCGGCATACTCCAGATCGTATGCACGCGGGTATCTCAACCAGTACGGTTATCTCACCTGGAAGGGTTATGGCGCGCTAGGAATCGCTCCCGCCTAGCCTGCCCCATCGCGAATACCGGATTGTTTTAAGGGGAGATGATAAGTGCCACAAATACCTTGGAAGCTAAAAAGCGTTGCGTTTGCCGTGTGTGATCGCATAGGCCCCTATCCGCTATACCTAGCGCAGAAATACATAACACGGAGAGCGTCCCAACATTTTTCTAAAATTGATAAGAACTGGAACTTCCATAAAGATAATATTATTTACGCGAACGCGAAACGTATTATCGAGTTCGGTGCAGGCAAAACACTGGTTCAAAATATTTACTTAAGCGACCTTGGTATAGATCAAGTCGTTGTCGACCTTAACAGGATGCTCGATTTACAACTGGTAAATTCGGCAATTAGCGACCTATCCGATCTCGGAGTGCCAACTAAAGGCTCCGTTTCGAGCATTGACGATATCCAACAAAAATACCGGATACGCTATATCGCACCACTCGACATGCAAAATACTGATTTTATCAGCGCTTCCTTCGATGCCTGCCTTTCTACGAATACGCTGGAGCACATACCCAAGCAGACGATCATCGGAATCTGGAAAGAAACCTACCGTTTATTAGCCCCTGCTGGCATCGTTTCGGCAAAAATCGATTACAGCGATCACTACGCCCATACCGACAGTTCAATATCCGCGTTGAACTACCTGACATTTTCGGAAGCTAAGTGGCGTTCTTACAACCACGAATGCCACTTTCAAAACCGTTTGCGACACGCACATCACCTGGAGTTGCTAAAAGACGCCGGTTTTCGCATACAAAAAGAAAAAGCTTCCGTGATCAAAGACACGACCGGCCTAAAAATCAGACCTGAAAATCTGGCTCTGGTCAAATCTGACTACTGTACGTCGGGAACGATCGTCGCAGTCAAATAATTGCCCGCCTAGAAGAACACGCCGCCTTGGTCGTATACGTTCCGAGGATGGAAGGGCGCCGCCCACGCGCGACAGCACCGCCCGGAAGCTGGCGTTGGTGGGCCTGTTCGTGCCGTAGGCGTTGATCGACATGATATCCGTGACACGGCGCTCCCGATCAGCGCGGCGTTTACTGCCGTCTGGCTGTGCGCTCGGATTGCGCTTTGGGATTTCGGTGGGGTGATTCTACCGACGATGATCAGTTGACTAAGGACGCTGACGGCAATCCGGTAATCGAGGAGATGAATCCCGATCAACTGGTCTTCCCGAACGGGCAGGGGAAGGTCGAAAGCCTGTCCAACATCATGCCGCGGAGATACTTGCTGGCCCAGGCCAAGGCAGGCGTGGCGATCGATACCGGAGAGAAGAACAAGAAGGGCCGACCGATCATGCGGGCCAAGTACACGGGCATCCATGCCCTGCGGCACTTCTACGCCTCATGGCTGATCAACCGGAAGGAAGACGGCGGGCTCGGCTTGCCGCCAAAATCGGTGCAGGAAAGGCTTGGGCATAGCATGATCGCCCTGACGATGGACACCTATTCGCACTTATTCCCGCGCACCGATGACGCCTCGGAATTGGCGTCTGCTGAAGCAGCTTTGCTCGGATGAGCGCGACATAGCAAGCGGCACGGCCTGCCCGCGAAGACTGTCCCGCTCCGTCACCGGACCGCTCGGACAATAACGGCAGCCGGTTTGCCGGCGTTTACGCTCCATAAACCATGGCTGGACGACCTTGCCGGCATGGCACATCTGATTCCTTTCCCGCTCGGTTCCCGCACCTCCCTTGTCCGCTCCATGGTCGATGACCTGGAATGCGTCCATGGCCCCGCCGCAAGCGCCTTCTGGCGCACCCGGATCGCCGAAATCGTTGCCGACATGCGGGCTTCGGGCCTGTCGGATACCGCGATCCGAAACGAAATCCTGGACCTTCAGGATGCCGTCCAGGCGGAACTGTGCGAGCGCGGCGCGATGGCGAAGAGCAAGGCATAGGAAAGGGCACCATGAGCGCAGAGATAACCAGGGACAGCAACGGCAATCAGCTCAGTGACGGCGATTCCGTGACCGTGATCAAGGACCTGAAGGTCAAGGGCACCTCCGAGACCATCAAGCGGGGAACGCTGGTCAAGGGTATTCGCCTGACCGGAAATCCCGGCGAGGTCGAGTGCAACACCAAACAGGTCAAGGGCCTGGTGCTGAAAACGGAGTTCCTCAAGAAGACCTGATCTCTTGCGCATCGCGCTTCCGGCTGGCCGATCAGTGCTTTCGCGACAATTCTCTCGTTGCGGCTTCCAGCCCGGCCAGCGTCAGCGCAAACATGCGGCCGCCGAAAATCTCGCGGATCATGCCGGTGGAATGGGTATAGCCCCAGTGCTTTTCCGCCTCCGGATTGAGCCATACGGCGCCCGGCCATTGCCGAAGCAGGCGTGACAGCCACACGCTGCCGGCCTCCTTGTTCCAATGCTCCACCGAACCGCCCGGCTGGGCGATCTCATAGGGGCTCATGGCGGCGTCGCCGACGAACACCACCTTGTAGTCGGGACCGTATTTGTGGATGAGGTCGAAGGTGGAAACCGTCTCGGAGCGGCGGCGGTTGTCCTTCCAGACGCGTTCGTAGACGCAATTGTGGAAGTAGAAAAAGTCGAGCTGGCGGAATTCCGCCCGCGCGGCCGAAAACAGTTCTTCGACGCTGCGGATATGGTCGTCCATCGAGCCGCCGACATCGAAGAACATCAACAGCTTCACCGCGTTGCGCCGCTCCGGCCGGGTGCGCACGTCGAGATAGCCATGCTCGGCGGTGGCGTGGATGGTGCCGGGCAGGTCGAATTCTTCCTCCGCCCCCTCGCGCACCCAGCGGCGCAGCCGTTTCAGCGCGACCTTGATGTTGCGGGTACCGAGTTCGACACCGTCGTCGAAATTGCGGAACTCGCGCTTGTCCCACACCTTCACCGCACGGCGGTTGCGGCTTTCGTGCTGGCCTATGCGCACACCCTCGGGATTGTAGCCATAGGCGCCGAAGGGCGAGGTGCCGGCGGTGCCGATCCATTTGGAGCCGCCCTGATGCCGCTCCTTCTGCTCCTCTAGCCGCTGCTTCAGCGTCTCCATCAATTTGTCGAAGCCGCCGAGCGCTTCGACCAGCCTTTTCTCCTCGTCGGAAAGATGCTTTTCCGCGAGTTTTCGCAGCCACTCCTCAGGGATCGCCTCAGCGTCGACCGCACTCGCCCCGCCGACGGCTTCGACGCCCTTGAAGGCATGCGCGAAAACCTGGTCGAAACGGTCGATATGACGCTCGTCTTTCACCAGCGCCGAGCGGGCGAGGTAATAAAAACCCTCGACGTCGTAATCGACCAGCCCCGCCTCCAGCCCTTCCAGCAGCGACAGATATTCCCGGAGCGAAACCGGAATTTTCGCGGCCTTCAGTTCGAGGAAGAAGGGGATGAACATGGCCTAAAGCAGATCATACTCGATGAAGCCCGTGCGCCGCGCCACGCGGTCATAGAGCTTGCGCGCGGTGGCGTTGGCCTCGTTCGTCATCCAGTAGACATTGGCGACGCCGATTTTCGCAGCCTCCTGCCGCACCGCCTCGATCAGCGCGGCGCCCACGCCCTTGCCGCGCGCCGCCTTGTCGGCAAACAAATCCTGCAGATAGCAGTTATTGACCAGCGACCAGCCGGAGCGGTGATAGAGGTAATGCGTCAGCCCGACCGCCTTGCCGTCAAGATGCGCGATGAACCCCTTCGGCTCGAATTCGCCGCCGCTGAACAGCCGCTCCCAGGTGGTCGCATAGACCTCTTCCGGCAGCTTCGTTTCGTAGAAATCGAGATAGGCGGTCCACAGCCGCCGCCAGTCGGCATGGTCGGACTTTTCGAGCGGACGGATGGTGATCTCGGTCATGTGGCGTGTTCCCATTTCTACGTATGAAGCGAACACTAAAAATATCACCAAAACAATGACGAATCTTAATATTCTTGGTAAACGAATCGTTGACGATTCGGATTCGAGTCATTATGTTGCGCTTTGAGGATGCGGAACAACTAGATGGATGGTTAACGAAAAGCGCATACGGGAAAGGGATTTGATATTTCCCGTCCTGCATTTAATTGCCGAATTGGGCGATCCTGACACTGGGTTGGCGATCACCGAAATAGACGAGCAACTGAGACAACGATTGGAATTATCGGTCGGGGATAGGGAAATTCTGAAAGGCAGAAAGGACGATAGATTCAGTCAGGTTGTACGAAACCTAGTGAGTCATAGAACATTGGAGAGGCAAGGCTTGGCCACTTATCAAAGAGGAGGGACCTTCGGTAAAGGTACCTATGTACTAACCCTAAAGGGTCGGACACTGGTAGGAGAGCCACGCAGAATTCAATTCGACCTGTTCCGCAGCTAATTAAGACAAGGAAGAAGCCTATGAAATGAATGGGCCACGTGATCGCTATCAACAATCACATGGCCCAAATATCAGCGCATCGCTGTCTCAGAATCCGAAACATACGATATCTGACGTCAACGGTTAAGAATCGCATGGTTTCGGCTCCACTTCAACATCAAATCCATGATGAGGCCGAAATGGCAATTTATTATATGAACGAAAACGCCCAATGGAATGGGGATCACGAAGTGCATCGTGATAGCTGCCACCGTCTTCCGGCACTGCATAATCGCCGGTTGCTGGGTGACCATTATACCTGCCAATCAGCAGTAGCATTGGCAAAAATTTATGATCCTCTCGCGGACGGTTGCTATTACTGCTCCAACGATTGCCATACGCGTTAGGACACCTTTGGGCGGCGGGAATTCGCCGCCCATATTTTTCCAACCTAGCGCCGTGCCATGAAGGCGAGGCGCTCGAACAAATGCACGTCCTGCTCGGTCTTCAACAGCGCGCCATGCAGCTTGGGCAGCGCGTTCTTGGGGTCGGCGCGCAGATCTTCCGGGGCGACGTCGTCGGCGACCAGCAGTCTGATCCAGTCTAGCGCTTCCGAGGTCGAAGGCTTCTTCTTCAGGCCGGGCACCTCGCGGATTTCGTAGAACTGCGTGAGCGCCGCCCGCACCAGATTCTGCTTGATGCCGGGATAATGCACCTCGACGATGCGGTGCAGCGTCTCGATGTCGGGAAAGCGGATATAGTGGAAGAAGCAGCGGCGCAGGAAGGCGTCGGGCAGTTCCTTCTCGTTGTTGGAAGTGATGATGACGATGGGGCGCACGGCGGCGCGGATCGTTTCGCCGGTCTCGTAGACGAAGAACTCCATCCTGTCGAGTTCCTGCAGCAGGTCGTTGGGAAACTCGATATCGGCCTTGTCGATCTCGTCGATCAGCAGAACGATCTTCCTGTCCGCCGCGAAGGCGTCCCACAGCTTGCCGCGTTTGATGTAGTTGGCGATGTCGTTGAAGCGAGCGTCACCAAGCTGGCTGTCGCGTAGCCGCGAGACGGCATCGTACTCGTAAAGGCCCTGCTGCGCGCGCGTCGTCGACTTCACGTTCCATTCGATCAGGTCGAGCCCAAGGGCGGCCGCCACCTGCTTGGCCAGTTCCGTCTTGCCGGTGCCGGGTTCGCCCTTGACCAGCAGCGGCCGCTCCAGCGCTATCGCCGCGTTCACCGCCACCATCAGATCCTTGTCGGCGACATAGGCCGCCGTGCCTTCGAAACGCATGTCTTCACCCCTAGTCATCGGGTCCCGAACCTATGGAGGCGGCCCCGCCGGCGCAAGGGCAGACGCCGGGCCGGCAATAAGGCCACGGGCGGATGGCGGCCAGTCTGGCTAAAGCGCCCCGACACGCCTATATTGGCCGGGACGGTCTGCGCCTCGCGGCAGGAGTTCATATTCCCCGGGGCCTTATTGATCCCTAGGGAGCTGTCCCTGTCCAGGCCCGTGGGTTTGGGCACACGGCGCCCACCTACTTTGTAGGTTCCCGGGATCGCTTCTCCACCGGTTGCGTGGATCGTCGCTTCAGGCCCAATTGGATGGATTTGTCGTCGCGCCGATTTGTGCGATGCTTGACGGACGTAAAGTTCGCCGCTCCTGAAACGCCATCCCGATCATATTCGAATCCTCATGACCTCTCCCAAAGAGCTGAAAAAACATCTGCGCCGGGAAGCGCTGGCCCGCCGCGACGGCCTCGATCCCTTCTGGCGGGTGGAGGCCGCGCTCGAAATGGCGGAAACGGCGCGCAAGGAAATAATTTTCGAGCCGGGCCAGATCGTTTCAGGCTTCTGGCCGATGCGCTCCGAGGTCGACGTGCGGCCGCTGATGTTTGCGTTGCGCGAAAACGGCGCGCGGCTGTGCCTGCCGGCCATCCTCGACAAGACCACCATCGTCTTTCGCGAACTGGTGCGCGGCGCGCCGATGATCGACATGGGTTTCGGCACCGTCGGCCCGCACGAGGAGGCTGAAGTGCTCGACCCGGCAATCATGCTGGTGCCGCTCGCCGCCTTCGACGCGCGCGGCCACCGCATCGGCTATGGCGGCGGCTATTACGACCGGGCGATAGAGCGCCTGCACGATGCCGGCAAACCGCCCCGGCTGATCGGCGTCGCTTTCGATTGCCAGAAAGTTGAGCGCGTGCCGGAAGAACCGCACGACGTCGTTCTGTCGGAAATCCTCACCGAAAGCGGCTTGCGCCACTTGGGCGCGAATGACTAAAAAGGTTATTGTCCATAGCGCATGATTTTTCCGACAAAGACCGTGCCGCATTTCAAGGTTATCTTCTGGTGAGACTTCTTTTCCTCGGCGATATGGTTGGCAAGTCGGGCCGCACGGCCGTGTGGGACCAGCTTCCCGGCCTGATTTCGGATTTCCGGCTCGATTTCGTCATCGTCAACGGCGAGAACGCCGCCGGCGGCTTCGGCATCACCGAGGAGATTTTTCGTGCCACGCTGGACGCAGGCGCCGACGTCGTAACCACCGGCAACCATGTCTGGGACCAGCGCGAGGCGCTCGCCTTCGCCCCGCGCGAGCCAAGGTTCCTGCGCCCCTCCAATTTTCCCAAGGGCACGCCGGGCAAGGGCTCGGGCGTCTACCTGGCGAAGAACGGCGCGCGCGTGCTGGTCGCCAACATCATGGGCCGGCTGTTCATGCACCCCGAACTCGACGATCCGTTCCAGGCCGCCGAGCGCGAGCTTGCCGCCTGCCCGCTCGGCGAGCAGGCCGACGCGGTCGTCATCGACTTCCACGCGGAAGCCACTTCGGAGAAGATCTGCTTCGGCCATTTCGTCGACGGCCGCGCCTCGCTCGTCGTCGGCACCCATACCCACCAGCCGACCGGCGACCACCAGATCCTCAACGGCGGCACCGCCTACATGTCGGATGCCGGCATGTGCGGCGACTACGATTCCTCCATCGGCATGGACAAGGAAGAGCCGCTCAACCGCTTTCTCTCCAAGGTGCCGAAGGGGCGGTTCGAGGCCGCCAACGGACCGGCCACCCTTTGCGGCGTCGGCGTGGACATCTCCGACCGCACCGGACTGGCCGAGCGGGTTGCCGCGTTCCGGCGCGGCCCCCGGCTAGAAGAAACCGCGCCCTCTTTCTGGTGAAGCCCGGTCGAATTTCTCGATACCGACGGTTGAAGCCGCCTCAACGGCTTCCTATCTGCGCTGAAATTTTTCACCCGTTGCCGCGAGAGAATCCGCCATGATGCCGATCGTCGACTTCCTGGCGCCTCACCTGGCCTTTGTCAGCGACCCCACCGCCTGGGTGGCACTGGTGACGCTGGTCGTGCTCGAGATCGTGCTCGGCATCGACAATCTGATCTTCATCTCGATCCTCACCAACAAGCTGCCGGAAGGGCAGCGCGCCCGCGCCCGCCGCCTCGGCATTTCGGCGGCGCTGATCATGCGGCTCATCCTGCTCGCCACCATTTCCATCATCGTGCAACTGACCGCGCCGATCTTCACCGCTTTCGGCCATGGTTTTTCATGGCGCGACCTCATTCTCATCGCCGGCGGCCTGTTCCTGGTCTGGAAGGCGACGAAGGAAATCCACCACACCGTCGACAAGGACGATCATCAGGATTCCATCGTTGGGGGAACGCTCAAGATATCGCTGGCCGGGGCGATCTTCCAGATCCTGCTGCTCGACCTCGTCTTCTCCATCGATTCCATCATCACCGCCGTCGGCATGACCGACGAGATCGCCATCATGTACATCGCCGTCATCGTCGCGGTTTCGGTGATGATGCTGGCCGCCGGCCCGCTGGCCGATTTCATCGCCAAAAACCCCAGCATCGTCATGCTGGCGCTGGGCTTCCTTTTGATGATCGGCATGACGCTGATCGCCGACGGCATGGGCTACCATGTGCCCAAGGGCTACATCTACGCCGCCATGGGCTTCTCGGCACTGGTTGAAGCGCTCAACATGCTGGCAAGGCGACGCCGGAAATCAGGACAGGACAGCGCTTCCTGACGCAGCCTGCCGCGATCCCTATTCGCTGCCCGGCGTCGGCAGTTCGCCCTTCATCTCCGAGCGATAGTAGCCGTCGCGCAGGTTGATGCCGTATTCGACATAGGCCTTCATGCAGGCCAACATCTGCGACCAGCCCTCGCAGTTCATGTAGGAATTCTTGCGGCCGGTCTCGTCCTCGCGCCAGCCCGACTCGGCGATGGTCACCAGGGTGCCGCCGTCGTCGAGCGCTTCGAAATCCATCTCGATGCGTGTCTTGTAGGCGGGCTTGCCGGCCCCGTCGGTAGCATCCCAGCGCAGCACGATACGCTTTTGCGGCACCACCTCGTCGACTTCGACCGGAACTTTGCCCCACCATGTCACCGTGGTGCCCGCCACCAGCGGCGCGCTGGCGCCCTTGATGGTCGTGAAGTAGCCGGACAGCTTTGTCGGGTTGACGACCGCGTCGAACACCTCCGCGGCCGGCTTGCCGATGCGGCCGGAAATCCTGATCCCGATAGACATATCCACAGCCTCCTTGCTTGATATTCGCCACCATATGTTATAAAAATATAACATGTCAACTGAAACCCGGGACGATCTTGTTTTCAAGGCCTTGGCGCATCCGCGCCGGCGCACGATGCTGGACGAGCTGAAGGACGGTCCGAAGACTACCGGCATGCTGTGCGAGACCTTTTCCGGCATGGACCGCTGCACGGTAATGCAGCATCTGAAAGTGCTGGAAGAGGCCGGACTGGTGGTGGCGAAGCGCGAGGGCCGCGAACGCTGGAACCATCTCGACGCGCTGCCCATCAAGCGCATTCACGACCGCTGGATCAGCGAATACGCTACCCATGCGGTCAGCATCCTCGACCGGTTGAAGGCCGATCTGGAGGGCTGACCCGCCGATAGCCGGCGAGGCGGCCCGGCCGCATCTCCATCGCTCCCCGCTGGACGAATTGAGCCGATTTATTTATAAGCCGGCCATTATCGAAAAATGTCGGATCGTTCTTTGCGCGGCCGTGTGGACGCCTGACGGCCCGACCGCCGAAAAACCGACAGGGAACCCATGGCCGGCCATTCACAGTTCAAGAACATCATGCACCGCAAGGGTCGTCAGGACGCGGTGCGCTCGAAAATGTTTTCCAAGCTGGCGCGCGAAATCACCGTCGCCGCCAAGCTGGGCGCGCCCGACCCGGCGATGAACCCGCGCCTGAGGCTCGCCGTGCAGGCGGCCAAGGCCGAATCCATGCCGAAGGACAACATCCAGCGTGCCATCAACAAGGCATCCGGCGGCGACACGGAGAGCTATGAGGAAGTGCGCTACGAAGGCTACGGCCCCGGCGGCGTCGCCCTGATCGTGGAAGCGCTGACGGACAACCGCAACCGTTCGGCATCGAACGTCCGCGCCGCCTTCACCAAGGCCGGCGGGGCGCTGGGCGAAACCGGCTCGGTGTCGTTCATGTGGGACCGCGTTGGCGAGATCACCTATCCCGCTTCGGCCGGCAATGCCGACAAGATCATGGACGCGGCCATCGAAAGCGGCGCCGACGACGTCGAATCCGACGAGGAAGGCCACACCATCTACTGTGCGTTCGAAGCCCTCGGCGACGTATCGAAGGCGCTTGAAACCGCTCTCGGCGAAGCCGCAACGGTCAAGACTATCTGGAAGCCGAAGAACAACGTCCCGGTGGACGAGGAACGCGCCCAGTCGCTGATGAAGCTGGTCGCCACGCTTGAAGACGACGACGATGTGCAGAACGTCTACGCCAATTTCGAGGTGGATGACGAGACGCTGGCCAAGCTCAGCGCCGCGTGAGCGACTTGCCCGCCAGCGCTCCGCCGGCCATCCGCATTACCTACTGCACGCAGTGCCAATGGCTGCTGCGCGCAGGGTGGATGGCGCAGGAACTGCTGTCGACCTTCGGCACCGACCTTGGCGAGGTGACGCTCGTTCCCGGCACCGGCGGCATTTTCACGATCACCTGCAACGGAACCCTGATCTGGGAGCGCAAGCGCGACGGCGGCTTTCCCGACGCTGCCCAACTCAAGCAGCGCGTGCGTGATATCGTCGACCCTGAGCGCGATCTCGGCCATTCCGACCGCAAGCCGGGAAACTGAGGCCGGCGTGCGGACAAAGCATCGAGCCGAAATTTGGAATCCGGCCTTCGGGGAAACCCGAAGCGCAAACAGGGAGACAGATCGTCATTTTGCATCCGTTAGGATGCATCGCGACCTGACTCGCCCGGAAATTCTCCCATGACCCCTTCCGGCGGAGTTCCCGCGGCCGAGCGCTACGCCGCCTTTCGCCACCGGCCCTTCCTCAGCTACTGGGCGGCGCGCTTCCTCAGCAATTTCTCGACGCAGATCGTATCCGTCGCCGTCGGCTGGCAGATGTACGACCTGACCCGCGACCCGTTCGATCTCGGACTGGTTGGCATCGTCCAATTCCTGCCCGCTTTGCTTCTGGTGCTGGTCACCGGCGTCATTGCCGACCGCTTTGGCCGCCGCCTGATCATGGCGAGCGCCATCGTGGTGGAAGCGGCCTGCGCCGCCGCCCTGCTCGCGCTCACCCTGCACGGCGGCATGGGGCCGTTGCCGATCTTCATGGTATTGGCGGCGTTCGGCATCGCCCGCGCCTTCTTCGGCCCGGCCTCGTCCTCGCTGTTCGCCAATCTGGTGCCGCCGGAAGATTTCGCCAACGCGATCGCCTGGAATTCTTCCGCCTGGCAGATGGCGACCATCACCGGGCCGGTGGCCGGCGGCCTGCTCTATGGCCTGTCGGCCGAGGCCGCCTATGCGACCGCCGCCATTCTCATGCTGATCGCCGCCGGCCTGATCTTCACCATCCCCAAACCGGCCCAGCGCAACGAAACGGCCAAGCCGACGCTTAAAACCCTGTTCGCCGGTTTCGGCTATATCTGGGGAGAGAAAGTGGTGCTCGGCGCCATCTCGCTCGACCTGTTCGCCGTTCTCCTGTCGGGCGCGACCGCGCTGCTGCCGGTCTATGCGCGCGATATCCTCGAACTGGGGCCGTGGGGGCTCGGCCTGTTGCGCTCCGCTCCCGGCATCGGCGCCATCGGCGTTGCCGTGTGGCTCGCCGGCCATCCCATCCGCAACCATGCCGGCCTCACCATGCTCGGTTTCGTCGCGGCGTTCGGCGTCGTCACCGTGGTGTTCGGGCTGTCCACGATCACCTGGCTGTCGATCGCGGCACTGGTCCTGCTCGGCGCCACCGACATGTTCAGCGTCTATGTGCGCGAAACGCTCATCCAGCTATGGACACCGGATCAGGTGCGCGGCCGCGTCAACGCGGTCAATCAGGTTTTCGTCGGCGCGTCGAACGAACTGGGTGAATTCCGCGCCGGAACCATGGCCGCCCTGATCGGCACGGTGCCGGCGGTGGTGGTCGGAGGCATCGGTGCGGTCGCGGTCGCCGGCATATGGACCTACTTGTTCCCGGCACTCAGGAAGGTGCGGCATCTCGATGCCCGCCACTAACGCATGTCTCCCGAAAGTGTGCAGCGGCTTCGGGATAAAGACATGCGTAAGAACAAAGAATTTACCGCGATACCGGCGTACCAAAAACGGTTTGCAGGAACTCGCCCAGCCAGCGCTTGAGGTGCATGTCCCAGATAAGCCGTCCGCCGAGATGGTCGCGGCCGGGTTGGGCACCAGGCAGCACGAAACGATGCGCCCCATGCACGACCCAGCGCTGCATCATCATCCGGGTCAGTTCCGCGTGGAACTGGACGCCCCAGGCATTGTCGCCATAGCGGAAGGCCTGGTTCGGATAGGTTTCGGAGGTCGCCAGCAGGGTCGCGTCGCGCGGCAGCGAAAAGCCTTCGCGGTGGAACTGGTAGACATGGTGCGGCCAATCCATCAGCTTCCTGCCCGGCTCAGTCGCCTCGAGCGGATACCAGCCGATCTCCACAAGGCCGTCGCCATGGCCCTCGACCTTGCCGCCGAGATGGTTGACCAGCATCTGCGCGCCGAGGCAGATGCCGAGAAAGGGCCGGTTTTCCCTGAGCGGGACCGAGAGCCAGTCCGTCTCGCGGCGAACGAATTCATCGCCGTCATTGGCGCTCATCGGCCCGCCGAACATGACCGCACCGGCATGCCGGTCTAGCGTGGCCGGCAAGGCGTCGCCCAGCGGCGGCCGGCGGATGTCGAGATCGAACCCCGCCTCCATCAGCAGGTGGCCAACGCGTCCCGGGCTTGAACTTTCCTGATGCAGCACGATCAGGATTTTCGGCCGGCATGTCGATGATGGCATTTTCTGATAGAGCCCCGAACTTCTTGCATCCGCTTAGAGCGCGACGACCTTTCCCCGAAGCGTCATTGCGCTCTATCTACTTGGTGGAGCATGATCTTTTCCCGAAAATCGCTACACACTTTTCGGGATCATACTCTAAAGCGGGGTGCGATCCTTCGGATTCGCCTGATCCGCTTCGGTTTCTTGTCTTCACGCATGCCTTTGTCCCGACAACGGCCCCCGCTTTCGGCGAACATGCGTTAGTCGTCGTCCGACGTTCCTCCGGCGTCGGGAAGCCCAGCCGCCGCCTTTTGCCGCGCCGCGATCCTGTCCTGGCGCTCGACACCGAGCAGTTCGGCAACCCGCCACACGACGTTGTCTTCCAGTTCGTGCAGTTCGCCGTCGGCATAGACGACATCCCACATCAGGCCGATGAAGGCCTTGCGGGCATCGGCATCGAGATGGCGCTTCAGAACGCTGGTGAAAGCGTAAAGGTCGATCGCCTCGCTATCCGCCCTCTCGCCGGCCTTGGCCAGCGCGTCGAGTTCCGCGCCCTTGACCCCGTAGCTCTGCGAAAGCACCGCCTTGAACTTCGTCCATTCCACGTCCTGGCGCACGCCGTCCGCATCCATGACGTGGTAGAGCAGGGCGGAAGCCGCGATACGCGGATCGTCCTCGGCCTCGCCGCGCGTCGCACCGCCCGGCAGGTCTTTCAGGAAGGACAATACGCGCTCGAACATAAAACAACTCCCGATCCACTAAAGCATGTCGCCTAAAAGTGCGCAGCGGTTTTGGGATAACGACATGCGCAGAAACAAAAGCTTACAGCACGACGCATGAATCCGGTCACACGCGTCGTGCCTGCAACTCTGCGCGAAAAATCCATCACGATCAAAACAAACGAAAGCGATTGGCCGATTTTGCATCCTGTTCGGCGTCGTCCGGGTCAATGCCGGGATCGTCGGGCAGGCGCATCGGCTCGGCTGGCGATCCTGCCGTCTCCGAATCGGCTGCGACCGCAGCCTGCTCCGCAGCCGTCACCGGCGCGATGATTTCCCCGGCGGTATCCTGTTCGCCATCTGCCGCCGCGTTGGCCTTCGGCGCGGGCGAAACAACCGGCTTCGCGGCTGCCGGGGCGGCAAGCGCTGGAGAATTGACGTCCGGCCCGTCCTCGCCGCCGTCGATCAGCTGGCCGAGCCGCTCTGCCGGCGCGCGCCACTCAAAGGCGTCGAGCCTGCCGGTGACCGGCGATACCGGTGCCCAGCGTTCGGAAACGACGCCGTCGGCGACCCAGGCCGGATCGCGCGGCGCCCGGACCGCCTTCGACAGCAATTGCCGCACCTTGCCCTGGTCGCCGGTTTCGGCTTCCTCGATATCGGCCAAAAGCAGGTAGGCGCCTTCGCGCCGGTCGATGCGGATCGCCGCTTCCGCCTCGCGCCGCGCGGTCGCGAAATCCTGCGCGTCGAGGGCCGCACGCGCCACCGCCATCGCCGATTCGGCGTTGTTCTTCACCATCTCCTGCAGTTTCTTCGCCCGGTTGAGGCGGTCCTGAACGGCGTCGCCGGGGCGGGCATGCGTATAGAGTTCGGCGATCTCGGGATGCGGCTCGGCCTTCCACGCCGCCTCCAGTATCTTCGAGCCCTTGCGCACGTCGTTTTGCCGAAACAGCGCCCGCGCCGCGATGACTGCCGCCGGCGCGAATCCCGGCCGCAGCCGGTTGGCCTCTATGGCCGCCGCCCGCGCCGCGTCGGGATCGCTGTCGAACAGCGACTGCGCCTTGGCCGTCAAAAGCACCGCGCGGCGGTTGTTGGCGGCTTCGTGCTCGATCTGGCGCGTCGATTTCTGCGCGCCCACCAGTTTCAGCGCCCCGTCCCAGTCGCCGCGCTGAGTGAGTTCCTCCAGCGTCGATTCGGCAGCCCATGCCAGTTGCGGGGCGGCCTGCGCCGCACGCCCGGCATAATGGCGTGCAGCATTGCGGTCGCCCAGCCGTTCGGCCTCCAGATAAAGCCCGCGCAGACCCAACAGCCGCATTTCCGGATCGTCGAGCATGGCCTCGAACTTGCCGCGCGCCGCCTCGTGGTCGCCTTCGAGCAGCGACGCCTGCGCGTCAAGCAGATGGATCAGCGGCTCCTGGTCGGAGCGGATCAGCTTGGCCGCTTCCTTCGTCTTCCTGCGCGCCAGCGCCGCGTCGCCGGCGCCCGCCGCGATCATGCCGGTCGACAGCGCCTGATAGCCGCGGTCACGGCGACGTACGCGGAAATGGCGGGCGATGGCATAGGGGCTGTTCCACACCGACTTGACCAGCCACCAGACGATCATCACCGCGGCGGCGACGGCGACCACCGCCACCGCCGCCACCATCAGGCTGACCTGATACTGGTAGCCGTTGAAGGTGACGATCATGTCGCCCGGCCGGTCGGCCAGCCAAGCGAAACCGAGACCGAGCGCAAAGACGACGACGAGAAAGGCGAGGATGCGGATCATCAAGCTACCTCACGCCTTCATGGCACTGGCAATCAGGGCATCGACCTCAGTCTGGACCTCAAGCCGCGCCTTGAGCTTTCCGGCAAGGTCGGCGCCCGCGGCCCTGGCTGCATCGGGAAGCGTGTCGTATTCTGCAAGCGCCTTGGCGTAATCGCCTTGCTTGACCGCAGCTTCCAGCCGCGCGACGGTTTCAGGCACGCCCCTGCCTGCCACCGCACCGACAGGGCGCACTTTCACCAGCGATTCCGCACTCGTCATCAGGTTTTGCAGGAAGCCCGCATTCTGGTCGACGAGTTTGCCCGCCGCCACCATGGTGGTCGCGGCGGCGTCGATGCCGGAGGCGATATCGGCGTTGGTCGCAACACCCTTCTCCGCATAGGGCCTGAGCGCCGCAAGCTGCGGCGTATCCGGTGAGATGGCCGCGAAGGTTTCCAGTTCGGCCGAGAACGGCGCGCCGCGATCGACCGCCGCCTTCAGCGCCGAGGCGGCGATGGAAAGCGCGATCTTGGGCTGCGAGGCCTGCGCCTCGACCTTGGTTGACAGTTGCGACACCGACTGTTCGAGCGCGCCGAGCCGGCTTTGCTGTTCGGTGGCAGCATCGCTTGTGCTTTTCACCAGCGCGTCGAGCGCGGCGAGTTTTTCGTTGAGCGGCGAAAGGTCGGCCGGCGTGGCGTTATCGGCTTTGCCAAGCGCCGCAACCGCCGTTTCCATCGCCGCGACCTTGTCGCGCAATTCACCGGCTGACTGTGCGTCGCCGGCCTCGGTCGCGATGGAAGATTTCAACGCCGCGACTTCGACCTTGACCTGATCGATCTCGTCGGAAAGGCCTTTTACCCGCGCCGCGGCGTCACCGCCGTTTTCCGAATTCGAAATGGCGGCGATCTGGGTCTTCAGCGAAGCGATGTCACTGTTGACGCCATCCAGCGAAGCGCCCGCGCCCGGCGCCCCGAGAACGCCGGCATACTGCAGCGCGCCAACGCCGACCAGCGCGATGACGGCACCGATGAGGCCGGTGGCGATGCCGTTCGCGACGCCGCGCTTCGGTTGGGCGGGTGGAGCGGATTGGGTGGCGAAGCTATATGCCGGGTCGGCTGGTTCGGCCGTTGCCGGCTTGCGCGGCGTGTCGTCGAAGTCCTGGTCGGAACCTGCCTGCTCGGCCGCTGCGGTACGGGCCGCCTCATTTTCTTCCCAAGGCTCGAAATCCGCGCTTTCGGCCCGCATCGCCTCCTGCGCGACAGCGTCTTCGGGTGTCGCTTCGGACTGTCCGGCATCCGCCGCCGCAGCCTCGTTCAAGGTCTCTGTCGGAGCCGGTTCGTCGACGACGCGAGAAACCTCGCCGGGCTGAAGCTCGATCGTCACCGGATCACGGTGGCTTTTCGAGTGTCGCGTCTTCGGCGTCTTGACCATGCTTGGGCTCCGCTGTTTCGCTCGTCTAGGTCCTAGCACACCAGCGACAGGTGAAAAGGGGCGGTGTGATGACGCGGGCTCCTCAGGCAGGCAGAAGACCGAGCAACGCCTCTTCGTTCGGCTCCGGGCTGATACGAATTTTTTCTCCGTCGACGGAGGGAAAGGCGCTTGCCACCCGCCGCGACAGGCACAGGAATGTAGCGTCCCTGAACAGATGGGCAAGCGCCCGCCGATGGGCGAGTTGGTGGACGATCCCCGCAGCTTTGGCGGAATAAAGCAGCACCGCATCGACCGGGCGGTCGCCGAACCGCGCGGCCACCGCATCGTCATCGTATTCGACCGCGATCGTATCGTAGGTCTCGATCGGAAAAACGCCGGCGCCCGCCGCTGCAAGCGCCTGCTCGAAACCGGCAAGACGCACCCGTCCGCATAGATAGACGATCGTCCGGCCGGCAAATTCCGTCGCCATCGCGGCGGCGAGCCCCCCGGCATCGCCCGGCCCCTCGTGAACGGCGGCGAACCCCGCCGCCATTGCCGCCCGCGCCGTCTTCTGGCCAACCGCATGGCAAGGCAAGTGCGCCAGTGCGGCAACCAGTTCGGGCGACGCATGACGCACGCCGTTAGCGCTGGTCACCGCGACCCCACCTATGCGGCTCTCGAGCAGTTCGCCCACCGCAACCAGCAGCGGACGGGTTTGCGTCAACGGTAACAGGACGGGCTCAAATCCCAGCGCCGCGAGCCGTCGGGCGGTCGCTGCCTCTGCCGGTTCCGGCCTTGTCACCAGAACGCGGCGGCGCATTCATTGCCACCAGTCGAAGAAGGTTTCGCCGGCCTTGGCCCGCACGTCCGCGCCGGCCCGCGCGCCGATGCGCGCGCCATCCG
>JBARYG010000122.1:0-14986 GCA_049647745.1 Mesorhizobium sp.
CGCCGAAACCGGTCTGCGGCGAGAAGAACCCGATCTTGATCGTCGGTGAATCGGCGGCCGCCACGCCGGAATAGGCGGCGAAAGCAAGGGCTGCGACCGCCGCTACCATGCTCCTGTTGAAAAATCGGTATTTCATTGGATCCTCCCAGAGTCGTTGAAGTGTTTCGGCCGGGTCGAGGATGTCGACCGGCCAGCCCGGATAGTGACGGTTTTCGATTCGTATGACGATTTTCGATGGGATGCTGCGCGCCGCTTGCCGTCCCCATGGTCGGGGCCATGGAACGTCGTTGGTTTTGCAGCGTGAACGATCGGATGCATGACGATCGTTTTCGACATCGTTGGCGCGCTCCTCCCAGGCCAAGCCTATCTGCTCGCCAACGTCGCAACAAGCAATACCTGACCTATAATTGCATATACAACTCTATGGTAATTATCTTGTCAAGCGCGCTCATTCCCGGTTCTTCGCGGATACCGCCGATGGTCAGGCGCCTTCGCCACCCGCCTTTCGCGCTACCGACAGCACCTCGCCGGAATGGACCAGCCGGGTTGCCGCCTGAAGCCGGGGATAGAGCACCTTGTCCTGTTTCAGATGGTCGATCGGGCGGCCGTCCGTGGCGGCGCTGTCGCGCAGGAAACGCAGGACGGCCCTTGAGCAGGGCGACAAGGCGTCGACGCCCACCTTGCGTTCCGCCAGCCGCAGTTCCAGCGCCTGAGCCGCCATCAGCACCTCGATTCCCACGACATTCTCGATGTTCTTCACGATCTGGCGGGCATGGCGCCCGGCATTGTTGGCCATCGAGACATGGTCTTCCTGGTTGGAGCAGGTCGGAATGGAATCGACGCTGTCTGGGTGGGCAAGTGTCTTGCAGTCCGACACCAGCGCGGCGGCGAGATATTGCGGCAGCATATAGCCGCAATCCATTCCCACATATTCGCTGGCGACCAGCATGTCGGGCAGGCCGCGGTTCAGCGTTCCGTCGTTCAGGCGAAACAGCCGGCGCTCGGCGATATTACCTATCTCGGTGACGACGATCGACAGGAAGTCGGCCGCGAAGGCGATGTATTCGGCGTGAAAATTGCCGCCGGAAATGGCCTTCAGATCACGGCCGGGCAGGCGGTCTGCGAAGATCAGCGGATTGTCGGTGGCCGCGTTGATCTCCGTCTCGACAATGCCCCGGATGAATTTCAGCGTGTCGCGCACCGGCCCCAGCACCTGCGGTACGCAGCGCAGCGAATAGGCGTCCTGCGGCGGCTGGCGCTTCGGGTCGCGGCCGATACCGCCGTCGATCAGGCTGCTGCCCTGCAGGAAGCCGCGGATGTTGGCGGCGCATTCGATCTGGCCGGCATGGCCGCGCGCCGCGTGCAGTTCGGGGATGAACGCATCGCCGAACCCCAGCAGGGCTTCGATCGACATGGCGGCCGCCACTTCCGCCGTGGCCAGAAGGTTTTCCGCGTCGGCCAGCGCCAGCGCCGTCTGCGCCGTCGAAAACGACGTGCCGTTCAAAAGCGCCAGCCCTTCTTTCGGCCCCAGAACGACCCGTTCAATGCCGGCGGCCTTCATCGCGGCCGCTCCCGACATCAGTTGTCCTTCGAACCAGGCCTGGCCGCTGTCGATTTCGCTTTCGCCCTTCTCGTCGCGGGACATGACCAGCGCCATATGCGCCAGCGGGATAAGGTCGCCGCTGGCGCCGAGCGAACCGTATTCCGGCACCCACGGCGTGACGCCCTTTTCCAGCATGGCCAGAACGGTTTCCACCACCTCTACGCGCGCCGCCGAATAGCCGCGTGCGAGGCTGGCGGCGCGGATCAGCATCGCCGCGCGTACCACTTCGTTCTCCAGAGGCTGCCCGACGCCGGCCGCGTTCGAGATGACCAGCCGGCGCGACAGGTCGCGTGCCTGCGCGGACGAGGTGAAGGCCTGCCGCCCCGAAAGGGAACCGAAGCCGGTATTGATCGAATAGACAGCCGGCGTCGGTTCGCCCCGGTCCATCTGGTCGGAAAAGCCGGCTACCCATTCCTCGCTGATACGCATCGCGGAACGTGCTTCGTCGCTTAGCGTGACGGCGCAATGCCCCCGCGTGACGGCCAGCAGGTCGCCAAGAGTGACGGGGCTCGTGCCAAGCGCGATTGGTGTCGCCATGCTATGTCCTTTCGTTTGGGTGCTGCGGCGCGCGCCGCGAACGAGATGAAACCGCTGGGCCTAAGAGCTAGTCATTCGGACGCCAGTGCGCGGCCGCCTCCAATACGGCATCGGTGTCGGCTGGCGTGCCGGTAGTGATGCGTACGCCTTCGCCGGCAAAGCAGCGCGCTGCTATGCTTTCGGCACGCAAGCGGGCCGTCAGCGCCTCGGCCTTCTCGCCGACAGGCAACCAGACGAAATTGGCCGCCGAGCGCGCGACCGGCAGCCCCGCCTTGGCGAGGCCGGCTGATAGCCGGGTGCGTTCCGTTGCATTGCGCGCGACGCGAGCCGCCACCGCGCCCTCGTCGGCAAGAGCGGCAATCCCTGCTGCAAGCGCCACGCCCGGCAGCGGAAAAGGCGGCGCGGCGGCGTTAATCGCCGCGACGATCCGGGGCGATGTGATGGCGTAGCCGAGGCGCAGGCCCGCCAGCCCCCAGGCCTTTGAAAAAGTACGCAGGATGACGAGGTTTCCGTGGCGCGCCAGCCTTGCGGCGGGAGAGGCGGCGACCGATTTAGCGTCGCCGGAATAGTCGCAATAGGCTTCGTCCAGCACCACCAGAACCCGCTTCGGCAAGGCGTCCAGCAGAGCGTCGAGTTCCGCCGGGGAAAGGGCCGTTCCAGTCGGATTGTTGGGGTTGCAGATCAAAACAACCTTGGTGCGGGGGGTAACGGCGGCGCAAAGCGCTGCCGCGTCAAGGCGATGGTCGCCGTCGAGCGGCACCCCGACCATGCGCGCGCCGGAAAGGCCGACGATGATCGGATAGGCTTCGTAGGACCGCCATGGCGTCACCACCTCGTCGCCCGGATCGCACCAGGCGCGGACGATCTGGTCGAGCAGGACGATCGATCCGGCCGAAACGGCGATATGGTCGCCGTCGATGCCATGCCGCTGCGCCAATGCTTCCGCCAGCGTCTCGCCACGCAAATCGGGATAGCGGTTCGCTTCGGCAAACGCGGCGGCAACCGCCGCCAGCACCGCGGCACTTGGCCCGTCTGGAGCTTCGTTCGAGCCAAGCCGATGAGCGAAAACCTGCGCCGCCTGCGCGCGTCCCCGGCCGTAGCCCGGCAGGTCGCGCAGCCTGCCGCTCGGCTCCGGAAGGTCTGATCCGTTCGTATCCATCCCAACGCCTCCGAACGACCGGGCCGATCGGTTAATTGCAATAATTGGTATATGCAACATTAGCATCAGGCGCGGAGCGGCGCCGTGTCAAGTCATTTCTCGGCCCCTATCCGAAACGGCTCCGCCCCGGCTGCACGGTGCGCCGCCGGCCCTCTTCAGCGCTGCACGACCATCCGCCCGGCCAGGCTGAATCTGGCGCCGGGATGCAGCAGACGGGCGCTTGTCGCGATCATGCCGCGCGACCAGGTGCGGCGCCGCATCAGCAGGACCGGGTCTCCGAGCTTCAGTTCCAGGAGTTCGCTGGAGTGTTCGTCCGCCAGCACCGCCTGGATCACATGTTCGATTTCTTCCAGCGGCGCGATTTCCATCAGGTGTTCGTTCGGCGTGACCTTGGTGAAATCCTGCTCGAGATAGTTGGACGAAAACCGCGGATTGACATAGCGGTCCTCGATCTGGATGGGCTTGCCGTTTTCCCGGTGCACCAGAACCGAGTGAAACACTGTCGTTCCCGGCGAAACGCTGAGTTCCGTCGCGACCGCGAGGTCGCTGCTGAGCTGCTCCAGCACGTGGACGTCGGTCGTATGCTTGTTGCCGCGCGCTTCGATTTCGGCATGGATGTTGCGCAGTTCGAGAAACGTCGAATGGCTTCGGCGGGGCGCCACGAAAGTGCCAGCCCCCTGCTTGCGCAGCAGGACGCCTTCGGCCGACAGGTCGCGCAGTGCGATATAGACCGTCATCCGCGACACGCCCAGTTGTTCGACCAGCTTGGCTTCGGACGGGATGCGGCTGCCTTCGGGCCATTCGCCGCTGTCTATTTTCTCCAGGACGTGATTGCGGATCTGCTGGCCGAGCGAAAGCGCGACGGTTCCGCCGCCGGCCGATTGGCTGATCCTCCTCAAATTTCTGTGCCCGCTCATGCCATTCTCACCGGATCGCTGCGTCGCGCAGCATATACACGTCATGGCAGCCTGCCACAACAAGCCACCCAGTCTTGCCGCCACAGTGAGCCGGCGCTGAAAATTGGCACTTGACAGAGCCGGGCAGAATATTGGTATGTAATTGTATATATCATTTATGCCGCCACCGGGATCGCCGGCGACGGCCCGCTGTTTCACCGAGGAGGCCACGATGGGTAAACCCGAGATTCTCTATTCCGTTCGCGCGATGGGCGGAAACAACCTGCGCTGTAAGGGCTGGAAGCAGGAAAGCATCCTGCGCATGCTCGAAAACAACATGGAGAACGCCGAATATCCGGAGCAGCTGGTCATTTACGGCGGCATCGGCAAATGTGCCCGCAACTGGGAAAGCTATCACGCCATCGTCAAGTCGCTGGAAGAGCTTGAGAACGACGAAACGCTGGTGGTGCAGTCGGGCATGCCGGTTGCCATCTTCAAGACCAACACGCTGGCGCCGCGCGTGGTGATGGCCACCACCAACATCATGAAGGCGACCTGGCCGATCTTCTACGATCTGCAGGACAAGAACCTGACGATCTTCGCCCAGTATACCGCCGCACCCTGGGAATATATCGGCACGCAGGGCGTTATCCAGGGAACCTTCCAGACGTTGGTGGCCATCGGCGACCAGAAGTTCGGCGGCAGCCTCAAGGGCCGCATCCTGCTGACGGCCGGCATGGGCGGCATGGGCGGCAACCAGCCCCGCGCCATGACCATGCTGGGCGGTGTCTGCATCTGCGCCGACGCCGACGAAAATGTCGCCAAGCATCGCCTCGAAGTCGGCTATTGCGATGTGGTTGTGCATGATTTCAACGAAGCCGTGAAGCTGGCCAAAGAGGCTGCCGCCGAAAAGCGGCCGCTCGGCATCGCGCTGATCGGCAATGCGGTGGACGTGCTGAAGAAAGCGCGCGATACCGGCTTCATGCCCGACATCATCACGGACATGACCCCGGCGCACGATCCCTTGTCCTACATCCCCGACGGCCTGACGGTCGACGAGGCGCGCGAACTGCGCAGGACCAACCGCGACAAGTATTTCAAGCTGGCCGGCGCCTCGATGATCGAGCAACTCCAGATCATGAACGAGTTCTACGACAAGGGCGTTCAGGTCTTCGAATACGGAAACTCGCTTCGCAAGGAAAGCCGCGATGCCGGCATGCCGGTGGACGAGGCGATGAAGATCCCCGGCTTCGTCGCCGCCTATATCCGCCCGCTCTTCTGCGAAGGGCGCGGGCCGTTCCGCTGGACCTGCATGTCGCGCGACGCCGGCGATCTCGCCAAGCTGGACGACGTGGTCGAGGAAATGTTCGCCGATGACGATCTGGTGCGGGGCTGGATCCAGCTTGCCCGCAAGCACATCCCGATCGAGGGCCTGCCGGCGCGCATCTGCTATCTCGGCTTCGGCCAGCGCAAGGCGTTCGGCATGCGCGTCAACGAGATGGTCCGTTCGGGCGAACTGAAAGGGCCGGTCGCCTTCTCGCGCGACAATCTGGACTCCGGCTCGATCGTCAATCCGACCTTCGAATCCGAGCGGATGAAGGACGGCAGCGACCTGATCTCCGACTGGCCCTACCTGAACGCGCTCTTGAACGTCGCGGCCGGCGCCGACCTCGTGGCGGTCCAGGAGAACTATTCGATGGGCGAGGCCGTTCACACCGGCGTCACCATGATCGCCGACGGCTCTGCCGAGGCCGACGTTCGCCTGGCGGCGTGCCTGACCACCGACAGCGGCATCGGCGTCGTTCGCCACGCCCAGGCAGGCTATGACATCGCTCGCAAGACGGCTGCCGACCGGTTCGAAAAGGAGGGCGTGCAGGTTCCCTTGTGGTGGACCCCCACCGCGACTTTCGGGCCTGACGACGCCAAGGCGCCGCAGAAGAAGAACAAATAAGCATAAGGAGGCACCGCCATGGGCAAGATCACGGCGCTCATCGAAAACGCAGGCCAGGTCCTGACCTGTGCTGCCGATGCACCCGATCTTGTCGGTGCCCGCACGAATACGGTGGTGGCGATCTCGGGTACCGGGATCGCCGCCATCGGAACCCCCGCCGAAATTGCCGCCGGCCACGACCTCTCCTCCGCCGAGCGGATCGACGCGCATGGCGGGCTGGTGATGCCGGGCTTCGTCGATTGCCACACCCATCTGGTTTTCCATAAATCGAGGGTCGAGGAATACGCGCAGAAAGTGCGCGGCCGTAGCGCAGATGAAATCGGCGCCATGGGCATTCCCGTTGGCATCACCGCAACCGCGCGGATGATGCGCGAAGCGACGAAGGAGCAGCTTGCCGACAGCGCCGCCGAACGGCTTGCGCACATGCTGGCCTGCGGCACCACGACGGTGGAAAGCAAGAGCGGCTACGGGCTGAATACCGCGACCGAGATCAAGATGCTCGAGGTCAACAAGCTGCTTGGCGAGCGCCAGCCGATCGAGATCGTCTCGACCTTCCTTGGCGCGCACGAGTTTCCCGACGACAAGAGCCGCGACGCCTATATCGCGGAGATCATGGACGAGATGATCCCGGAAGTGGCGCGCCGCGGGCTTGCCGAGTTCAACGACGTCTATTGCGACGACGGCTATTACACGGTCGAGGAAACGCGCGCGATCCTGCAGCGCGGGCTGGACCATGGCCTGAAGATTAAGATTCACACCGATGCCTATTCCCATATCGGCGGCTCGACGCTTGCCGCCGAAATGAAGGCGGTGTCGGCCGATCACATGAACTACACCGATCCAGCGGAATACGCGCTGTTGCGCGAGGCGGGTGTCGTCTGCGTGGTGATGCCGGGGCTCGACTTCGCCGTCGGCCACAACCGTCCCTTCGATGCCCGCTCCATGCTCGACGCCGGCGTGACGATGGCGCTGGCAACGGATATGTGCCCCGGCTGCTGGCTGGAATCGATGCCCTTCGTCGTGCAACTGGCCTGCCGGCTCTATAAGTTCAGCCCGGCCGAGGCGATCCGCGCCGGCACGCTGCACGCGGCGATGGCGCTTGATCGCGGTGACCGTCTCGGCTCGCTGGAAGCCGGCAAGCAGGCCGATGTCGCGATCTTCCCCTACGAACGCTACGAGGACATGGCCTATCGGTTGGGGCGCGGCCGCGCCCGGCTGGTGCTGAAAGCCGGAAAGATCGTATTCGACGGCGGCGATGCCATGTGAGGCCGGCGGCCGCTTTGCCTGCCGCTGCGCCGCTGCCGCTTGAAGGAGTCGAGATGACCCAGATCTATGAGATAGAGCACCTCCACCAGCCGGACGGCTGGTTGTCTCCCGGCTATCTGGAGGTCGGCGGCGACTGGCGCATCCTTTCCGTGTCGGCCACGAAACCCCAGACCGGCAATGTGACCACGTTACGTGGCTTTGGCGTCCCCGGCCTGTCCAACCTGCATTCGCACGCCTTCCAGCGCGCTCTTGCCGGCCGCACCGAATTCGTCACCGGCGAACGCGCCGAGGACAATCTGTGGACCTGGCGCAAGGAAATGTACCGGATGGTCGACCGGCTGACGCCGGAAGACTACGAAGCGATTGCCGGGCTAGTCTATCTCGAGATGCTGCAATTCGGCATGACCGCCGTGTGCGAATTCCACTATGTGCATCACCAGGCCGGCGGCCAGTTCCACGCCAACCCGGCCGAGATGTCGGATCGCCTGATCGCCGCGGCCGACCGTACTGGCCTGGGGCTGACGCTGCTGCCGGTGCTCTACGCCCATGGCGGCATCGGCAAGCCGGTCGAGCCGACGCAGCGCCGCTTCGCCCATTCGGTGGACGACTATCTGAAACTCATCGAAACCCTGCGCGGCCGTCGGGGCGATCATGCCAATCTGAATGTGGGCCTTGCCCTCCACTCGTTGCGCGCCGTGACGCCGGACGAGGCGAAGGCGGCCCTTGCCGGCATGAAAGCGATGGACCCGAAGGCGCGCCTGCATATCCATGTTTCGGAAACCACGCATGAAGTGGTGGAAGTGGAAGCGGGGCTCGGTGCCCGCCCGGTGCAGTGGCTGCTCGAAAATGTCGGCCTCAGTGCGGACTGGTGCCTGGTGCATGCCACGCATCTCGACGCCTCCGAAGTCGCCGGAATGGCGGCGAGCGGCGCGGTGGCGGGCCTGTGCCCGCTGACCGAGGCGACCATGGGCGACGGCTTTTTCTCGCTGGTCGACTATCACCGTGCCGGCGGCGCCTGGGGCATCGGCACCGACAGCCACTATTCAACCTCGACGGCCGAGGAACTGCGCATGCTCGAATGCGGCAAGCGGCTGCAACTCAACCGCCGCAACGTCATCGCGCAATCGCAAAACGGCCAGGAGGCGCATAGCGGCCGCATCCTGTTCGATACGGCGCTTGCCGGCGGCGAGCAGGCCTCCGCTCAGGGCGGCGGCGCGCTGGTTGCCGGCCGGCGGGCCGATCTCGTTATGCTCGACGCGGATAGCAACGTGCTTCTGGGCCACGGCCCGCAGACTGCGCTGGACGGCTGGCTGCTGGGCGGCACGCAAAACCCGGTGCGCGACGTCATGGTCGCCGGCAAATGGATGATCCGCGACCGTCATCACCCGCAGCAAGCCGCCATTTTCGATGCCTATCGCAAAGCGATGGTGCGGCTTACCGCCTGAAACAGATCTCCCGAAATTGCGTAGCAGTTTCTGAATAACCACACACGAAAAACAAAAACCTACAGGATGTCGCATGATCCGTTTTCATGCCACATGCCATGGTTTTCTGGAATTCGCTCGGTGCTTTTCCTGTATCGGCTGGTGTATTAGCCGGGTAATTATTTTGCTCGACTATCTTTTATGCGCGGCCTTGTGCCGTGCTTGAGGCCATCCGGCACGACCCGCGGCAACAATGCCGGGCGTTAAAGCACCTTTGCTAAAAATGCCTGCGTCTGCGGGTGAGACGGATTGCCGAGCACGTCGGCCGGCTTGCCCTGTTCGACAATTTCGCCGCCAGCCATGAACACGACCCGGTCCGCGACTTCGCGGGCGAAGGCGATCTCGTGCGTCACCACCACCATGGTCATGCCGCTTTCGGCGAGGTCGCGCATCACGTCCAGCACATCCGAAACCAGTTCGGGGTCGAGCGCGCTCGTCGGCTCGTCGAACAGGATCAGCTTGGGCCGCATGGCCAGCGCGCGGGCGATCGCCACCCGCTGTTGTTGCCCGCCAGACAATTGGCGCGGATAGGCGCTCACCTTTTCCGACAGGCCGACGCGCTTGAGGATGGCATGCGCCCGCTCGCGCACTTCCTCTCGGTCCTCCCGCTTCACGCCGATCGGTCCCTCGATGACGTTTTGCAGGACGGTCATATGCGGGAACAGGTTGAAATGCTGGAACACCATGCCGATCCGGACGCGCTGGCGGGCGATCTCATGCTCGTGCATCTCGTGCAGGCAGCCGCCGCGCTCCTTGTAGCCGATCAGTTCGCCGTCGACCCGGATGCGGCCGGAATCAATGCGTTCGAGATGGTTGATGCAGCGCAGGAAGGTGCTCTTTCCCGATCCGGACTGGCCGAGCAGGCACATCACTTCGCCGGCTGGTAGCGACAGGTCGATGCCTTTGAGCACTTCGAGCGCGCCGAACGACTTGCGAACCCTTGTCGCCTGCATCATGGGACGGCTCGACCGCTCGGATGGCTGGCCCGTCATGACGCGGCCCTCGTTTCTTCGAGGTGGGGAACGCTGGCCCGCGAGCCGCCGAAGAAGTGACGAAGGCTTTGCAGGGGCGTAGGTGGCAGGTTGCGGCTGCTGCCACGGGCAAAGTGGCGCTCGATGTAATACTGGATGACGCTCAGCACCGAAACGATGATCAGGTACCAGATGACCGCGACCAGGAGCAGCGGGATCGTTTCGAAGGTGCGGGTATAGATCGTCTGCGCGGCGAAAAGCAGTTCCGGAACGGCGATGATGCTGACCAGTGCCGACATCTTGAGCATGTTGATGGTGTCATTGCCGAGCGGCGGGATGATGACGCGCATTGCCTGCGGCAGCACCACGCGCCGCAGCAGCCGTCCGCGCGACATGCCGATCGACTGGGCGGCTTCGGTCTGGCCGTGGTCGATGGAAATGATGCCGGCCCGGATGATTTCCGCGCTATAGGCCGCTTCGTTCAGCCCCAGCCCGAGCAGCGCCGCCATATAGGGCGTGATGAGCACGTTGGCGTCCAGCACGATGAAGTCTGGGCCGACGAAGGGTATGCCGAGCGCGATGTGCGGAAACAGTGCCGAAAGATTGTACCACAAAAGCAGTTGGACAAGCAGCGGCGATCCCCTGAAGAACCAGACGAACAGCCAGGATGCGCTCGACAGGACAGGGTTGGGCGACAGGCGCATGACGGCGAGCATCACGCCCAGCGCGACGCCCGTCACCATGGCGATTACCGTCAGTTCGAGGGTGCGCCGCACCCCCAGCAGGATCGTTTCGGAGGTAAAATACTGGCCCACGACAGACCATTCGAAGCGCGGGTTGGTGAACAGCGTATGCACGAGCATCGCCGCCAGAAGCGCCACGAAAGCGATCGCCACCCAGCGCCAGGGATGGCGCGCAGGTTTGATGACCAGGTCGATCGTATGATCGATATCCGTTCCTTCGGGGTTGGTCTCTTTGACCGGCATGGCAAACTCCCAAGGACCGCTGGGTGGCGTCGATACCTGCCTTACTGGCCGGCTCCGTCATTGATCGTCGCCTTCTTGACGGCGCCGACTTCCTGACCCCATTTGGCGAGGATCTTGGCGTAGGTGCCCTCGTCGATCAACGCCTGGATGGCGCCCTGGATCGCCTTCGACAGTTCAGGAGAATCCTTCGGCAGGACGATGCCGTATGGCCGCGGCGCATAGGACGAATCCGGCACCTCGAACTCGCCCTTGTGCTGTTGCGAGATATAGGCCCCGGCCGACGTATCGATCATCGCCACATCGGCCCGCCCGGCCTGCAGCGCCAGCACGATCTGGCTGGTGCCGGGAAGAACCTTCGCATTGACCTCCGGCTTGCCGGCCTTGACGCAGTCCTCGGACGCCCTTTTGGCGTCGTCGATCTCCGTCGTGCCCTTGTCGATGGCAGCGGTGACGCCGCAGATGTCGGCAAGCGTGTGGATGTTCTTGGGATTGCCGTGCTTGACCAGGAAGCCGCCGCCAGAGGTGAAATAGTCGACGAAATCGACCTTCTTGCGGCGCTCTTCGGTGTCGGTCATCGCCGACATCGCCATGTCGTAGCGGTTGGCGGCAAGCGCCGGGATGATGGCGTCGAAGCTCATGTTGGAGAATTCGAGCTTGACCCCGAGCTTCTGCCCGATCGCGTCGGCAAGGTCCTTGTCGAGGCCGATGATCGTGGTGTTGTCGGTGTCGTAATATTCGAAGGGCGGATATTCGACGTTGCTGGCCACCCGGATCGTGCCGGCGTCCTTCAGCTTGGCCGGCAGCAGGTCTTTCAGGCTCTGGTCGACCGTGGTCGAAATCTCCTCGGCATGCGCGACGCTCCAGCACGGCGCTGCCAGTATCATCATCGCCGCAGCCGTTGAGGCGAACCGAACTCGACGAAAACGTCCAATGCTCATGACTTGTCTCCCGCTGATGTCGCGATAGCGACGTTGATAAAACCTGAGAAGCGAACGCCGTGCGTTCGCCTGCGCCGAATTCGGCTGCCGGTGTTCCCCATGGTGTTGTCCGGCAGGCAAGGGAGGTCATTGCTCCGCGATCGGCCCGTTCGGCGTAGTTTGTCCATGTCCGCAAGGCGGACTGGACAGGGTAGTGCGAACTTTCCCACCGGCTCCTCCATGATGTCCGGATACCCAGCATCAGCCAACGGCAATAGATATAAACTCACATATACAAGTGGTGGGGACGTTCCTTGTCAAGCGTGATTTCATGCCAAAATCGTGCCTGCTGCTGATTTTTCATAGCCGGCAAGGCAATCCACGCCGAGACCGCGTTGGATTCTCGCAATGGGGTTGGAATGGAATCCGGACCGTATAGCGGGGATTCGGCATTATCCGACATGCGAAAAGACTACTCGCTGCCGATTCCCGGATCGGGCGGGAAGATCGCTCAGTTGCGGCTCAGGTTCGCAGCGGGAGGCGAGTCGTCGCTTGGCGTCAGGAATAGTATATACAAATTATGCAGCCGGTAGCCGAAAACACCGGGCGGCCCGCTGTCGGCGAATGCATAGGGCAAACGGGCCTGGCTATTTCGCGAATTTTTTCGCTCCGGCAACACAGGCGACCACAGCCAGCGTTACGACAAGCATCGACGGGCTTATCACTTCGTGCAGCAGCGTGCCCGCCAACGCGAGGCCGAAGAAGGGTTGCAGCAGTTGCAATTGCCCGACGCCGGCGATGCCGCCGCGCGCGAGGCCGCGATACCAGAACACGAAGCCGATCAGCATGCTGAACAGGGATACATAGGCAAGGCCGATCCAGGCCGGTCCGCCGACGAATGCGAAGGACGATGGCCGCGTGACCAGCGCAAGCCCCGCCATCACCGGCAGCGACAGGACGAGCGCCCAGGAAATTACCTGCCAGCCGCCGAGCCTGCGCGAAAGCCTGGCCCCCTCGGCATAGCCGAGGCCGCATACGACGATCGCCCCCAACATCAGCAGGTCGCCGACGGGCGAAGCATTCAGGCCTTGCGACAGGGCGAAACTCGCCACCAGCGCGCTGCCGAGGCAGGAGAACACCCAGAACGCCGGGCGCGGACGCTCGCCGCCGCGCACGACGCCGAAGACCGCCGTCGCCAGCGGCAACAGCCCGACGAACACCACGGAATGGCCGACAGTGACGTGTTGCAGGGCCAGAGCGCTGAGCAGCGGGAAGCCCACCACGACGCCGAGCGCCACGACGACGAGCGAAACCAGGTCGCCGCGTGTCGGGGGCTTTTCGCGAAACAGCATCAGCAGCGCGAGGCCCAGCACGCCGGCGATGGCCGCGCGCGCCACCGTCAGAAAGACGGGGTCGAAATCCACCACCGCCAGCCGGGTCGCCGGCAGCGAACCGCTGAAAATCAGCACGCCCAGGAATCCGCTGACCCATCCGCTTGTCGTCTTGTCCATCCACGCCTCCGTCAATTTTGCCTGTATCGGGCGGAACGGTATGGCGGCTCCAGAGACGATGCAGTACAATCTAAGAAAACTGTTATGGTCATACAGGCAGTACGGATGGATGAAGAGCGCGAAATCAACGGGCAGGGCGAGACGCTGATCGACGCCGTGATGGGCGCGATCCAGCGGCGGATCGGAATGCGCAACCTGACGCCGGGAGCGAAACTGCCTTCGATCCGCGCTTTCGCCGTGACGATGCGGGTTTCCAAGTCGACGGTCGTCGAAGCCTATGAGCGGCTGATGGCCGAAGGCGTGATCCGGTCGCGGCCCGGTTCCGGCTACTATGTCGCCGCACCGCTGGCGCCGCTCCGATTGTCCGAGATCGGTCCGAAGCTAGATCGCGAAATCGACCCGCTGTGGATTTCACGGCAGTCGCTGGAAGCTGGCGAGACGCTTCTGAAACCCGGCTGCGGCTGGCTTCCCGCCGACTGGATGCCGCAGGAAGGCTTGCGTCGCGCCCTGCGCTCCCTCTCCCGCAGCCATGATTTTGCGCTAGCCGACTACGGCACGCCGCTCGGCCTGCCGGCGCTGCGCCAGCTCTTGGCCCGCAGGATGGGCGGGTATGGCATCGAGGCTGCGCCCGGCCAGATCGTCCTGACGGAATCGGGAACGCAGGCGATCGATCTGGTATGCCGTTTTCTCATCGAGCCCGGCGATACGGTGCTGGTGGACGATCCCTGCTACTTCAACTTTCATGCGCTACTGCGCGCCCACAGGGCCAAGGTCGTCAGTGTGCCCTACACGGTTGCGGGGCCGGATATCGACCAGTTCGCGCAGGCGCTGGCCGAGCACCGGCCGCGCCTCTACATCACCAATTCGGCGATCCACAATCCGACCGGGGCCACGCTGTCGCCTGTCGTCGCGCACCGTATCCTTAAGCTCGCCGAGCAATACGACCTGACCGTCGTAGAGGACGATATCTTCGCCGACTTTGAGATTTCGCCGGCGCCGCGCCTTGCCGCCTTCGACGGGCTGGAGCGCGTCGTCCATATCGGCAGTTTCTCGAAAACCCTGTCGGCGGCTGTCCGGTGCGGCTTCATCGCGGCGCGTCCCGATTGGATCGAGGGGATCACCGACCTCAAGATCGCGACCAGCTTCGGCGGTGCCGGCCTGTCGTCGGAACTGGTCTTGGCGCTGCTGACTGACGGCAGCTACCGCAAGCATGTGGAAGCGTTGCGGCAGCTTCTGTCGCGGGCGATGGTCGAGACGACCATGCGGCTGAAGGCGATCGGCATCGTTCCCTGGAACGAACCGCAGGCCGGCATGTTCCTGTGGTGCCGGCTGCCGGAAGGGCTCGATGCCGCCGATATCGCGCGCCGCGCTCTGGCCGACAACGTCGTGCTGGCTCCCGGCAACGCCTTTTCCCTGTCGCAGACCGCCGGCGGCTTCATGCGCTTCAACGTCGCCCAGTCGGCCGACCCGCGGATTTTCCCCGTGCTTGAGGCAGCCATGGAAGCACGCTGACGGTTTGAGTCCAGATAGCGCGACGCCACGGCATCATGCACGCAGCTTTCTTCCCTTCGGATCGAAAGGCGGCTGTTCCAGTATCCTTGCCTTGTGGGGGCGGCCGAGGATGGCGACCGAAACGGCTTCGCCCGGCTTCGCCAGTCCGCTCTTGAGGTAGGCAAGCGCCAGCGACATGCCTACCGAATAACCA
>JBARYG010000123.1:0-3105 GCA_049647745.1 Mesorhizobium sp.
TTCGCTGTCCTGCCTGTCGCGGCAGTTAGGGGTCTATGCCCCAACTCGGATATCAGTTTCTCCAGCCGTGTCCGTCACGGATGGACGATAGCGGGCGACGAACCGCCCGCTATCGATAGAATCAGCGAACCACGTAGGGCAGCAGGCCGAGGAAACGGGCGCGCTTGATCGCCTTGGCGAGTTCGCGCTGCTTCTTCTGGCTGACGGCGGTGATGCGCGACGGTACGATCTTGCCGCGCTCGGAAATGTAGCGCTGCAACAGACGCACGTCCTTGTAGTCGATCCTGGGCGCGTTGGCGCCGGAGAACGGGCAGGTCTTGCGGCGGCGATGGAACGGGCGCCGGGTCGGGATCTGATTGATGTCGACCATTATTCTGCGCTCCCTTCAAAGCTGCGCTGCGGGCGCGGGCCACGATCGCCCCTGTCGCGGTCGCCGAACGAACGCGGGCCGCGATCACGGTCGCCGAAGCTGCCGCGCTCGGAGCGCTCTTCGCGCTTCTGCATCATGGCCGACGGGCCGTCCTCGTGCTTCTCGACCTTGATGGTCAGGAAGCGCAGCACGTCCTCGGACAAGCCCATCTGGCGCTCCATTTCGTTGAGCGCCGCCGGCGGGCAGGTGAGGTCCATCAGCGTGTAGTAAGCCTTCCGGTTCTTGTTGACCCGGTAGGTGAGGGACTTCAGTCCCCAGTTCTCGACCCGGCCGACCGAGCCGCCACCAGCCGCGATGACACCCTTGAAACGCTCAACGAGTTCATCGACCTGCTGCTGCGACAGATCCTGCCGGGAAAGGAACACATGTTCGTAAAGAGCCATATTGTTCATTCCCTTTCTTCGTTTCTCTTCCGGTCCCGGCGGCGAGAGCCTCTGCAACTTCTCTGATCCTTCGAAGGCTTGCGGCCTTGTCCGGAGAAGAAAGGAGCACGACGAGATGGTCGAGAGCGGAGACACGGGAGGCGGAAGCGCTTTTGAGCTTCACACGGCGGCTTTCTTTTGGAAAACCTCCGGCCCTCCGTTCAGCCCCCAGCTAGGACCGGCAGATTGCGGGCGTCTATACAGGAATTTGGGCGCAACGCAAGAACAAGCGTCAGCGCCATCTCGCCGTGACGACAATCCGGCCCGTCGCCAGCACCAGATAGATGCCGAAGAACAGCGCCAGCGCCCAGCCGAAGCCGTTCGGCCCGAACATATCCATGCCGATGCCGATGGCCTGCGGCCCCAGCACCATGCCGACGCCATAGCACAAGACGAAGGCGGCGTTGGCCGACGCCAGTTCGTGGCCGGAGAGCTTCGAGCCCAGATGCGCGAGGCCGACGGTGTACATGGCCGCGACCACGCCTCCCCAGACGAACAGCAGCGCCGCCATAAGATGCCAGTTCGATGCGAACAGCGGCATGAAGGCGGCGCCGGCGAGGCCGACCAGCGCGCAGGCGAGCAGCAGGTAGCGGCGGTCGCCGATGCGGTCGCTGATCATGCCGATTGGAATTTGCAGCAGCACGTTGCCAAGTCCGATCATGGTCAGAAGCAGGGCCGCATTCGCTTCGGAGTAGCCGATGCGGTTGCCATAGATCGGAAATAGCGCGAAGCCGCCGGTTTCGACCGCACCGAACACCAGTACGGCAAACGTCGCAGTGGGGACCAGCCAAATATAGCGCAGGAAACCGCCAGTCTCCTCGTCATCGTTGGGGTGAAGCGGCGGGCTTTCCTTGCGGGCGGCAACCACCGGGATTGCCGCCAGTCCGACCAGGACAACGGTGGCCCCGAACGGCAGGAATCCGGAACTGCCGAGGCGCGAAAACAGCCACGGCCCCGCCGCGAAGCCGAGCGACAGGACGGTCGCGTAGACGCCCAGAACCAGTCCACGCCGACGCGGCGGCGCCGAGGCGCTGATCCAGAATTCCGACAGGATGAACAGGATGGTGAGCGACATGTGGAGAGCCACGCGCAGCGGGAACCACATCCAGAAATCAGGCGCGAAATAGAAGCCGACGAAAGCCAGCGCGCCCGTGATGATCATGGCCAGCATCGCCCAGGCGACGCCGATGCGCCGCGCCAGCGGCGTTGCCAGCGGTGCGCCCGCGATGGAGGCAAAACCGGCTACGGCGGTGTTCAGGCCGATCATCGAAGCCGAATGGCCCCGCGTCTCAAGAATGATACTGAGCAGCGGCATGCCGAGGCCGATGGCGATGCCGACCACGCTGATCGATGAAATCGCCGCGATCATCGGCAGCCAGTGTACGCACTCGTCAGTTTGCGGCGTTGTCTCGACCGTCATAGGGATGAATGCCTGACTGCTTGCTATAGGATGTCACGGACGAAACGGTCGCGCACCAGCCGGTAGAACGGCACCGGCCAGCCGCCGGGGCGCAGGTGCGGGTCCGCGGCAAGCCGCTTTTGAAGTTCGTCCAGGATGCTTCGCGTAATGGTCGGAATATCGGCCTTGAGGGCCTGATCGAGCGGCAGCCAGACCAGTTCTTCCAGTTCGTTGGTCGGCCCGCCTCCGGGCAGTTCCACGGCCACCTCGCTGCGCCAAGCGCTGAGGAAGCGTGTGTCGTAGCGCCGCACGCGGCCGGGCGGGGTAATGGCGCGGGCGACGAAGCGCACCGCTTCGAGCGAGGGCTGCACATTATGCTCGACAAATCCTTGCCAGTCGCGTTTGGCGGTGGCGAACGTCCCCTTTTTGCCGATCAGGATGCCGGCTTCTTCATAGGTCTCGCGGATGGCCGAGAGCGCGATGGCGCGTGCGCGCGCCGCACCCGTACGTCCGGGGCTGGCGCAGAGCCTTGATTCTTCCTCGGGATGCAGGCCGGTTGCGACAGTGACGCGGCTGTCGGCGGGGTCGGTGCGGCCGCCCGGAAACACGAATTTCCCCGGCATGAAGGCATGGCGGGCACTGCGCCGGCCCATCAGCACCAGCACGTCCTCGTCCCTGCGGTCGAGCAGGATCAGCGTCGCCGCGTCGCGCGGCCGCTTTGGCCCCGCGCCCAACGCGGCGTCGTTGCGTTCCGCCCTGTCGATTTCCGCTCTGGTCATTTCGTTCATGAAGCACGACCTAGGGTCAGGACCTGTTAATCTGGTCGAAATGGTGTGAGGCCATCTGTGCGGATA
>JBARYG010000124.1:0-2144 GCA_049647745.1 Mesorhizobium sp.
GCGCCACCCTGGCCGGGCTGCCCGCACTGGGCGGCGTCGGCGGTGTGGCCGGCCTGCTCTATGGCACCCACGGCGAGGTAGGCCACTACGGCGCACTCCCGGGCGGGATCACCGGAACGGTCGCCCCGCCGGTGGAGGTGTCCAACGGCTGGCTCACCAACAGCGACGGCCAGGTCGTCATGTGGCATGGGCTCAACCAGGTCTACAAGGTCGCCCCCTACGAGCCGTCCGCCGGCGGGTTCAGCGACGACGATGCCGCCTTCCTGGCCGCCAACGGCTTCAACGCCGTACGCCTGGGCGTGATCTGGGCCGGGGTGGAACCAGAACCGGGGGTCATCGACTACGGCTACCTCGCATCGCTCCAACAGACCGTCCAGATGCTGGCCAACCACAACATCGTCGCCATCCTCGACATGCATCAAGACCTCTACAGCGGCAGCCTGGGCGGCGACGGTGCGCCGGACTGGGCCGTCTTGACCGGCGGGCTGCCCAACGTCGAGGCAGGCTTCCCGGGCAGCTACTTCGTCAGCCCGGCGCAGAACCACGCTTGGGATGCGTTCTGGGCCAACTCCAACGGACCCGACGAAATCGGGCTGCAGAACCACTACGCACTGATGTGGCAGGCCGTCGCCAACTACTTCAAGGGCGAGCCCAACGTGGCGGGCTACGAGATCATGAACGAGCCCTGGGCAGGCACCCAAACCCTGGGCAGCCTGTTGGGCAACCCCTACTTCGACGCCCAACAGCTGACCCCGTTCTACAACCAGATCACCGAAGCCATCCGCTCCGTCGACCCGAACAAGACGGTGTTCTTCGGACCCACCACCCTCGAGGCCAGCCTGCCGGTGCCGAACCACCTGGGCACGGTCGACGACGACAACACCGTCTTCTCGTTCCACCACTACTGCATGGTGAATGCGCTGTTCCCGACCCTGAGCTTCGGCTGCGACTGGAACGCCGACGTCTCGTTCGGATTCGCGATGGACTACGCACAGGAGCACAACATTCCGGCGTTGCTCAGCGAGTTCGGCGCCACCAACAACATCCCGGCGATCAACGCCGGAATGAACGCCGCCAATCAGCATCTGATCGGCTGGACCGAATGGGCCTACACCGGCGGCGACATCACCAGTACCTCACCCAACGATCAGGCGCTGGTATACGACCTGACCAAACCGCCGGACGGCGACAACGTCAACTGGGACAAACTCGACGCCCTGTCCCAGCCCTACCCGCAGGTGATCTCGGGCATTCCGACTTCCTGGTCGTTCTCGGGCGGTGTCTTCTCCTTCAGCTACTCCACCGACCAGGCCGACGGCTCCGGGGCCTTCGCAGCCGGATCGCAGACCACCATCTCCGTTCCGACCAGCCAGTACCCCAACGGCTACAGCGTCAACGTGACCGGCGGGCACGTCACCTCCGGACCCAACGCGTCGCAGCTGATCATCACCTCGGACTCCGGCGCCTCCACCATCAAGGTGACGGTGACCGCGGCGTAATAGCGAATCACTTCGGGTTGGGTCGACAGCTGCTGCCCTCGCGCGCCCTACCGTAACCTTGCGCAGGGTAAGTAACTCGTTTACCTTCTCAGACAGACTTCAGCATCGGCCGTTGTCCATGAGAAGGGTTTGTCGGGATGTCTCGTCACCGCAGCAAAGTTGTGGGCAGCAAGGTTGCCGGAATCGCCGCGTTTTTGGCGATCGCCCCGATCGCCCCGACCGCTCAGGCTGACTTCGACGACATGATGGACGTGCTCGCCACCCCGTTCGTCACCACCGACGGCGCGCTCGACGGTGACGCCCTGTTCGACGCGGCCGCGTGGGACACCTTCCTGTCCGCCGAGCATTGGGACGCCGCCTTCACCGCGCTGGCCGAACCGGGCCCCGCCTTCGCCTTCGCTTTCGACCCCTATGCCGGGCTGTACAGCCTCGCCGAGAAGTGGATCGACAGCGATCTGGGCATCCAGGTCAACGGCGCCATCAACACCCTGTTCGGCTCCACGGTCATCGGTAACGGTGCCGACGGCACCGAAGACAACCCCGACGGCGGCAACGGCGGCTGGCTCTTCGGTAACGGCGGCGCAGGCTGGAACAGCACCACCGACGGCGTCGCCGGCGGCCACGGCGGTGCCGCCGTCGGAATCC
>JBARYG010000125.1:0-23811 GCA_049647745.1 Mesorhizobium sp.
GCTGGGCGCCGCCGCCCGAGCCCGAAGTCGCGGCCGCCGTGAAGAAAGTGGCAAGCCAACTGGAGGCGCTGGGCCATTCGGTGACCGAGGCGGAACCGGTCTTCGACGCCGACAGGCTGTCCGAGGCGATCAGCGCGGCCTGGGTCGCCGGCGAAACGGCATGGATCAAGGCTACGGCTGCGGCCGCCGGCCGCCAGCCGGGCCCAGACACGCTTGAGCGCGTCATGTGGAACGTCTATCGCGAGGGCATAAAGCTAAACGCCGTGGAGACGTTGCAGACGGTGCTGGCAGGTTTTAACGCCGCGTGCCGCTCCGTCGCGCCGTTCTTCCAGAGCTACGACGTGCTGCTTACGCCCACCGTTGCGAAGACGCCGCGACCGCATGGCGAACTCGACCAGAACGCCGATCTCAGCGCCCGCGAATGGTGGGACGTGCTGTTCGCCTATATCCCCTATACGCCGCTTTTCAACGTGACCGGCCAGCCGGCGATCTCGCTGCCGCTCGGCATGAGCGGGGAAGGCGTTCCGATCGGGGTGCAGCTTGCCGCCGGCTTCGGCCGGGAGGACCTGTTGCTCAGGCTGGCAAGGCAACTGGAGGAAGCCTTGCCCTGGCGTGGGCGCCACCCCGGCGTTTCCGCCTGGAACCGCGCCGATTGAGCCGCAAAGAGCTGCCTGAAACAAGAAATCAAGATGGGAGAGAGGAATATGGAGAGCAGACCCACCGACCGCAGCCTGGCGCACATCGTGCTGCCATGGCTCAACCTGATCATAATGTTTTTTCCGCCGATCCACCTCTATTTCGCGCGCGGGAACATGGGAATGGCGATGTTCTTCTTCATGGGGAGCAGCGTGTTTCTGATCGGCAGCATGATCTACCTGCATCGCGCAGGCGCGCATACCGGGGAGGAGTGAGACGATGAACTTCCTGATCGGCTACGGAATGCTGGTGGCATTCTTCCTTCTCGTCGTCATCATCCTGGAGCGCACGCATCGCAGCCACGACAACGACTTTACCCACTTCGCGGTCGCTGGGCGCTCGTTCGGGTCCTGGTTCCAGACCATGGCCTTCCTCAATACCTGGATGCCCGGCACGGTCTTCATCGCTTTTGCCGGCTGGTCGGCCGCCGCCGGCGTCATCGGCTACTACGTCATCTCCTACTCGCTTCTGGCCGTGCTGTTCATGTTCTTCATGGCGCAAAAGGTCTTCGACTGGGGCAAGGCGTTCAACCTGCATACGCAGGCCGACTTCGTGGGCATGCGCTACAATTCCAAGAGCGTGCGCGTCATCGCGGCGGTGATCGGCGTGATTTCGGTGTTCCCGTGGCTGGTTCTGGGCTTCCAGTCTCTCGGCCTGGTGTTCTCCTACCTGTCGTTCGGCGTCATCTCGCCAACCATGGCGGTGTTCGTGGGCATCGGCGTCCTGGCGATCCGGCAAATCTGGACCGTGCGCATGGGCATGCGCGGCATCGTGATTTCCGACATGGTTCAGGGCATCTTCGCCTACGGCATCGGCGGACTGGTGGCGCTCGGCCTGACCGTCTGGCTCATTTCCCAGGGTCACGGCTTCGCCGGCCTGCCCGAAAGTTTCGCCACGCTGCCCGGCCTCGGCAGCGATCTGGGCTCCCTGTACTACTTCTCGATCGTCATCACCGGGGCGATGGGCGCGTGGTGCTGGCCGGACATCTTCGTGCGGCTGTTCACGGCCAAGAGCGCGCAGGCGGTCCGCAATTCCGCCGTCAAGGCGGCGCCGCTGATGTTCGCCTTCCTGGCGATCCTGCTCACGATGAGCATGCTCGCCCATCAGTTGCCCGAAGTCGCGCAGGCGCCGGATAACGTCTGGTTCCTCACGGCCGGCCATGGGGGGCCGTTCGTAATGGCGCTGGCGGGCGTGGCGGTGTTCGCCGCGACCGTCGGCAACGTCAACGCCATCACGGCGGCGATCGGCACCCATACGGCGCAGGATATCATCCATATCGGCGGCGCCGACGAAGCGACCACCACCCGCACGGCCCGTATCGCCATCGTCATCTCGACCATTCTGGCCGTGATCGGCGCAATCCTGACCGTGAACGTGACCGCCGGGCTGCTGACGCTGGCGCTGGCGTCGTATCAGGGCATCGTGCAGCTCGCGCCGGCGCTCTATCTCGGCGTCTTCTGGCGCAGGGGCAATGCGGCGGCGGCATCCACGGGCATGGTCGTGGGGTTCGCCGTGGCGGTCGTGCTCCAGTTCCTCTACCCGGTTTCGATCCCCGAGCTTGCCGGGCTCACCTCCGGCGTCGTCGGCCTGATCGCCAATCTGGTGGTCTATGTGGTTCTCGCCTATGCGCTGCCGCACAGCCAGGAGGAGAAGCGGCGCATCGACATGCTCTTCGACGGACTGGAGGCGAAAGAGGCGGGTATGTCGCCCGCCGCGGCATGGCGCACCCGCCCGGTCTGAGGACACGCAAGGCATGGAACCGAGGGCGGCGGCGTTTCGACGTCGCCGTCCTTTCTCATCCAGGCCGTTGTTGGCAGAGTTGGCTTCGAACCCGCCCGGGCCTTCAGTGAGGGCCGGCCGCGGCCTCCTGCGCCATATGGATGGCCAGCGCCTGGGAGGCACGGATCATGCTCCTCAAGACACGCTCGGAACGCGCCTCGTCGGGATTGGCGAGATCCTGGACGAGGATACCGTCCAGGCCGGCAAGGACGAACTGGGCCAGCGTCCTGATCTGTTCCGGGGGGCAGGCGATGTTGGGTGGCTGCGCCAGGATTCGCTCGTACTGGTCGAAATAGCCCTGGTACTGCTTTTCGGCCAGCCAGGCCGTGTCCGGCCTGCGCACCGCATACATCGTGACCTCGAACTGCAGGATCTGAAGATCCCGCGTCTTCTTCACCAGGCGCCATATCGCCAGGATCAGTTCCTCGATCCGGTGGTGCAGGTCCGGCGACGGGCGGACTTCCTCGTCAAGGAACTGCTGGAGGAGCCGCGTCACCTCCTCGAGCACGGCGAATAGCAGCGCGTCCTTGTCCTTGAAATGATAATGCAGCGTCGCCAGCCGCACGCCGGCCGCTTCCGCGATCTTGCGGGTCGTGGTGCCCGCCACGCCCTCCGAGACCAGCACCTGCATGGCGCCGTCGATCAGTTTCTGGCGCGTCACATTCATTTTCGTCATATCGTCGCGTGCTTCTTTCTAAATTTGGTCGGTTGACCGACTATATTTCCCATTGTACGCTCATGTCTGTCAAATGCCGCCGCGAAATATAGGCCAGCTCGATTGCAAAAGGCTATCGGTTCGAGCCTCGGCTTCGCCGCAGCGGTATCGCGACTACGCGTTGTTCCCGCCGGCCTTACTGCGGATGGAACAGCAGCGACGTGGCCGCATGGAGCGCGTGCCGGAGCGATTCACCAAGGGAGGAGGGACGGATGTCTCGTAGCAATGCTGTTGATGTCAAGAAATGGAATGCCGAATATCAGTGGCATCCCTTCGCCGATCCGAATGCGGTCGCCAACGACAAGCCCCTGATCATCGAAAGCGGAAAAGGGGCCATCGTCCACGACATCGACGGCAAGGAATACATTGATGGCCAGGGCGGCCTTTGGAACGTCAATGCCGGGCATGGCCGCAAGGAGATCATCGACGCCATCACCGAGCAGCTCCAGCAACTGCAGTACTATTCGCTCTTCGGCGGCACGACCCATGCCCGCTCGATCGAGCTGTCGAAGCTGCTGGTGGATATGTGTGCCGAAGAGGGGATGAAGCGGGTCTTCTTCTCCACCGGCGGTTCGGAGGCCGTCGAGACGGCGCTGAAATTCGCCCGGCAGTACTGGAAACTGAAGGGCCAGGCGCAGCGGACCAAGGTGATTTCATTGCAGCGTGCCTATCATGGCGTCGGCTACGGCGGGCTTTCCGCGAACGGCACGCCGGCCTTTCGCCGCATGTTCGAACCGCTGATGTCGAATTTCTTCCGGGTCGAAACCCCCTATTTCTATCGCAATCCCTTCACCAGCGACCCGGCGGAACTGGCCCCTATCTGCGCCATGCTGTTGGAGCGCGCCATTCTCGACCAGAGCCCGGAGACGGTCGCGGCCTTCATCGCCGAGCCGATCCAAGGCGCCGGCGGCATCATCGTTCCCCCGGCGGAATACTGGCCGCTCGTCCGGAAAGTCTGCGACAAGTACGGCGTGCTTCTCATCGCCGACGAAGTGGTTACCGGCTTCGGGCGCACCGGCAGCATGTTCGGCTCGCGCCTGTGGGGCGTCAAACCGGACATGATGGTCTTTGCCAAGGGCATCAACTCCGGCTACGTGCCGCTCGGCGCGACCATGTTCAACGAGCGCATCGAATCAGCGTTCAGGGACCATCCGGATGCCGGCTTCATGCACGGGAACACCTATCTCGCGCATCCGCTTGCCTGCGCGGCCGCGCTCGCCAATCTCGACATGGTCGTCAAGGAGGGCCTTGCCGAAAATGCCGCGGAGGTGGGCAACTACTTCATGGCCAGGCTCGGCGAGCTGGCGCAGCGTCAGAAGCATGTCGGCGAGGTGAGGGGGCGCGGCCTGATGATCGGGGTCGAGCTTGTGGCCGACAAGAAGACCAAGGCACGGTTCGCCGATTCCGATTACTTCGGCCACTTCGTGGCCAGGCGCTGCCGCGACAATGGCGTCCTTATCCGAAACGTCTACGATACCTTCATCATTTCGCCGCCGTTGATCCTGACGAAAGCGCAGGTGGATCGCATCGTCGAGGTGATGGACGAGGCGCTGACCTACCAGACCGGTGCGTTCGCTAAAAAATGAGTTGTCGATACCCGGCAAGGCAAGGTCGGTGCCGCCGATCGTGCTTTGCCGGATCGCGATCGGCAACGATCTCCGTTGTTTCTGCCCGAATTGTTTCGGGCGGAACGGCTTTAAGCCGTCAACCCTTGTTGTGCGATTCCAGGTCTGGCGCCGGTCGGGGCGGGCTCGCCGGCAGTCAATGATGTGTCCGTCGGGGATGTGGCGGACTGCCGCTCGCCTGGCTTCTTCGGCAACGCAAGACGTTCGCGAAGGCCGGGCACCACCTCGTCCATGATGTCCCGGCGCGGCGTATAGAAATAATTGCGGCCTTGCTTGCGAACGGAAATCAGCTTCGCATGCGCTAGGATTTTGACATGATAGGAGACGGTCGATTTCGCCACGCCTAGCCTCTCGATGAGCACGGTGCATGGTATCTCGCCCGCCTCGTCGATCATCTGCATCATCTGTAGACGTGTCGCTTCGCTCAGGGCGGTGAAGATCGCGGTGTAGCGTTCGAGTTCGATCGTCATGGGCATTCCGGCATTTCAGTTCTATCGTTCGAATTCTATCTAACGAAATTGGCCGCTTAAATCCAGACCATAGTGGCAGCGAACCACCCTTCCCGAAGGGAATTCCATATATCTTTCATCGGGTCGGGATCGGTCGGTCGGGAGATGGCGTAGTCGCATCGGTGGCGAGGAGACGGCGCAACGCCTCGAACTGGCGGTGCGCCAGCCCGGCGATGGTGGCTTTGTCGAACTCGTCCATGTGACGCAGCGACCAGCGGTCCATCGCCTGCAACAGGGCGAAGACGAGTTCCGCCTGCAGCGATGCCGGCAGGTCGTCGCGCACAGCACCGCAGGCGCGACCGACGGCCAGCACGCGGCCGAGCCAGTCGGCGACGCCGGCCAAAATGCGCCGGAGCGCAGAACTTCGTTCAGCCGACAGGTCTGGCAGATAAAAAATCCGGCCGAGGTCCCCATACCAGTCCTGCCTGGCCGAAGCTGCCAGGGCGCTGGCCAGGAACGCCTCGACACGGATCCAGAAGTCGGGACCGGCCAGCGTTTCGGGATCCGGCGCGGCGAGATCGCGCGCCAGCGCCGCCGACGCTTCCTCGACCACGCGGTCGAACAGCGCCTCCTTGGAGCCGAAGTAGTGATAGAAAGAGCTTTTGCTCATCCCGCAAGCTCGGATGACCGCATTCAGCGAAGCCCGTTCGAAACCGTGGGCGGCGAATTCGTGCGCTGCCGTTGCCAGCAACTGCCTGTAGCGCCGTGGCGCCATTACGCCTGGGGTCCGTTCACTCATCTGTGTAGAGTAGCAGACTGGACCGGGCGGTCCAGTCGTATTATGTGACTGGACCGGGTAGTCCAATACGGGATCACGACATGTTCATCGAGACTTCGATACAGGAACAAGTGGAACGGCAGCGCGACGACCGGCTGCGTGTGCTGGTCGTCGGCGGCGGGGTCGCCGGATTGACCCTGGCGCAGTTGCTGCGCCGGGGCGGGTTGCATCCGGTGCTGGTGGAGCATGCGCCGGACAAGGCCGGGGAAGGCTACATGCTGGCGCTGATGCCGCTGGTCGATCCGGCGATGCAGGCGCTCGGCGTCCGGGACGAATACCGCGCCCGCAGCGTGCCCTTCCATCGCTATCGCCTGCACGGCCACAGAGGACCACTGCTGCGCGAATACGAGATCGACACGTTGCTGCATGCCTATGGCGACTATCGGGGCCTTGCGCGGAGAGAGCTTCTGGACGTGCTGTCGACGCACGGCGCGCCGATCAGCCATCGCGCGACACTGAAGTCGATGCAACAGTCGGCGCAGGCGGTGGAAACGGTGCTGGAGAACGGCGGCGGTACCGTCGAGGCCACTTTCGACACGGTCGTGCTGGCGGACGGCCTGCATTCGCCCGAGCGGGCCGGGCTGCTTGAGCCCGGTAAGGTGGCGATCTACGACACCGGCTGGGCCGGCTGGGTTGCCTGGATCGACGCTGATGCCGCCCATGCCGACCAGGGCGACGAGATATGGGGAGCGGATTTCTTCGTTGGCATCTATCCGGTCAAGGGGCGCGCCGGCGTGTTCGTCGGCGGCGACCGCGCCGACATGCTGGAAGGGCCAGCCGCCTTCGTCGCCGAAATCCGCAGCCAGTTGAGTGCCATCGATCCCTGGCTGGAACGGGGGCTGGCTGAGGTCGAAGCGGGGCAGGACCTCTACTTCTGGAAGCTCACCGACTGTCGGGCTGACAAGTGGGCGGTGGGCCGCGCAGCACTGCTCGGCGATGCCGCCGCCGGGTTCCTGCCGACAGCAGGCATCGGCGCCGGCATGGCGATGGAATCGGCCACCGTCCTTGCACAACGCCTGCTCGATGCCGGCCCCGAGAACGTCGCCGAGGCGCTGCTCGCCTATGAGCGCTCGCAGCGGCCGCGCGTCGAGGCGGCGCAGGACAATTCGCGGCAACTGGCGAAACTGATGTTTCGCCGCAGCCACGCGCTGGCGGTCATCCGCGACCTGGCGGTACGGCTGGTGCCGCTCTCCACGGTGCTGCGACCGATCCGCAAGCTGCTCGACGACATGCCCTTGTCGGCGTGACGGCGTATTTCTGAAGGGTCGACGTTCGGAAGACGCCGCGAACAACAACCGTCAGGTGGCTCGGTGCAAGACGGTTCGCGTGATGCTGGTGAGGAAATTCAACATGGCGAAAGTGGAGACGACGGATGAATAGAAAGGTTCAAATCACCGGTTTTGGCGGCGTCGAGCGATTGGCGGTGTCGCCGGACGTACCGGCCGAGCCAGGCCCCGGTGAAATACGTATTCGCCACGAGGCCATCGGCGTCAGCTTTATCGACATCTATCACCGAACCGGTCTTTATCCGTTACCCTTGCCGGCCACCCTCGGGATTGAAGGCGCCGGCATTGTCGAGGCCGTCGGACCGGGCGTGACGAGGCTTTCGCCCGGCGATCGGGTAGCCTATGCCGGGACGCCTGTCGGCGCCTACGCCTCGACGCGGCTGCTGCCCGAGGCGCGCGCCGTTTGCCTGCCTGATGATATCTCCCCGCAACTGGCCGCCGCCTCCATGGCGCGCGGCATCACCGCCCATATGCTCCTGACCCGGACCCACGCGGTTGGACCTGGAACGACGGTCCTCGTCCATGCCGCTGCTGGCGGTACGGGCGGGCTGCTGGTACGCTGGGCAAAGCACCTCGGCGCTATGGTGATCGGGACGGCCAGTTCGCCGCAAAAGGCGGACCTCGCCCGCAAGGCTGGCGCGGACCATGTCGTCGTCGGGCGCGATGCCGATATCGTTGGCGAGGTCAAGAAGCTGACGGATGGCCTCGGCGTTGATGCCGCCTATGACGGCATTGGCGGTGATATGCTGGCGAAGACGCTTGCCTGCGTTCGGCCGTTCGGCACCGTTGCCAGCCTTGGCCAGGCGGCCGGTCCCATTCCTCCTCTCAATGTCGAGGATATCGGTCCGCGCCGTTCGCTCACGCTCGCGCGCCCTAGTTTCATGGCCTATTCGGCCGACATGGGGGTCTATCGCGTCGCGGCCGAAGCCGCCGTGGCTGCGATGCGGCTTGGCATCGCCAGCACGGTCGGCGCCACCTACGCGCTGGAAGATGTCGCGCAGGCGCATACCGATCTCGAAACAGGGCGCAGCACGGGAAGCCTGCTGCTCATTCCATGAAGCGCCAAGGGGTCCCTCCAGCCTGATCACGCCTTGCCGGCAAGGTCGGGCTTGCAGTTCCCGCAATGCGCCAATTGGAGAAAGGATTCTCTAGATGCCCATTGTTCCAGATGGCTACAGCATGTTTGTCGTGGACCTGCATTATATCGTTTCGCTTGATCGGGTTGGCGCCGCTATTCCGGCTCATATCGAATTCCTCAAGCAAAACTATGCTTCAGGGGTATTCGTCGCGTCCGGCAGGAAAGTCCCGAGGACAGGAGGGATCGTCATCGCCGTTGCTGAAGATCGCGGCAAGCTTGATGCGATACTGCGCCTGGATCCCTTCCAGAAAATGGGCCTTGCTCAATATTCTGTCACAGAGTTCATCCCCTCGATGCCGGAGACGTCTCCCTTGGCGTGAGGCGGGCGGGCCGCCACGCACCTGTACGTTGAATCCTGCGGCGAAAGGTAATCGCAAATCGCAGGCACTCGCGGTGATGTGAAGGAACCACAAGGTCCTTCCGGCAGTTGATACGCGAGGGTGCAGGTTTCAGGCCGGCCCGGATGCGAGGCTGCCATGAGCGGGAAAGAGTCCGATGTCTTTGATTTGTTTTCCGAGATTTATTCGGGTGCGGCCCAGGACGAGATAAGTCTCCAGCAATATCTTCTCGCCTGCCGCGAGGACAAGTCGATGTATGCCTCCGCCCCGGAGCGGATGGTCGACGCCATCGGCGATCCGATCCTGGTGGACACCAGCACGGACGAGCGGCTCGGCCGTATTTTTTCCAACAGGACGATCAAGATCTATCCCTCCTTCGCCGATTTCTACGGCATGGAAGACACTATCGAGCGGATAGCCGGCTATTTCCGCTACGCCTCGCAGGGGCTCGAGGAACGCAAGCAGGTCCTTTATCTTCTCGGTCCGGTCGGCGGCGGCAAATCTTCTCTGGCCGAGCGGCTCAAGAAGCTGATGGAGCAGCGGCCGATCTATACGCTGAAGGTCGGCAACGAGATCAGCCCGATCTTCGAATCCCCGCTCGGCCTTTTCCATCCCGAGCGCATGGGCGACCTGCTGGAGGATAAATACGGCATCGCCCGGCGGCGGCTGAACGGCCTGATCTCGCCGTGGGCGACCAAGCGCCTTGACGAGCTTTCCGGCGATATTTCCAAATTCAGCGTCGTCAAGCTGGCGCCCTCGCGGCTCCGCCAGATCGGCATCGCCAAGACGGAACCCGGCGATGAGAACAACCAGGACGTTTCCGCCCTCGTCGGCAAGGTCGACATCAGGCAGCTGGAGAATTTCAGCCAGTCGGACCCCGACGCCTACTCCTACAGCGGTGGCCTCAACCGTACGACGCAGGGCTTGCTCGAATTCGTCGAGATGTTCAAGGCGCCGATCAAGGTCCTGCACCCGTTGCTGACAGCGACCCAGGAAGGCAGCTACAACGGCACCGAGAACTTCGGTGCGTTCCCGTATCAGGGCATCATCGTGGCCCATTCCAACGAGTCGGAATGGCTGCAATTCAAGGGCAACAAGAACAACGAGGCGTTCCTCGACCGCATTCTGGTGGTCAAGGTTCCCTATTGCCTGAGAGTCACGGAAGAGCGGCAGATTTACGAAAAGCTGCTGCGCGAAAGCGAACTGGCCGCCAGTCCCTGTGCTCCGGAAGTGCTGGATATCCTGAGCCGGTTCACGGTTTCGACCCGTCTGGCCGAGCACGATAATTCGCCGCTCTACACAAAGATGCGGATCTATGACGGCGAAAACCTCAAGGAGATCGACCCCAAGGCGAAATCGGTCCAGGAATACCGGGATGCCGCCGGTGTCGATGAGGGCATGACCGGCGTCAGCACGCGGTTTGCCTTCAAGATCCTGTCGCAGACATTCAACTACGACACCAAGGAGGTGGCCGCCGATCCGGTCCATCTGATGTATATTCTGGAGGAAGCGATCAAGCGGGAGCAGTTTCCGAAGGAAATGGAGGCGACCTATCTCGAATTCATAAAGTCGGAGCTTGCCACGCGTTATGCCGAATTCATCGGCCACGAGATCCAGAAGGCTTATCTGGAGTCCTACAGCGAGTATGGCCAGAACCTGTTCGACCGCTACATCGCCTACGCCGACGCCTGGATCGAGGATCAGGACTACAAGGACCCCGACACCGGCCAGATTCTCAATCGGGAAATTCTGGACAACGAGCTGTCTCAGGTCGAAAAGCCGGCCGGCATCGCCAACCCCAAGGATTTCCGCAACGAGGTCGTGAAATTCACGCTGCGTGCCCGCGCGAAGAACCATGGCCGCAATCCGTCATGGACGAGTTATGAAAAGCTGCGCGAAGTCATCGAGAAGCGCATGTTCGGGCAGGTCGAGGATTTGCTGCCGGTGATCAGCTTCGGTTCCAAGCAGGACAGCGTGACGGAGAAGCGGCATACCGAATTCGTGCAGCGGATGATCGGGCGCGGCTACACCGAACGCCAGGTGCGGCGGCTGGTGGACTGGTACATGCGGGTAAACAAGGCGGGCTGAGGCCAGTTGGGGGCGCTTCATGCCGATCTTCATCGACCGCCGACTGAACCCCAAGGACAAGAGCCTTGGCAACCGCCAGCGCTTCCTTCGACGCGCGCGCGAGGAACTGAGGCAAAGTATCCGGGATCAGATACGGACGGGCAAGATTGCCGATGTAGATGCCGAACACGCCGTTCCGATGCCGGCCAAGGGCACCAGCGAGCCGACCTTCAGCCCCGCCAGCGACAGCGGCGTGCGCCAGCATGTTTTGCCGGGCAACAAGCGTTTCGTTCCGGGCAATCAAATTCCCAAGCCGAGCCGGGGAGGAGGGACCGGGGGCGCTGGTGCCGGAACGCAGGAATCGCAGGACGATTTTCGTTTCGTCCTCTCGCGCGAAGAGGTGCTCGACCTCTTCTTCGAGGATCTCGAACTACCCGACATGGTCAAGCTCAACCTCAAGGAAATCCTTACCTATAAGCCGCGCCGGGCCGGCTTCGCCGCGACCGGTTCCCCGACGAACATCAATGTCGGGCGCACGATGCGCAACAGCCACGGCCGGCGCATCGCACTCAGGCGCCCGAGGCGCGAGGAGCTTGAAGCGATCCTGCAGGAACTAGCAGTCCTCGAAGCGGAACCGCAAAGTGCCGCAACGCGCCAGCGCATCACGGCGTTGCGCGAAAAGCTGGAGCAACTGGAGCGCCGCCGCCGGCTGATCGCCTATGTCGATCCGGTCGACATCCGCTTCAACCGCTTCGACGCCCAGCCCGTGCCGAATGCCAGCGCGGTCATGTTCTGCCTGATGGACGTTTCCGGTTCGATGGGCGAACGCGAGAAGGATCTGGCCAAGCGCTTCTTCGTGCTGCTGCACCTTTTCCTCAAGCGGCGGTACGACCGCATCGAGATCGTCTTCATCCGCCACACGCATGAGGCGCATGAGGTCGACGAGGAAACCTTCTTCTACAGCACGCAAAGCGGGGGCACGGTCGTTTCAACCGCGCTTGAGAAGATGCGCAGCATCATCGAAGAGCGCTATCCCAGCCGCGAATGGAACATCTATGCCGCGCAGGCCTCGGACGGGGACAATTTCGCCACCGATTCCGAGCGTTGCATTACGCTTCTGGACGGAGAGATCATGCGTCTTTGCCAGTATTTCGCCTATATCGAGATCATCGACGAACGCGAAAGCCATATCTTCGGCTCCACCGACAATGGCACGTCGCTCTGGCGCGCCTACAGGGCCGTCGATCTCAAATGGCCGAATTTCCAGATGAGCCGCATCGCCAGGGCTTCCGACATCTATCCGGTCTTTCGCCAGCTCTTTACCAGGCAGTCCGCCCTGCCTGCGAGCGGCTGAGGAAGGCCGATGCAAAAGAACCCGGTCAGGTCCGACCTGCTGTTTTCCGGCTCCGACTGGAATTTCCGGACCCTGTCGCGTGTCTATGACGAGATCGCGGCGCTTGCGGTGGAGGAACTCCGCCTCGACACCTATCCGGTCCAGATGGAGATCATCTCGTCGGAGCAGATGCTCGACGCCTACTCGTCCGTCGGCATGCCGCTGATGTACCCTCACTGGTCGTTCGGCAAGCATTTCCTTTATCAGCAACTGCTCTACCGCAAGGGAGGGCGCGGGCTCGCCTACGAACTCGTTATCAATTCCAATCCCTGCATCGTCTATCTGATGGAAGAAAACACGATGGCCCTGCAGGCGCTCGTGACCGCGCATGCGGCGCTCGGCCATAATCATTTCTTCAAGAACAACCATCTGTTCCGGCAATGGACGGACGCCGGCGCGATCCTGGGATACCTCGATTTCGCCAAGGGCTATATCGCCAACTGCGAGGAACGACATGGTGCGGACGCCGTCGAGGCCATCCTGGACGCGGCCCATGCGCTGATGGAGCAAGGCGTGTTCCGGTACCGCCGGCCGCCGAAGCTGTCTTCGGAAAAGGAGCGCGAGGGCGTCCGCGAACGTCTGGAATATGAGGAACGCTCCTATAACGACCTTTGGCGCACCCTGCCTCCTTCGAAAAGCGGGGGAGGGACGGCCGAAACCGACGACGGCATCGCGGAGCGAAAGAAAGCGCTCAACCTGCCGGAGGAGAACCTGCTCTATTTCCTGGAAAAGAACAGCCTGATCCTCGATCCGTGGCAGCGCGAGATTCTCAGGATCGTGCGCACCATCGCCCAGTATTTCTACCCGCAGCGGCAAACGCAGGTCATGAACGAGGGCTGCGCGACTTTCGTCCACTATACCTTGATGAATGCGCTGTTCGACCGGGGCCGGATCAGCGAGGGCGCCATGCTGGAGATTCTCGGCAACCACAGCAATGTGATTTTCCAGCCGGCGTTCGACGATCCCAGGTTCTCCGGCATCAATCCTTATGCGCTGGGCCTTGCCATGATGCAGGATATTCAGCGCATTTCAACGGAGCCCACCGCGGAGGACCGCGACTGGTTTCCAGATATCGCGGGAAACGGAGACTGGCGCGAAACCCTGCTGGATGCCTGGGCCAATCACCGCGACGAGTCCTTCATCCAGCAATATCTCAGCCCGGCGCTCATCCGCAAATGGCGGTTCTTCCTGCTCGACGACGTTGCGGGGAAGCCGCATTACGAGGTCGCTTCGATCCACGACGAGCGGGGCTACGCCACGATACGCACCGCGCTTGCCCGCACATACGACATCGGCGCGAGCCGGCCCGATATCCAGATCGTCGACGTGGATCTGCTCGGTGAACGGCATTTGCACCTGGAGCATAAAGTGGCCGGCGAGGCCCTGCTGGACGAGGCCAGCCGCGACGCCACCTTGCGACACATCCGCACCCTGTGGGGCTATAAGGTCAGCCTGACGGGCGTGGACCCCAAAACGGGCGCGCAGGTTTATGAGCGCTCGATCGATCAAACCTGAGAACCCATGGTCGCGAGCAAGCGTTCAGCCGCCTTGCCGTCCTGCCTGCCGGGTCAATGCGCCATCCTTTCTTTCAGCCAGGCGAAGAACCTGAAATTCCCGCGAATTGTCGCTCGAACACGGCTGGCCGCCCAGCGGGCCGGCATCGTTGCACCGACGTGGCAATCGCAGACAATGTTGTGCAACTGCCAGTCGGTCAGTTCGAAGAAGCGCTTGGCCTGGCCGTAGGTATCGTCTTGCAGGCCGAGCGCCCGCAGCACCGGATCGTCAAAGGCAACGGTGACAGGCGATCCGTCGTTGCGCGCTTTTTCACGGGCGGCCGGAGCCAGATATTCGGTACCGGCAAGTGCTCCGAGGCGTCGTTCGGGATATTGTTCAAGAAGTTCCGCCCAGCGCTCAAGCCGCTGGTTCCGGTTCATGATCGGGAATGTCGCCAAAGGTTCGACTTCCGCGACTTTGTTCAGTTCGTCGAGTGTCTGGTGTTTCATGGTCCGCTCCTGCCGACAGGTTAACGCCCACGCCTCCATCAAAAACTATGGCGCCCCTACCCGTCGGCAAGACCATTTCGGCACGAAATAAAAGGATATGTTGGCCGCCGCAGACCCCGGATCGATCACGGCCGGCTGCTTCAGAAATCCGCGACCTCGCCCCGTACGGAGGCGTCGCGCCGTTCGGTACGGTGCCGGGTCGACGATCGGCGGCATGGCGGTGACGATATTGGTGACGAGGTGCCCGGCATCACCACCATTGCCCGCAGGTCCGGCCGCGCCATAAGGGTGTGGCCGTGACAGCTTGAAGCAACAGTATGGGGTCAGGGCATACGCCGTTATGAAACGGTGACGTAGATCTTGCGTACGGTTTCGATGGTGCGCCAGGTGCCGACGAAGCCCGGCTTCATCAGGAAGCTGTCGCCGGCCCTGTAGGTGATTGGTGTCCCGCCCTTTTCAGTCAGTTCGACCACGCCTTGCAGGATGTGACAGAACTCGAACGTTTCGCCCTTGATCGAGTGCGTCAGGCCGGGAGTCGCTTCCCATACGCCGCTGTGCACGCTGTCGCCGCGGGCGCTGTCCAGTTCCCAGGTCTTGTAGGACGGGTCGCCGGAAATGAGGCGGTCCGGCGCGGCTTTCGACTCGACCGGCGTGCCGAGGGCGTTGAGGTCGATGGATTTGAGCAGGGACATGGCGGGTTTCCTGAGCTTGGCGATAATCGCTGGCCTGTCTGTCGATAGGCATAGCTGGCAGATGAATCGGCTGAAAGCGAGCGCAAAATGCCGTGCTTCGACGGTCGTGCTATTTCGTTGCGAATATCGTGCTGCGCCTGCATCGCCGTAATTCGGCCACCGCGTCGCAAAAGGTTTCGTAATTCGCCTCGATTCGGCGTTTTCTCGCTTGGAAATCCGATAGTTTTCGGGGAAATGCAACCGTGCGGCAACGCGAACGGCAAGGGGGCATCCATGGACAAGTACAAGATAGCGCTCATTCCGGGAGATGGCATCGGACGCGACGTCACCGCCGCCGCCTGGCAGGTGCTGGAGCGTGTGGCCGAACTCGAAGGTTTCACGCTTCGGGGCGAGACGTTCGACTGGTCGTGCGAGACGTTTCTGGCGACCGGCGCGATGATGCCGGCCGACGGGCTGGAGACCCTGCGTGGCTTCGACGCCATCCTGCTGGGCGCGGTCGGCTGGCCGGCAAAGGTGCCGGACGCCACTTCGCTGCATGGCCTGCTCCTGCCGATCCGCAAGGCGTTCGACCAATATGCCAACATCAGGCCGCACCGGCTGTTGCCGGGCGTCCAGGGGCCGCTGCGGGCTGAAGGTTTCGACATATTGTGCATCCGCGAAAACACCGAGGGTGAATATGCGGGCGCTGGCGGGCGCGTTCATCGCGGCACCGCCGGCGAGGTGGCGGTCGAAACCTCCATCTTCACCCGCATGGGCGTGGAACGCATCCTGCGCTTCGGCTTCGAGCAGGCGCGCCTGCGCCGCCGTAAGCTCGCCTCGGTCACCAAGTCGAACGCGCAAGGGCATTCGATGGTGTTCTGGGACGAGGTGACCCGTGAACTGGCGGCGCAGTATCCGGACGTGGAGGTCACCAGCTACCATATCGACGCCATGGCCGCGCGCTTCGTCATGGCGCCGGAAAGCCTGGACGTGGTGGTCGCCTCCAACTTGTTCGGCGATATCCTGACCGATCTGGGCGCCGCCATCCAGGGCGGGCTCGGCTTTGCCGCTTCGGCTAACATCGACCCGACCCGAAGGTCGCCTTCGATGTTCGAGCCGGTACACGGCTCGGCACCGGACATCGCCCATCTCGGCATCGCCAATCCGATCGCAGCCATCTGGTCCGGCGCGATGATGTTCGATCATCTGGGGAAGGGGAAGGCGGCCGCCAGGGTCATGGCTGCCGTCGAAGCGGCGACCAGCGCCGGTATCGGCACGGTCCCCGGTCGCCACCGCACAGGCGAAATCACCGACGCGGTGCTTGCCTCGCTGTAGCGGGAATTTAAGCGCGCAGAGCGCTTGCGCGATTCAAAGAAAGGCGGAAACGTTCTAGCCGCCGGCGAGACGGGGCAGCAGGAAGACCTCCGCGCCTTTCGGCAGTTCCTTCGACCAGGTGTCGCGATAGATCGTTCCATCGATCGCGACGGCGATGCCGCGATCGATGAGGGGTTGAATGGCGGGATACTGTTCGGCCAGTTTCCTGAACAGCTCCCTTATGTCCTTGGCTTCGACCTCGAGCTTGTCTTTGCCTCCGGCGGCGGCACCCAGCGACCCCCAGAGCGTGACCTCGACCATCAGCCTTCCCGTTCGGCCTCGAGCGCGGCCAGTACGCGCGGCGGCGACATCGGGATATGCGTCATGCGCACGCCCGCCGCGTTCGACAGTGCATTGGCGATTGCCGCCAGCGGCGGTACGATCGAGGTCTCGCCGACGCCGCGCACCCCGTAGGGGTGGTTGGGATTGGGGATCTCGAGGATCTGCGTGTCGATCATCGGCAGGTCGGAGCAGACGGGGATGCGGTAGTCGAGGAAGCCCGGATTCTGCAATCGCCCGTCCTTGCCGTAGATATACTCCTCGTTGAGCGCCCAGCCGATGCCTTGCGCCGCACCGCCCTGGTACTGTCCCTCGACATAGGTTGGATGCACCGCCTTGCCGGCGTCCTGCACCACCGTATAGCGCAGTACCCGCGTGGCGCCGGTCTCGGGGTCGACCTCGATGTCGCAGATATGGGTGGCGAAGGAGACGCCCGCGCCGTCGGCGACAAGTTCGCTGTGGCCGGCGATCGGCCCGCCCGTCGTACCGGAAGCGGCGGCGATCTCCTTGAGCGACAGCTTGCCGAGATTGCCGTGCTTCTCGCGCTTGGCGACAGCGTGGCCATTTTCCCAGTCGACGTCGTCGACGGAAATGTCCCACATCTGCGCGGCGCGCTCGCGCAGCGTCCGGATGGCGTTGCGGGCGGCCGAGATGGTCGCCATGGAGGTGGAGAAAGTCCCGCGGCTGCCGTCGGTCATGTCGTTGTAGCCGAGGCTGGACGTGTCGGCGATCACCGCCTTCACATGCTCGTAGGCGATGCCGAGTTCCTCAGCCGCGATCAGCGACAGCGAGGCGCGCGAACCACCGACGTCGATGGTGCCGACGGCAAGCGAGACTGATCCGTCCATGCCGATGTTGAGGTCGGTGCAGGTCTGGCCGCCGAAGTTGAACCAGAAACCGCAGGCCATGCCGCGCCCCTGGTTCTTGCCGAGCGGGGCCTTCATATGCGGATGGTTCTTCACCGCCTCCAGCGTCGGGCCGATGCCAATCGGGCCGTAGACCGGGCCATAGGAGGACTTGGTGCCTTCCTGGGCGGCGTTTTTGATGCGGAAATCGACCGGGTCCATGCCGACTTCCTTGGCCAGTTCGTCGATCGCGCTTTCCACCGCGAAGGCCGCCATCGGCGCCGAGGGCGCGCGATAGGCCGCGGTCTTCGGCCGGTTGACCAGCACCTCGTAGCCGACGGTCCTGACGTTTTCGAGCCTGTAGCAGGCAAAGGCGGTCATGGCGCCGACCTCGGCCCATGAACCGGCATAGGGGCCGCAGGAATAGCGCAGCGTCGCTTCGGCGGCGGTGATGGTACCGTCCTTGCGGGCGCCGATCCTGACGTCGATGGAGGTGGCGCTGGTCGGGCCGGAAGCGCGGAACACCTCGTCGCGCGTCATCACCAGCTTGACCGGGCGGCCGGCTTTCCGCGACAAGGCGAGCGCCACGGGCTCGGCCCAGACATGGGTTTTGCCGCCGAAGCCGCCGCCGATCTCGGAAGAGGTGACGCGCAGCTTGGAAGCCTCCATGCCGAGCAACTGTGCACAGTGCTGGCGGTAGACGAAATGGCCCTGCGTGCAGACCCACAGGTCCGCCGTGCCGTCGGCGTTGGCGCTCGCCACGCAGGCATGCGGCTCGATATAGCCCTGATGCGTCTGCTCGGTCCTGAACGAGCGCTCGACCACGAAATCGGCTTGGCCGAAGCCCTCATGGACATCGCCATGGCCGAACTGGCTGCGCTTGGTGACGTTGGACGGCTTGACCGGCTTTTCCGCAAGCCCTTCGGTGAAGACGGCGTCGTTGATGAGCGGCGCAGAGTGCTTCACCGCCTCGTCGACGTCGGTCACGTGCGGCAGCACCTCGTAGGCGACCTCGATCAGCTTCAGCGCCTGCCTGGCCGTGCGGGCGTCGATGGCGGCGACGGCGGCCACCGCGTGGCCGTCATAGAGCGCCTTTTTGCGCGCCATGCAGTTGTCGAGGATGTCGTACATGGCGGCGTCGCCATCGGTATGGTCGGGTAGGTCGGCGGCGGTGATCACCGCCTTCACGCCCGGTAGCTTTTCGGCTTTCGAGGTGTCGATCTTCCTGATCCTGGCATGGGCGTGCGGGCTGCGCAGGACGCGTCCGACCAGTTGGCCGGCCATGTTGAAGTCGGCGCCGTAGCGCGCGCGGCCGGTCACCTTGTCGATGCCGTCCGGGCGGATGGGGCGCGTACCGACGGAAGCGAAATTGCGTGCCGAAAAACGGGGGTCGAAGTTCATGGGTCAGGCTCCCCTCATCACGGTCGCCGCATCCTGGACGGCGCGCACTATCTTGTCGTAACCGGTGCAGCGGCAAAGGTTTCCGGCGAGGCCGAAGCGGATCTCCTCCTCGGTAGGCGAGGGGTTCTTCGCCAGCAGGTCCTTCGCCGCGATCAGGAAGCCCGGCGTGCAGATACCGCATTGCAGGGCCGCGTGTTCGAGAAACTTCTGCTGCAACGGATGCAGCCGGTCGCCATGCGCCATACCCTCGACGGTCTCGACGCGCCGGCCTTCGGCTTCGGCGCCGAGCACCAGGCACGAGCACACGAGACGATCGTCGAGGATGACGCTGCAGGCGCCGCAGTCGCCGGTGCCGCAGCCTTCCTTGGCTCCGGTCAGGCCCAGACGGTCACGCAGCACTTCCAGCAGCGTCTCGTCCGGCTGGCACAGATATTCGACGGGATCGTCATTGATGGTGGTTGAAACAGCTACACCGGCCATCATTTACCTCCTGCACGCGCATAGGCAGTCGTGGCGACCCGTCTGGCCAGCACGCCCGCGACTTTCCTTCTGAATTCGACGGTGCCCCGCTTGTCGTCTATCGGACGGCAGGCGCCCGAGCAGACCTTGGCCAGCCGCTCCAGCGTCGCTTCGTCGAGCTTCGAGCCGATAAGGACCTGTGCGGCCTCATCAACCAGAAGCACCGTCGGCGCCGCGGCGCCGAGCGCCATGCGGGCCGACTTGACTACGCCCTTGTCGTCGAGCGTCAGGTTGACGCCGACGCTGACCACGGCGATGTCCATTTCGGTGCGCGGTATGAAGCGCAGATAGGCATCGCCTGCATGCGGCGGACGCTTGTCGAGCAGGATCGCCTCGATGATATCGCCTTTGGCAAGCGAGGTCCTGCCGGGTCCGGCAGGCACCGCCTCGACAGGGATCGTGCGCCGGCCGGAAGGCCCGACGATCACCGCCTTGGCCCCCGCCGCCACCATCGCCGGCACGCTGTCTGCCGCCGGCGAGGCGTTGCAGAGATTGCCGACCACGGTGCAGCGCCCCTGCACCTGTTTCGAGCCGATCAGCCTTGCCGCCTCGACCACGCCGGGCCAGGCTTTCTTCAGGGCGATGTTTTCGCCCAGCACGGCGCACGGGACCGCGGCCCCGATGCTGAAACCTTCGGACGTTTCCCGTATTTCGTTCAAACCCGCGACAGCCTTGATGTCGATGACGAGGTCGGGTTCGATAAAGCCGCCCTTCATCCTCACCAGCAGGTCGCTGCCCCCGGCCAGAATTGCGGCGGTGCCGGCCGAACCGGCCAGCAGACCGACGGCGTCTTCCATTGAAAGCGGACGTATGTAGCGCATCGTCTCCTCAGGATTATCGCGATTTTCATTGCCGGTTATAGGGTGCTTTGCGCGATTGGCTACCCAGATAGTGTTGTTCCAGCGGCTGGGCACAGCTTAAACGAACGCCCGGCAACGCCGCAATGCCGCCACTGCCAACGATTATTTTATCGAGGTGCCGTTCAGCCCTCATCCGATGCCGGTCCGGCTGCGATAATAAATAATATATCCGAATTCGATATGGATAAATTGTCAGTTAATGTTATGTATATAAGATAACGTCCAGGTGGCGCCTCGGGAGGCGGTTTCCAAAAACCTGCCGCTAGCCCTTAACCGGATGCCCGGCCGCTGAAGGGGCCGATCCGTCATCCGGCCCCGGCTTCCGGCGATCCGTGATGGCAAGAGGAGAAAAGCCGTGGGGCCAATCGTCATCGTCGGCGCGGGCCAGGCCGGCGCCTCGCTCGCCGCAAAACTGAGAAGCCTCGGCCATGCAGGCCCCGTTACCCTGATCGGCGAGGAACCGGTCGCACCTTATCAGCGCCCGCCGCTTTCGAAAGCATATCTGTCGGGCGAGGCCGGGCTCGATCGGCTGTTTCTTCGCTCCGCGTCCTTCTGGGAGGAGCACGACATTGCCTTGCAGGTGGGCGTCCGTGTGGAGTCCATCGATCCGGGTAAAAACACCGTGACGCTGGAAAGCGGGGAAGCTCTAGCCTACGACCAGCTTGCGCTGACGACCGGATCGAGGCCCCGCATTCTCCCTGCCGCGCTCGGCGGTCAGTTGAAAAATGTCTTTGCGGTGCGCACCTTGGCGCATATCGACGCTATGGCGTCCAATTGTCGCAAGGGCGCGCGCGCCCTGATCGTCGGCGGCGGTTATATCGGGCTCGAGGCGGCGGCGGTGGCTGCCAAGCTTGGGCTCGACGCTACCGTGGTCGAGGCCGCCCCGCGCATCCTGCAACGGGTCGCCGCGCCGGAAACCTCGGATTATTTTCGGCGCCTCCACGCAGGCCACGAGGTGACCATCGTCGAAGGCATCGGGCTCACCCGTCTGCTCGGCGAGCATGAGGTCACCGGCGCGCTTCTTTCGGACGGCCGCGAAATCGAGGCGGATCTGGCCATCGTCGGCATCGGCATCGAGCCCGATGTCCGGCTTGCCGCCGGGGCCGGCCTGACCGTCGACAATGGTATTTGCACCGACGAATTCGGCCGCACGTCCGACCCGGCGATCTGGGCGGCGGGGGATTGTGCCTCTTTTCCCCATCAGGGGCGGCGCATTCGCCTCGAAAGCGTCGGCAACGCCATCGACCAGGCTGAGCATGTCGCCGAAAACATGATGGGCGGCGGCAAATCCTATCAGGCGAAACCCTGGTTCTGGTCCGATCAGTATGAGACGAAATTGCAGATCGCCGGGCTGAATACCGGCTATGACCGCGTCGTTTCACGCGTCGGGCCGGATGAAGCGCTGTCGATCTGGTATTACGCCGGCAGCAGGCTTCTTGCCGTCGACGCGATGAACGATGCCCGCGCCTACATGGTCGGCAAACGGCTGATCGAGCAGAACCGGTCTCCCGATCCGGCAAGCATCGCGGATACGGCCATTGATCTCAAGTCGCTGCTGAAATGACGCGCTTCAGCTGAGCATCCTGACGAATTCCGGCCATGCCTCAGGGTCTGCCGCCGTCTTGTCGCGGTCGAACACGCTGCCGAAACCGAAGACGCGCCCGTCTATCTCCAGCAAGTGGTCGGCCGGCCCGCCCGAATAGGGGCATATAGCATTTTCCGGTGTTCCGCTTTCGATGGCGCGAGCCGGCAAAGGGACAGGCCCCGGCCAGGCGCGGCGCGGATTGTCGTAGAAATATTCAGGTCTGTCGTCGCCGTCGACCAGGCTCATGGCGCGCCAGCGGCGGAAGGCGGGGTCGGCAAGGTGCGCCTCGACATAGGCGCGGGCCGATGCGGAGACCTCAAGGTTATATCCGGCTATTCGCGCCGCCACCGGCGCGAAAAACGCATCGGCCGCCGAATAGTCGCCGCAGAGCCACGGGCCGCTGCTTTCACAAACCTGCCGGGCATGGTCCCATATCGTTTCCAGCCTTCTCAGATTGGCGGCCACCGTCTCATCCACCGGGAAGCTGGAATAGGAAACCCGCAGGTTCATGGGGCAGGCGCGGCGCAAGGGGACGAAACCGGAATGCATTTCGGCGGCCAGCGAGCGCGCGAGCGCCCGCGCATGCGGCGCTTTCGGCCAGATGCCCGCCTCGGGATGGCGGCTTGCCAGTTCCTCGGCGATGGCCAGACTGTCGCCGATGGCGCCTTCGGGAAAACGGACGGCGGGCACGGTGCGCGCCGGGAAAAATCCTGTAATCAGCGTGGCGAAAGCGTCGGAAAACAGACGCGCGTAATAGGCGTTGCAGGGGATGCCGAAGCGCTCGAACAACAACCAGCCCCGCATCGACCAGCTTGAATAGGCCGGGTCGCCAAGAGCCAGATCATAGGTCATGCGTTTTCCTCACGAACTGACGGCCGCCGCCTCAGGCGAGGCATTCAGATGCCGATGTTCCGGCCAGGCGTGTCGAACACTGCCCTGGCACAGGGGTAGTGCGCAAGGATTTCCCTGCCGCCCGGCACGAGTTCGGGACGCAATATCCCATCTTTCCAGACGGCTACGCCGTCGACTGTGATGGTCGGATCGACCACGTTCCACGATATCTCGCCGGGTGCGTAAGCGCCGCAGGTATGGAAATGCAGGAGCCTCGGATTGCCGAACGCCGCCCCGCTCCAGCGCTGGAAATTATCCGATGCCGCACCTGAAAATTCGCACCCCGGATGGATGCCGGCGTGCCAGGAATGAACGAAATCCCGGTCGATGCCGTATCGCTCCGCCACGAACCGGTAATGGGCTTCGGCTGCCTTGACGGAAGCGGCGTCGCCGGTGAAGCCGGTTATGCGGCCATCTTCAAAATGCGCAAACAAGCGGCCCTCATACTCCAGCGCATAGGGTTCGTAATACATCGATCCGGTGCCGACCAGAAAGCCCGGCAAGGCGACGGTTCCGGAGAACCGGGCAGCGGGAACCGGCGTGAAGACCGGCATGGGAAACCTGTCGATGCCGACATCGGGCAACGGCGTATCCGGGCCGGGACCGGGCCCTTCGAAATCCGATCCGGCGGGGCAGGTGACGCGGATCGAGGCTGCCGCGCGCAGCATTCCATCCAGCGCCGTTTTCAGCCGTTTGAACGCATGGTGGTCGCTGGTACCGTAGGCGGACCCCAGCATATCGGCGTCGAGCGCATAGGAAACCACCGCCCGTCCGTTCGACAGCGTGTCGCAAAAGCGAAGCTGGTCGCCGATCCTGGCGAGAAAGACGGTCCTGTCCGCCCCGGCCATCGCTTCGCGGACCTCTGCGGGCAACTTGCTCGCCTGCGGGTCGAACGGGGCTACGACCACGGTTACAGCCGCTCCGAGGCGACGGCCGGCCCCGGCGACGGCGGCGACGATTTCCTCGTCGTAATAGCCCAGTCCTGGCTCCTCGCGAACGATCAGGAGGCGGTCGTTCTCGCGGACCGACGCGCCATTGACCAGAAGGTTCTCCGCACCC
>JBARYG010000126.1:0-9665 GCA_049647745.1 Mesorhizobium sp.
CGGCACCGGAGGCTATTGTCTGGCCCGCGCCGCCACGCGGATCAGCGCCATCATCTGCCCAGGCGATGGCCCAAAAGCCGATCATGCATTAAGATCGAAACCGGACCACCTTATGGGGTCAAGCCACCGAACGAAAGCGTTTTCTGCTTCCCGTTAAATCGGTAGGCCAACCGCCACAGCTTACTGCCGCGCGGCTCAACGAGCAGAAAAAGACCTCCCCCATCGCTAATTTTCTGCGGTTTTTCCGCTGCTTTGACGTTTCTACAGAGCACATCGGTTAGCGGCATTGTTGGTATTTAGCTTTCACTTACGGGCAGGCACCAACAAAATTACCAGCTTTCACGTCGGATGTCATCGTTCCGCCACGGGCTTCATCGGACGAATGGTGAATGTAACCGCGTTGAAAACACACGCTTATAATGGATTTCGCTGTCCAATATGAACATCTTCGGACAGTGAAGATTGGTGGGCCCGGAGGGACTCGAACCCCCAACCAAGCGGTTATGAGCCGCCGGCTCTAACCATTGAGCTACAGGCCCCACGCCGGCTGGATAGTGTTTTTCGCCTCGCCGCACAAGACTTCCAGGCAAAAGCTTTCGTAACCGCCCAAATCAGTCCACATTCGAATCATAACCGGCACGTCGCAAGGCCGCTGACACTGGAGACTACGCATGAACAGAACCTATCTGCCGCTCGCGCTCGCAGCCGCAATCGCTTTTCCGGCCGTGGCTTCGGCCGCCGATTCGACGAGAACGCCGCGTATCGTGGTAACCGGTGAAGGCGAAGCCTCCGTCGCGCCCGATATCGCGCTTTTGTCGCTCTCCGTCATGCGCGAGGCCAAGACCGCACGCGCGGCGCTCGACGCCAACAACGACGCCATGGCCGCGGTGATCGCCGCAATGAAGGCGGCCGGTATCGCCGAGCGCGACCTGCAGACCGCCGGCATCCAGGTCAATCCGCGCTACAACTTCACCAACAATCCGGACGGCAGCCAGCAAGCGGAACTGGTCGCCTACCAGGTGACCAACACACTTTCCGTGCGTGTGCGCGACATCGACAAGACCGGCGAGGTTCTCGACAAAGCGGTGTCGCTCGGCGTCAACCAGGGCGGCGGCATTTCCTTCACCAACGACAATCCGGCGGCAGCCCTTACGGAGGCCCGCAAGAAAGCGGTCGCCGACGCCATCTCCAAGGCCAAGACACTGGCAGAGGCGGCTGGCGTTTCCGTCGGCCGCGTATTGGAGATCACCGACCAGACTTTCGCGCCCTCGCCCATGCGGATCAATGCCAAGGCCTTCGACGCCGCGCGTGCGTCGGTTCCGATCCAAAGCGGCGAAAACACCTATAACGTGCAGGTCAACGTCACTTTCGAACTAAAGTGACGCGCGAAACGGAGCAACGCGCCGGCAGGAGCCGTTCCACCTGACGCTGCCCCATGAAAAACCCCGAAGGATTTCTCCTCCGGGGTTTTTTCTTTAGATCGATGTGCCCCCTAACGGATGCAATGTGGTGATCTGTCCCTTTGTTTGAGCATCGGGATTCGAGCATCGGGCTTCCCCGAAACCGGATTCCGCTTTTCGGTCCGATGCTTTCGGGCGCAAGCATATCTCCCGAAAGTGAAACCGGTTTCGGGGCACGCCCCAGGCCGGTCAGCGATAGACGATCGGGCAGCCCCAATCGTTGCGGAACACCACCGTCACCCGGCTGCCGAACTTGAAACCGGCGACCCTGACGGTGCGGCGGTCGGCGTCGACGATGCGGGCACGGCGAAGCCCCATGCGGTCGGCCTTGTCCAGCGCGCGATCCGGCGAACAGGAGCCGCGGCCGTCGCGGTCCCAATGCCGGTCCCGATCCCGGCGCACATGACGAACGCCGTCGCCGCGGTCCCCTTCGTAAACACCGACGCGATGGTCGTTCTGCCTGCCGAAATTGAGATAGATGCCGTCAGCCTGTGCCGCGACCGGCACTGCAGCAAGCGCGCCGAAGCCGATGAGCGCCGACAGCGCCATTGTCTTGATCGTATTCACCATCGTTCATCTCCTTTACGCATCTGGTCGGCCGGGCCTGTAGCCGAAGCGTATGGCAGGACCATGCGCCCCGGCACCTGAACCATTCGTCAACCGGCCGTTCATCTGCGGTTCATCGAACGTTCCCCGAGAAAAATCCCGGCGGCGGGCGACAGGTTCCGTTCAGGGCTCCTCGTCCAGCATGTGGTCGAAATAGTCCTCGGGCTCGGCCAGATCCGCTTCGCTGGCCGTTACGCGCCCGCGCATCGAAATACCGGCCTGATGAACGGTCTCGGCGCTGCCGGAAACCAGCCTGTGCCACCAATAAAGGTCCCGCCCTTCCGCCACTAGCCGATAGGCGCAGGTGCCGGGCAACCACGTGATGGTGCGCACATTGGCCGGCGTCAGCCCGATGCAATCGGGAACACGCGCCAGCCGGTTGGCATAGTCGGAGCAGCGGCAGCTCTGCCCGTCGAAAAGGCGGCAGCCGACGCTGGTCCAGTAGATGTCGCCGGTGTCCTCGTCCTCGAGCTTCGACAGGCAGCATTTGCCGCAGCCGTCGCACAGCGATTCCCACTCGGCGGGACTCATCTCTTCCAGTGTCTTGGTCTTCCAGAACGGTTCTTGCATCCCTCGCATGTGGCCCTCGCGCGGCGCGCGGTCAAGCAGCTGGAGCACGATGAAACACGTCGTGATGGCGTTGACACGGTTTGGCCTTCAAATGGTCGGCCAACTGCCGCGAGCGGGCAATACTGCCCGGAAAACCGGAACCAATCGCGTTCCCGCAGGTTTGCGAACAACGATGGGACCCAGAAGGAGAAATCGACGATGAAACGCCAACCACGGATTCTGGCAGGTACCGCCCTTGGCTTGCTGATGGCATCCGCGCCGTTAGGCGCTGCTCCGCTTCAGGGCGCTTCCGCAGATGTGGCGCACATACAGGCGCTGCCGCTGATTCTGGCCCAGGCAAACTGCGCGGAAGGTGAAAGCGCGGAAGATTGCGCCGCCAAGCAGGCTCCCGCCGAGTCGAAAGAGAAGCCACGCGAGAAACAGGAAAAGAAAGCCGAACCTGCGCCGGCTGAGTCGGCTCCGGCGGCCGAGCCCGAACAGAAGGCCGCTCCCGCCGAGGCGGAACAGAAACCGCGCAAGAAGCACGAAAAACAGGCGGAACCCGCACCCGCGCAGGAGAGCGCCCCGGCGGCCGAACCGGAGCAGAAAGCCGCACCCGCACAAGAGGCGGCCCCTGCCGAGGCCGAGCAGAAACCGCGCAAGAAGCGCGAAAAACAGGCGGAACCCGCACCCGCGCAGGAGAACGCCCCGGCGGCCAAACCGGAGCAGAAGGCCGCCCCCGCACAAGAGGCCGCTCCCGCCGAGGCGGAGCAGAAACCGCGCAAGAAGCGCGAAAAGCAGGCACAGCCCACCGAACAAAACGCTCCCAAATCCGAATCGAAGCCGGCGCAGGCCGAACAGGCGCCTGCCGAAAGCGGCCAATCGTCCGGCCAGGCCGCCGAACCCGGTTCCCAGAAAGAAAAGCTTCGCAACTATCTGAAGAAGAATAAGCAGGGGGAAACCCCGGCAGCGCCACAGCCTGAGGAACAGGCGGCCCCCACCGAGAAAAACGCTCCCAAACCGGAAGCGAAACCGTCGCAGGCCGAACAGGCCCCCGCCCAGGGCGAACAGCCGGCCGAGCAGGCTGGCCAACCCAGGTCCGAGAAGGAAAAGCTGCGTGATTACCTGAAGAAGAAGAAGAAGAAGCAGGGCGGCGGCGAAGCTTCCCCGCAGGAAACACAGCAGCCGGCAGGCGAGGCAAAGCAGCCCACCGAAGAAGGCCAACCGGCAGAACAGACCGGGCAGCCGCAGGAAAACCGGAAGGCCGGTGAGAAAACAGCCCCCGCCGGCGAGCAGGCGCAGGGCGAGGCAGGACAGGCCACCCAGCCGGAACTGCCTTCCAACACCAGGGAACAGGCCATGCCGAAGCCACGCGAAAAGGCGAGACCCCGGCCTGAAAACGCAGCCCCCCTGCCCGACAGCGCCAAGCAAGGCGGGCCCGCAGCGGCAGAACCGGAAGGCCAGGCTGCCGGCACAAGCGACCGGCAAAACCGGAAACGGCAGCAACAGGGCGAGCAGGCCGGCGCTAACCCCGAAGCGGTGCCGCAGTCAGACTCGGCGGCGCAGACCGACATCGGCAAGATCGGCAGGATCGAATCGGTCGAGGCGCTGAAAGGCAAGCGGCTCGACCGCCAGCAATGGCTTCAGGACCAGCGCAAGTGGCGCGAAGGAAAGCAGGACCAGAACGGTGGCCAGGTCGTCAACGAGATCAACAACCGCTACATCGTCAAATACGGCGACAATATCTACGTCGACAACCGCGGCTCCAACGGGCGGCTGGAGCGCAACGCCCGCGACTCCTATGTCGAGGCATTGCCGGACGATTTCAGCCGCTACACTATCGTCAAGGACGACGGCACTCGTATTGTCACCGTCCGCAATTCCTACGGCGATATCGTACGCCGCTCGCGCATCATGCCGGACAATCGCGAGGTCATCCTCTACTACGTGCCGGAATCCGATTACGGCGATATCCGGCGCGGCTATTACGACGCGGGCGCGGACCTGCCCCCGTTGCGGCTCGATATACCGGCCGACGAGTACATCCTCGACGCCCAGTACGCGGAACCGGACGACTACTACACCTATCTCGACGCGCCGCCGGTCGAGCCGGTGGAACGTATCTATTCGGTCGACGAGGTGGTCCACTCCGCCCGTATCCGCGACAAGGTGCGCCGCATCGACCTCGATACGATCACCTTCGACACGGGCTCGGCCGAGATCGGCGAGGATCAGGTGAACCATCTTCAGGCGCTTGGCGACGCGATCAACAAGATCCTGAAGCAGAACCCGGCCGAGACCTTCCTGATCGAAGGCCATACCGACGCGGTCGGCTCGGACGAGTCCAATCTGGTTCTCTCCGACGAGCGGGCGCAGTCGGTAGCCGAGGCGCTGACCAGCGTCTTCGACATTCCGGCTGAAAACCTGACCACCCAGGGCTATGGCGAACGCTATCTGAAGGTGAACACGCAAGGTGCGGACCGCGAGAACCGGCGCGTCGCCATCCGCCGCATCACCCCGCTGGTGGCCCCTGTCGCCAGCGCCAAATAAGGCCGACGCCCCGCGCTTCAGGTAAGCCGAGCTTGAATCGCGGGGCCGTCACACCCAGATAGAAATGCGGGCGTTCCCTGCCCCGTCCCGTCTCCAGCGGGACAGAAACCCCGCCGGCCCCTCACCGGCGGGGTTTCGCATTTTCTGCCCTCAGTTCAGACGATGCCCTTCACCTTGGTGTCGGAGCGGGAAAATACGGCATCAGGCACGAAAAAGTCGCCGACGAGCGGACCTTCCGCGCCGGGCGCGTATTTCGAGAAGTCGGTGACGCCTTCGGCGCGCAGGACCTCTTCGTCGATATAGAAATTGCCTGTCGCCTCGCGCGACGGACGGTTGAAGATGGCATAGGCGGCGTCGGCCACGATTTCCGGCGAGCGGCTCATGGCCGCGACCGAGGCCCCGCCCAGCAGATTGCGCACCGCGGCGGTGTCGATTGCCGTGATCGGCCACAGCGAATTGACGGCGATGCCGACTGATGCGAACTCGGCACTCATGCCGAGCGTACACATCGACATGCCGAACTTGGCCATCGTATAGGCGACGTGGTTCCTGAACCATTTCGCTTCCATGTCGAGCGGCGGCGCCAGATTCAAAATATGAGGATTCTTCGCCAACTTCAGGTGCGGAATGCACATTTTGGAAACGAGAAACGTGCCGCGCATATTGATCTGGTGCATCAGGTCGAAGCGCTTCATGTCGGTTTCCAGCGTTCCGGTAAGCTGGATGGCGCTGGCATTGTTGACGCAGATGTCGATGCCGCCGAATTTTTCGACCGTCCCGGCCACCGCCTCCGCGACCTGCCTTTCGTCACGAATGTCGCAAACGACCGGCAGCGCCTTGCCGCCTGCCTTCTCGATCTCCTGCGCCGCCGAATAGATGGTGCCCGGCAGTTTCGGATTGGGTTCGGCGGTCTTGGCGGCAATCGTCACATTGGCGCCGTCGCGCGCCGCCTTGAGCGCAATCGCAAGCCCGATGCCGCGCGATCCGCCGGAGATGAACAGCGTCTTTCCCTTGAGCGACATGACGACCTCCTTGCTCTCGCGCGATCCTTGCCTGTCGGCCGGTACCAACGCAAGATGCCGCAGGGTCAGCGGCCGGCGGCCTCAGGTGCATACTGCGCCAGGAATTCGGCACTCGGGTCGATCGGCTCGATGATGTCTATCAGGACGCCGTTGGGATCGGCAAAGATGAAATGCCGCTGGCCGAAGGCCTCGTCCCTCAGGCTGCGCAGGATCGGCAGGCCGGCGGCAACGACGCGCTCATGGATGGCATCCGGGTCCTCGACCTCGAAGTTGATCAGCATCCCCTGTGCGCTCCTGCCGCGCGCAACCTCCGGGACCGTCTCGTGGCCGGCGTCCACAATGCCGAGATTGACGCCTTCATCTTCCGATGATTGCAGGTGAGTATACCAGCCGCTTTCGAACAGCGGCTTGAACCGCAGATGACGCCTGTAGAAAGCAGCCATGGCGGCGACATCGTGTGTCATGATCACCGGATAATAGCTCGTCGTCTTCATGGCTTTCCTCTTTCCTCCTATTAACATACAGTCTGCACGTTTATGGTAATTAACATACAGGCTGCATGTATGCAAGAGAAAGCGGCAAGGCGCTCCAATACCGAGCGTGCACGAGCCACCCGCAAGGCACTGATCGAAGCGGCGCGTCGCCTATTCGTTGAAAAATCCTATGCCGATACCGCTACACCCGACATCGTCACCGCCGCAGGCGTCACGCGTGGCGCGCTCTATCATCACTTTGCCGACAAGCAGGCCCTGTTTCGCGCCGTTGTCGAGGAAGAGGCAGCGAGCGTGGCTGAAGAGATCGAACGGGCGACACCGGCGGCGTTGAGCGCGAAGGATGCGTTGCTGGCAGGCGGCGAAGCTTTCCTTGCAGCCATGGCCCTACCCGGCCGCACCCGCCTGCTCTTGCTCGACGGCCCGGCCGTTCTCGGCCGCGCCGTCATGGACAGGATAGACGGCAAGCACAGCGCCCGCACGCTCAAGGAGGGATTGTCCATGGCGATGAAAGAAGGGAGGATGAAGAAGGTCCCACTCGACGCGCTTACCGCCCTGCTATCGGCGACGTTCGACCGCGCGGCACTGGCTATCGAGGCAGGAACGACCCGGCAGGAAGTCAATTCCGCTCTTGGAGCGGTCATAGAAGGGCTTTTTGTCGAATAGCGGCCAATCAGCCGAACAGCCGGTCGCCCTGCTCGTCGATGAGTTGGACACCCTTGCGGATCGACACGTCGATCGCATCGTCCAGTCCGGCGAAACGGTCAGCGCGGATGAACCGGTGTTCTTTCAGCACGCCGTCAATCTCCTTCGAAACGATGCCGGAGGTCTGGTACTGGCCGTCCGCCTTGAACGGCGTCGCGCTGACCGTAAAACCCTTGTGCTCGACCTGTTTGGCGGGCGCGCCAGAAACAGCCGGGGCCGCCGCCTCGCCGGACCCGCCGCCGAACAAACGCTTCAGGAAAGACATGCACGACCTCCAAATGCAATCATCCCGCCCGGCAATGCCGGACAGGATGATTTAACTAAAGGTCATTTTGCGGAGGGGCAAGGGTTGCACCCGCCGATAGAGGCATCAGCCCCGCGAAAGCGCCTCGATCGCCTCGGCGGCATGGTTCAGGATGGCGATGGCGTCGGCCTGCATTTCAGCCGGCGCATCGGCTATTTCACCGAGGGCGGCACGAAGCCGCCGGCGCACGGCGCGGAACTCGTCGCTTTTGCCTGAACGGCCCCGCTCATGGCCGCCGCGCTCCTCGCCATCGTCGTTCCAGCCGAACCACTCGCGCGCCTTGGCCATCTTGCGGCCGAAACGCTCGATCTGCTCCAGCACCCGCTCGACCAGGTCGCGGTTTTCGGCCAGATGCTTCTGCCCCTCTTCGGTAATGGAAAAGACCTTTTTGGTCCCTTCCGCCGCCGAGACCGCATAGCCGGCTTCTTCGAGGAAAGTCAGCGTCGGGTAGACCACACCCGGGCTGGGAACGTAAAAGCCGCTGGATTTCTCCTCCAGCGCCTTGATGATGTCGTAGCCGTGGCGCGGCGTCTCCGCCAGCAGCGCCAGCGTGATCAGCTTCAGGTCGCCGTCGGCCAGCATCTTGCCGGCGCGAAACATGTCGCCCGGCCCGCCACGGCCGCCGCGTCCCATGCCGCCGCCAAATCCGCCGAAACCGCCGCCACGCCCGCCGAAGCGGCCGGCCATGTGGAAGAAAGCGCGCTCCTCGCGCCCACCGCAATGATTGTGTCCGTGCATTGTAAACTCCTTGAGTAATGTCTTACGATATATCTTAACTAGGCGCACCAACATATGGAGTCAAGATATATCTTACGATGCATCGCATTGCCATTAATGGCGCACGAACGGGATGCCTGCCGGGAGCGGCCGGAGTTGCGTCATCAAGAGGTTGTGGCGGCGCGCTGGATCATTTCGCCAACGCACCGCCTGAGTTGTGTGGTCAGCCGAGCGAGGCGATGACCTCACGATAGGCATTTTCGGGAAATGCCTTGAGCGTCCGCGAGCGAATGTTTCCCGCTGCGCCAAGTTGCAGCGCAAAGCGCGCAGCCACAGCATCGTCCGGCGCCTCGCAGACCGCCACCATGTCGTATTCGCCCATGGTGAGATAGAATTCCCTGAAAGAGCCGCCCATAGCGGCCAATTGTTTCCTGGCCGCGTCCAGCCGCTTGGGCGAGTCACGTACTGTCTTCACACCCTGGTCAGTCCAGTTCAAAAGCATGATGTAGGTGGTCATGGTTCACCTCCCTCCGGTGCTGCCATGCCGTACGAACCGCACGCATCGCACACCGAGGACTACCGCCCCCACGCCCTCGATTATGAACTTAGGCAAGCTTCCACGCCAGAGCCTCAGGGCGCAGCGCAGTCATCCCTTTGGTGAACCTTCCTCGGCCCACTACGGTGCAAGCACAAAAAAGCCCGGTCTGAGCCGGGCTTTTTTGTTTCGAATCGCCAACAGTCGATCAGCTGTCGAGGAACGACCGGAGCTTCCGGCTACGGCTCGGGTGCTTGAGCTTCCTGAGCGCCTTGGCCTCGATCTGGCGGATACGTTCGCGCGTCACCGAAAACTGCTGGCCGACTTCTTCCAGCGTGTGGTCGGTGTTCATGCCGATGCCGAAGCGCATGCGCAGCACACGCTCCTCGCGCGGGGTGAGCGAGGCCAGCACCCGCGTCGTCGTCTCGCGCAGATTGGCCTGGATCGCCGCGTCGATCGGCAGGATCGCCATCTTGTCCTCGATGAAGTCGCCGAGGTGCGAATCCTCCTCGTCGCCGACCGGCGTTTCGAGCGAAATCGGCTCCTTGGCGATCTTCAGCACCTTGCGCACTTTTTCCAGCGGCATGGCGAGCTTTTCGGCCAGTTCCTCCGGCGTCGGCTCGCGGCCGATCTCGTGCAGCATCTGGCGCGAGGTCCGCACGATCTTGTTGATCGTCTCGATCATATGCACCGGAATACGGATGGTGCGGGCCTGATCGGCGATGG
>JBARYG010000127.1:0-49926 GCA_049647745.1 Mesorhizobium sp.
CGGTCGGCGCACGCGGCGAGGCCGGCACGCTCTTGACGCGCATGGCCTATGTATTCGGCACCTCGGCCTGCACCATGACCTCCACCCGCGAGCCGACCTTCGTGAAGGGCGTCTGGGGGCCGTATTATTCGGCTATGGTGCCCGGCCTGTGGCTGAACGAGGGCGGGCAGTCCGCGGCAGGTGCCGCCATCGACACGCTCGGGCGCCGCCACCCGCCCACCCCCGAAGCCGAGGCCGCGGCGAGGGCGGCCGGAATGAGCCTTAGCCAGTTTCTGTCGCAGGAAGCCGAAAAGCGTGGCGGCGCGGCGGCGCTGCCGGGCTTGGTCGGCGAGCTGCATGTCGTGCCGGAGTTCCTCGGCAACCGCGCGCCCTTCGCCGACCCCGATGCGCTGGGCATCATAGCCGGCATCGGCATGGATGCGGATATCGACAGCCTCGTCGGCCTGTACCTGGCCGGCATGTGCGGTCTCGGCTATGGCGCGCGCCAGATCGTCGAGGCCGAGCGGGAAGGCGGTATTGCGATCGAGGCCATGGTGGTCAGCGGCGGAGCCGGACAAAGCGCGCTGTCGCGCCAGTTGCTTGCCGATTCGACCGGGCTCGCCGTCGCGGCCTCGACCTCGCAGGAGCCGGTCCTGCTGGGGGCCTCCATGCTGGGCGCGGTGGCGGGAGGGGCCTTTCCGGACCTCGAGACGGCGATGGTGGAAATGGCCGAACTCGGTGCGGTGCATCACCCGTCGGCCGCCATGGGCGATTGGCATCGGCACCGTTTCGAGGCATTCGAACTACTGCAAAGGGCTGGGCGGGCGATTCGGTCCCCGGCGCGGCGGAACTGAACTGAACGGAGAAATTGCCTTGGCCTTCACGCTTTCGCTGAATACCAATCCGCTGGTCAACCGCTTCGCCGAACCCGACGACCTGATCGACGCCATCGCCTACGGCATCCGCATTCGCGACGTTCAGTTGACGCATGAATTCGTCAACCCCGGCTGGCCGGCCGCCACCATCGCCAAGTTCGTGCGGCAGTTCAAAAAGGCGCTCGGGCGCACCGGCGTGCGCGTCACCTCCGGCATGACCGGCCCCTATGGGCGCCTCAACCATTTCGGCCATCCGGACGCCGATGTGCGCCACTACTATGTCGACTGGTTCAAGACCTTCGCCGACATTTCAGCCGAGCTCGGCGCATCGTCCATGGGCACGCAATTCGCCATCTTCACCCACAAGGATTACGACGATCCCGCGCGCCGGGCGGCCCTGTTCGACGTGGCGCTCGAATGCTGGCGCGAGGTGGCCGAGCACGCCAAGGCGGCCGGCCTGACCTTTCTGTTCTGGGAGCCGATGTCGGTCGGCCGCGAGTTCGGCCACACCATCGAAAGCTGCAAGGCCCTGCAGCGCGACATCGACGCCGCCGGCCTGCCGATCCCGCTGGAAATGATGGTGGACATCGACCATGGCGACGTCACTTCCCCCAATCCCGCCGATATCGATCCCTATGCCTGGGCCGAGGCGTTCCCGCCGCGCTCGCCGATCATCCACATCAAGCAGTCGTCGATGAACAAGGGCGGCCACTGGCCGTTCACCGCCGCCTACAACAAGGACGGCCGCATCACCCCCGAAAAGCTGATCGAGACGATCCGGCGCGGAGGCGGCGCCGACAACGAGATTTGCCTCGAACTGTCGTTCAGGGAGCGCGAGCCGACCGACCATCAGGTCGTCGCCATGATCGCCGAATCGGTGGATTTCTGGGCGCCGCATATCGACGCCGGGCGCGGCGACATCATTCCGCAGGGATGAACAAAAACGCCGGCGCGCTGGCCGGCGTTTTCGTCAAGAGATCAAGGCTCAGCCGAACTTCGGGTCGAGCGAGCCGTCCTTGTAGCGCTTGGCCATCTCGGCCACCGGGATCGGCCGGATCGACGAGGCGTGGCCGGCGGTGCCGAAATCCTCGAAACGCTGCTTGCACAGCTTGGTCATCGCCGCCATCGCCGGCTTGAGGTACTTGCGCGGGTCGAACTCGCTCGGGTCCTCGGACAGCACCTTGCGGATCTGCCCGGTCAGCGCCATGCGGTTGTCAGTGTCGATATTGATCTTGCGCACGCCGTTCTTGATACCGCGCTGGATCTCCTCCACTGGCACGCCCCAGGTCGGCTTCATCTTGCCGCCATAGGCGTTGATGATGTCCTGCAATTCCTGCGGCACCGACGACGAGCCGTGCATGACCAGATGCGTGTTCGGCAGCTTGCGGTGGATTTCCTCGATGACGCTCATCGCCAGCACCTTGCCGTCGGGCTTGCGCGTGAACTTGTAGGCGCCGTGCGAGGTGCCCATGGCGATCGCCAGCGCGTCGACCTTGGTCTCGGCGACGAATTTTACCGCTTCGTCGGGGTCGGTCAGCAGTTGGTCGTGGCTGAGCTTGCCTTCAGCGCCGTGGCCGTCTTCCTGATCGCCCATGCCGGTCTCGAGCGAGCCGAGCACGCCGAGCTCGCCTTCCACCGAGATGCCGCCGAGATGCGCCATACCGACGACGGTCCTGGTGACGCCGACATTGTAGGCCCAGTCGCCCGGCGTCTTGCCGTCAGCCTTCAGCGAGCCGTCCATCATCACCGAGGTGAAGCCGGACTGGATCGCCGTCATGCAGGTGCCGGGTTCGTTGCCGTGGTCGAGATGCACGCATACCGGGATATGCGGGTAGATTTCCGTCACCGCGTCCATCATGTGCTTGAGCATGATGTCGTTGGCGTAGGCGCGCGCGCCGCGCGAGGCCTGCAGGATGACCGGCGCGTCGCAGGCGTCGGCCGCCTCCATGATGGCCAGTGCCTGCTCCATATTGTTGATGTTGAAAGCCGGCACGCCATAGCTTTGTTCGGCGGCATGATCGAGCAACTGTCTCAAGGTAATGCGGGCCATTTTGTCTCCCTGGTCCTTCAAAAGTGCGTATTTTCAACATCGGCCGCAAAGGACATTTTCGCTTGCGGCACACCGGTTTCCCCGTTCATGGCCAAACGCCGGCCGTTTGTCGAGTGGCCTTCATCCGGCGTCAGGCAAGGACGATCCTGCCAATCGATTTAGGCAGAGGATCGTCAAATCCGTAACACATTAATATATCAATATCACATTTATTATGTTGATATCGATATGAAATATGATACATTTTCCTGATCGCTCAGGAGCGGTTTGGCACGAGGAATCTTTCGGCGATGAAAGTGGATGGCCGCAGGCAAGGCATTCTCGATCTGCTGATGGAAGCAGGCACTGCTACGGTTGACGATCTGTCGGCGCGCTTCGACGTATCCCGTATGACCATCCATCGCGACCTCGACCAGCTCGAACAGGAAGGGCTGCTGCGCAAGGTTCGCGGCGGCGCTTCGATGCAGTCGAGCGGCCAGTTCGAGAGCGACTTCCGCTACCGGCAGCGGCTGGCGGGGCCGGAAAAGCAGCGCATCGCCGCCGCCGCCGCCTCGCTGGTCGAGCCCGGCCAGACGATTATCGTCGACGATAGTTCGACGGCCGGCGGCATGGCCGGGCATCTGGCCGAAATCCGGCCGCTCACCGTCATCACCAACAACCTTGCCGTCATCCAGGAACTGGCGGGCGCGGCGGGTATCACGCTGATTGCGCTGGGCGGTCAGTATAGCAAGAAATTCCACGGCTTTTTCGGCCTGCTGGCCGACGAGGGGCTTCGCTCGCTACGCGCCGATATCGCCTTTGTTTCGACCTCGTCCATCCATGGGACGCGGGCGTTCCATCAAGATCAGGAGGTGGTCCAGACCAAGCGGCTGATGCTGGCGGCGGCGGAGCGCAAATATCTGCTGGTCGATCACGGCAAGTTCGGCCGGCCCGCCCTACATTTCCTGACGGCGCTGGATTGTTTCGACACCGTGCTGACGGGCAGTGAGCCGGAGGCCGCGGTCACCAAGGCTCTTCATGAGGCAGGCATACGCCTGACGGTCATAGGCAAGGCCTGACGGCCATAGGGATTTAATGGAGATAAAAGTGGCGCGCTATTGGGTCGGAACGAGCTGGAAGATGAACAAGACGCTGGCAGAAGGGCTGGCTTTCGCCGAGGCGCTGGCGGCGTTCGTGCCCGGCCTCGATGACAAGATACAGCCCTTCGTCATTCCCTCCTTCACCGCCACGCGTCAGGTCAAGGCCGCCCTTGCCGATACGCGGGTGAAGGTCGGTGCGCAGAACATGCACTGGGCCGACGCTGGCGCCTGGACCGGCGAGATTTCGCCGCTAATGCTCGCGGATTGTGGGCTCGACCTCGTCGAACTCGGTCATAGCGAACGTCGCGAGCATTTTGGCGAAACCAACGCCACCGTCGGGCTGAAGACGGCTGCGGCTGTCCGCCATGGCTTCGTGCCGCTGGTCTGCGTCGGCGAGACTTTGGCCGAGCGTGAGTCCGGCCGGGCCGACGAAGTGCTGGCCGCCGAAGTGCTGGGCGCGTTGGAAGGGCTGCGGAGCGAAGAGCTTTCGGCGGAAATCCTGTTCGCCTACGAGCCGGTCTGGGCTATCGGCGAAAAAGGTATTCCGGCCAGCGCCGACTATGCCGACAAGCAGCAGGCGCTGATCAAGAAGGTCGCCGCCGGTCGTCTTGGTGCCGAGCCGCCCGTTCTCTATGGCGGCAGCGTCAATCCAGGCAACGCCGCCGAACTGATCGGCCAGAAGCATATCGACGGCCTGTTCATCGGCCGCTCGGCCTGGCAGCCGGAAGGCTACATCGACATCCTGAAACGAGTCTCGGCGGCGATTGCCGGCTGAGCCCAACCACCTAAGAAGGAGTAAGAAAAATGAAAATCGCCATCGGAGCCGACAGCGCCGGCAAACCCCTGCTCGACGTCATCGCCGCCCATCTCGCCACCAAGCCGGAGCTTCAGGTCACCGACCTTAGCCAGTCCGGCTACTATGCCGATTTGTCGGCCAAGGTCGGCCACGATGTGCTCGACGGCAAGTACGACCGCGCCATCCTGTTTTGCGGCACTGGCATCGGGGTCTGCATTTCGGCCAACAAGGTTCCCGGTATCCGCGCGGCTCTGACGCACGACACCTATTCCGCCGAGCGTGCGGCCAAGTCCAACAACGCCCAGATCATCACCATGGGCGCGCGCGTTATCGGCCCGGAGCTCGCCAAGGCAATCGCCGATACCTGGCTCGCCTCCGAATTCGACCCGAATGGCTCCTCGGCAAAGAATGTCGAGGCCATCGACAAGCTCGACGCCGGCCGCTGAACGGATGGCTTCCTGACGTCGCAGACGATTGTCGGCGGCGTCGGGTTCAGCCGGGCGCAGCACCCTTCGGCACCACGAATACGGAATAAAGCGATTGCCGCGCCGTGATGAACAGGCGGGTGCGTTTGGGGCCACCGAAGGTCAAGTTGGAGACGGTTTCCGGTATCCTGATCTTGCCGAGCAAGGTGCCGTCTGAATCGTAGCAATGGACGCCGTCGGCGGCGCTGGCCCATATCCGGCCGTCGACGTCCAGCCGGAAGCCGTCGAACACGCCGGCGTTGCAGGTCGCGAAAACGCCTTCGTCCTTCAGCGATGCCCCTTCGATCCGGAATTTGCGGATGTGCTTCGGGCCGTCTTTCTGGTGGCTGACGCCGGTGTCACTGACATAGAGGACCGAGCCGTCCGGCGAAAATGCCAGTCCGTTGGGTTTCACCATGGTATCGATCACACGCACGGCCTCGCCGCCCGACGCATCGACGCGGTAGACATGGCAGCCGTCTTGTTCCGGCTCTGCGCGGTCGCCCTCATAGTCGGTGAGAATGCCGTAGGGCGGATCGGTGAACCAGATCGAACCGTCGGGATGCACGGCGACATCGTTGGGTGAATTGAAGCGCTTGCCGCCGAAGCGGTCTGCAATGACGGTGATGCGTCCGTCGTGTTCGGTACGGGTGACACGGCGGGTCTGGTGTTCGCAACTGATCAGCCGGCCCTGAAAATCCACCGTATTGCCGTTGGAGTTGTTGGACGGCTGTCGGAACACCGACATCGAGCCATCGGTGTCGTCGTAGCGCATCATGCGGTTGTTGGGGATGTCGGAAAACACCAGATAGCGCCCGGCGGAAAACCACGCCGGCCCTTCGAGCCAGCGCCCGCCGCTCCACAGGCGCTCCATCGCCACATGGTCGACAAAGCATTTCGAGACTCGCTCGTCCAGTGGCTCGAAGCCGGTTCCCTCGATATCCCCGTACATGGCCAGATTCCCTCAGAAAGCATTTCACCCTAACCATGATAGGTTGGCACAGCGCAGCGATCCAGCCGGCATGACCGCCTTGATGGTATCGGTGGCAGCTTTTTGTCGGCCGCAAACCACCGACTGAGCCGGTGGCCATGTCCGCTTAGGTGCTTTAATCGCGGACGACCTCTGCCGGCACGTCCGGTGTCTCCACTGCCTTGCGGCCGCGCAGCGCGTCTTTGGCTTTGATCACCAGGCTTTCCAACCCGTTGGGCAGGAACAGGATGGCCAAGATGAGGATCACGCCATAGAGCAGCGGCCGGATCTGGTCGGCGCCGATTGCCCGTAGCACCACTTCGTCGATGATGGTCAGGGCGACAACGCCGAGGATCGGGCCATACCAGCGGGTAGTGCCGCCGACGATCGTCCAGATCAGGACGTAGACCATCGTATCCACGTCGAACTGGTTCGGATTGACCGTGCTGAGATAGTGCGCATAGAGCGCGCCGGCCAGGCCGGCGAAGAAGGAGGCGATGACGAACGCCAGCATGCGGTAGCGGAACGCATCGACGCCGACGGATTCGGACAGCTTGTCCTGCCAGTGGATCGCGTGGAAGGTGAGGCCGATCCGGGATTTCTCGACGCGGTAGAGAACCCACAGCGAGATCAGAACGACGATCAGGACCAGATAGTAGTAGTTTTCCGGGTTGTAGAAATCGATGTGGAGCGGGCCGATATTGATTTCGGGAAAGCCGGGGATGCGCTGGATGCCCTTCGGTCCGCCGAACGGGTCGGTGAAGCGTTTCCAGATCAGCCGCAGGATTTCCCCTGCCGCGAACGAGCCGATAAGGAAGTAAAATCCCTTCATGCGGAAAAGGGGAAAGCTCAGTACGGTGGCGATAAGCGCCGCCGTCACCGCGCCGGCGATCATGGCCACAGGCACGGGAAAGCCGAAGCTTTTGGCGTAGAGCGCGCTGGCATAGGCGCCGCTGCCCATCATGACGACATGCGCCAGCGACCATTCGCCGGTGAGTGTCTGCAACCGGTAGCTGACCACGACGAGCACATTGATGGTGAGCAGCACCAGGAGTTCCTGCTGCGAAAAGCTGACGAAATGCGGGACGCCGAGCAGCACCGCGGCCAGGACGACGATGCCGATTACGCCGGCGCCGCTGATTGTGGTCTTTTCAGGCACGTTCACGCACTCCAAACAGGCCCTGCGGCTTGACCACCAGCACCGCCAGCATCAGCAGCAGGCCAACGATGTTGGCGATCACGCCGTCGTAGAACGTTGTCACGAAAGTGTGGACGAAGGCATACAGGATGGCCGCCACCACAGCGCCCTCGAGGCTTCCTATGCCCCCGACGATGATGATGATGAAGGCGGTGACGATCACAGAGTGGCCCATATAGGGGGTGGGCGCCACCAGCGGCGCGGTCATCGCGCCGGCGACGCCGGCAAGGGCTGCCCCGATGAACATGGCATAGCGCGCGGTCTGGTTAATCGAGATGCCTTGCAGGGCCGCAGCCTCGCGGTCCTGCGCGCAGGCTCTCAGCGCCCAGCCGAATTTGCTTCGTCGCAGGAACAACCACAGCGCCGCCAGGAGCACCACCGTGACGAGGATCACCGACAGCCGCTCATAGGTCAGGAACGCCCCGCCGAACGTGATGCGTCCCCGCGATACCGGCGGCACATTCTGGTTGCGCAGGCCGAAACCGAGCACGGCAAGGTTTTGCAGGATGAGCAGGAAGCCGATGGATGCGATCAGGCCACCGAGAGGGTTGGTTCGCAACGGCCTGAAAAATGCAAGTTCCATCATGATGCCGAGGCAACCGACGAAGACCAGCCCCAGCGCCACCGCCACGAAGAACGGCAGGCCGAGCCAGACATAGAAGAAGACGACGCCATAGGCGCCCGCCATGTAGAGTTCGCCGTGGGCGAAATTGATGACGCCCATGACGCCGAAGATCAGCACCAGCCCGACCGCGATCAGGGCCATATAGCTGGCGGCGTAGGATGCGTTGAAAACGGTCTGCAGGAGGAAATCCGGCATGGGCTGGCCTGTTCAAGCTCGCGGTTCACGGGTGCGCCGCCGGACCCGCCGAGGTCCGGCAGCGCGCTTCTGTCAGGTGCGCTGGTTCCACATCTGGCCGAGATCGGTCATATGCTTGATCAGCAGCGGCCCGTTCTTGTCCCACCAGTCGGGGATCGAGCGGAACTCGGCGATCGTCGCCTTGCCGTCGCGGATGACGACCACTGGCCAGTCGCCGACCAGCGCGTTGTCGATGCCGAACAGGTCCTTGCCCCACCAGCGCGCCTCGCCGAAAGCATGCTTGCCCTTGCCGCCTTCCTTCATGGCGACCAGCACGTCGCCGGGTTCTGCGCTGCCGGCCCGATGCGCGGCATCCGCCCACAGTTCCATGATCGAGGCATATTCCCACGACACGGCCGACCATTCGGTGGCGCCGTAGCGCTTGACGTATTCGGCGTAGAACTCGTTCGGCTTCTTGAAGTTGATGCGCGGATCGTTGAGCGCCTTGTCGTCGAAGTCCGGGAACTGGAAGATCACGCCTTCCATGAACTCCTTGGAGGTCCGCTCGACGATACGCGGATAGAAATCCAGCGTACAGGAGATGATCTGGCCCTTGAATCCCTGCTGGAAAGCCTGCTCGCACAGCGGCTGCACATAGTCGGCATAGCAGGTGTCGAGGCACAGTATATCGGGCTTCTTCTCCAGAAGCTGTGTCATGACCGGTGCGAAATCGGTGGTGGCCGGATCGAAGAACAGCGGATCGCTGGCCATCTTGATGCCGCGCGCCTCAAAGGCCGCGAGATAGGTCGCCACCGAGGGCTTGCCGAGCGCATCGTCTTGCGCGCAGATGACGGCCGTCTTGAGTTCCGGCCTGTTGTCGGCCAGCCAGTCCACGCCGGTGACGTTGTAGATCGGGTGGACTTCGCAGGGCGCGATCAGGGTCTTGGTATCCGGCGTAAGATCGCTGGGCAGCAGCGTCGAGACCATCATGCCCTGGCGTGCGGCGATCTCCTCGACGCCCGGCCAGGAATTGCCGCCCAGCATCATGATGAACTTGACCTCGTTTTCGCGTATCAACTGGGTAGCACCCGTGCGTGCCTTGCCGGCGTCGTCCTCGTCGTCATAGGACGCGAACTCTATTTTGTGCGGCTTGCCGCCGATCTCGACGCCGCCGGCCTCATTGGTCCAGTCTGCCCAGATCTTGCAGCCGTCGAGGCCAGGCTTGCCCCAGGCGGCGACCGGGCCGGTCAGCGGCGCCATGAAGCCGATCTTGACGACGTCTTCCTGCGCGAAGGCCAGCTTCGGCATGGTGACGACCGGCAGCAGGGCTGCGCTGGCGGCGCCAGCCAGCAGCGATCTTCTGTTAAGCGTGATGTTGGTTGCAGATTTCATGGCATTTCCTCCGCTTGAGCGAATGGCCCGTCGGAGAAGCGCCCCCTTCCGGCCTGTTCCCGTTGTCGACCTTGCCTTTTCTGGCCTGCCCCTGTCTGGCCTGCCTTGTCTGGAATGCGCCGGTCCGACGGTTGCGCATCCGTTTTCTTCAATTCTGTTTCCTATCTAACTGCGCCTGCCTCGTGCTCTTGGGGCTCGGCCAGTTTTTCGCGCGCTCCCAGAAGGATCACGGCCGCCATCAGTTTTCTCGGATCGCTGAGCGTCACCGGGCGTTCCCGGTGCCAGCGTGCCAGGCGTGAAGCCGCTTCCTGCGGCCCGACTAGTTCGAGCGTGTCCGCCGAGCCGATTTCCGCGCGAACGCCCGCAAGCAGTTCGCGGCCCTTGACCCGCCAGCGCTCTTCGTAGGCGGGCCGGTGCAGGCGCTCCATGCGCAGGTGAAACAGCGAGGAGCGCGCGGTCCGCGGCGCCGTCATCTTTTCCACCCAGCCGTCGCAACCGGCCCAGGCTTGCACCGCGACAGCCCTGATCTGGGCGGCTTTGGCATGGCCATCCACGCTTGCCACCGCCGCCGCCTGGTTGCTGAGGCTCGCGGCCAGCCTTGGGTCGCCGCTCTTGAATGCGTCGCGGGCAAGCCGCAGCGCGGCCGCGAAATTCGAGCGGGCCTCGTCCGCGCGGTCGTCTGCAAGACAGGACAGTGCCTCTTCGCTCAGCCGCTCCCATTCAAGGTCGGCCTCGTTCCAGCCGGCAGCGAGTAGTTCGGAAAAGCTCCATTCCTCACGCACCGAGATAAGCCCTCCTGACATGATCGTCGGCTTTCAGGTCGGCCGCCTTGCCCTCGATCGCCACGGTGCCGATTTCGAGCACATAGGCGTAGGAGGCGAGCCGCAGCGCCAGCCCGGCGTTCTGCTCCACCAGCACCACAGGCACGCCCGTTTCGGCGATGTCGGCGACGATCCGCGCCATTTCCTGCACCAGCACCGGCGACAGGCCCATGGAAGGCTCGTCGAGCAGCAGCAGTTTCGGCCCCGACATCAGTGCCCGGCCGATCGCCACCATCTGCTGCTCGCCGCCCGAAAGGGTGCGAGCCCATTGCGTGCGGCGCTCCTTGAGCCGCGGAAAGCGCTGGAAGATGCCGTCGATATCGCTTTCGATCTTGCTCTTGTCGGTGCGCAGGAAGGCGCCGATGCGTAAATTTTCCTCGACGCTCAGGTCTGGAAAGATACGGCGCCCCTCGGGCACATGGGCAATGCCGCGCGCCACGATCTTTTCGGGCGGCAAATTGTCGATACGCTCCCCATTGAAATGGATTTCGCCCTTCGAGGGTTTGGCCAGCCCCGAAATCGCCCGCAGCGTCGTGCTCTTGCCGGCCCCGTTGGCGCCGATGATCGTCACGATGCCACCCGACGGAACCTGCAGGCTGATGCCCTTCAGGGCGGCGACCTTCTGGTAGTGGACATGCAGGTTGCGGACTTCAAGCAGCATCGTCGCTACGCCCCAGATAGGCTTCGATGACGCGCGGGTCGGTACTGACCTCCTGCGGCGTGCCCTCGGTCAGGAATTGGCCGAAGCTCATGACGGTGATGCGCTCGCAAAGCCCCATCACCGCCTGCATGTCGTGCTCGACCAGCATGATGGTGATGTCGCGCTCGTCGCGCAGCCGCCTGACATGGTCCATCATGCGTTTGGTTTCTTCCGGATTCATCCCGGTGAAGGGCTCGTCCAGCAGGATCAGCGTTGGGTCGGCGGCGAGCGCGACAGCCATGCCGAGCGCGCGCTGGTGGCCGTGCGGCAGGCTCGACGCCGGTTCGTCGGCAAGCGCGTCGAGATCGAAAAGTTCGAGCGCTGCACGCGCCTTGTGCTCTGCCGCCCGTTCGACGGGGGCGTCCGATCCGATGATGCGTGAAACGAAGCCGGCGCCGGCGCTGCGATGGCAGCCGACGCGAACGTTGTCGATGACGCTGAATTCCTGGAACAGGGTCGTGCCCTGAAAGGTCCGGATGAGGCCGCGCTGCGCCAGCTTGCTCGTCTTGAGCCCGGAAACGTCCTGGCCTTCGTAGAAGATACTGCCGCTGGTCGGCTTGTAGTAGCCGCTGACCAAGCTGAACGTCGTCGTCTTGCCGGCGCCGTTCGGCCCGATCAGGCCGTGGATGCTGTTACGGCGCACGGAAAAGGACAGGTCGTTGACCGCTGTCAGGCCCCCGAACTTGCGGGTGACGTTGCGCAGCTCAAGTATGGGTGCGTCGGACAGGGTAGGGCTCCCTCGGCTCTTGTCGGCGTGGTCGGCCGGCGCGAATTTTTCGTCCGCAGCCGGATCTATTTCGTTCCCAGATAGGCCTCCAGCGAATCGTCGAGCGCATGCAGCCATGGGGTGTGGTGTTTAGGCGCCATGGTGCCGGTCAGCAGCGACCGGTAGCTGTTGTTGCGGAAGCCCATGATGTCTTCCATCTTGTGGTGTTCCCACTCCATGAACGTCTTGTTGACCGCCTCGATATCGAAACTCGGATAGTCGGTCGCCTCGATCAGTTCCTTGGTGTAGTCGCCCTGGAACCAGATGGCCTGCTCCGCATCCTCCAGTGTCGCTTCGCGGTCGGCCCATTTCTGGCTGTCGGCCTGCATTTCCGTTTTCGAAGGCAGCTTGATGCGGCCGAGGATGATGTCGCGCACGTACCAGGCCTGCGCATCGAACATGTTGAACGTGTAGAACTGGTCCTGCATGCCGAGATAGAACAGCTTCGGGTTCTTTTCCCAGACAACGCCTTTGTAGAGGCTTTGCACCCACATCCGGTTGGCGGTCTTCAGCCGCAGGTCTTCGGTCAGGAACGGGAAGTAGTGCAGATAGCCGGTGCACATGATGATGGCGTCGAAATCGCGTGACGTTCCGTCCTTGAAGTGGCAGGTCTTGCCTTCAACCCGCATCAAAAGCGGTTTTTCTTCCCAGTTCTGCGGCCATTTGAAGCCCATCGGCTTCGTGCGGTAGCTGTTGGCGATGAAGCGCGCACCGTATTTGTAGCATTGCGAGCCGACATCCTCAGCCGAATAGCTGCGGCCGATCAAAAGGATATCCTTGCCCTTGAATTCGAGCGCGTCGCGGAAGTCGTGCGAGTGCATGACACGGCCTGCGAACTTGTCGATGCCGTCGAAATGCGGGACGTTGGGCGACGAGAAGTGGCCCGAGGCGACCACCACATTGTCGAATTCCTCCGAATAGACCTCGTCCGTGTTTCTGTCGTGGACGGTGACGGTGAACTTACCGCTGGTTTCGGAATAGGTGACCATGCGCACGGGGCTGTTGAAGCGAACCCATTTGCGCACGTCGGCCTTTTCGACGCGGCCCTTGATGTAGTCCCACAGAACGGCGCGGGGAGGGTAGGACGCGATAGGGTGGCCGAAATGCTCCTCGAACGTGTAGTCGGCGAATTCCAGGCATTCCTTCGGGCCGTTCGACCAGAGATAGCGGTACATGCTGCCGTGGACGGGGTCGCCGTGTTCGTCGGTGCCGGTGCGCCAGGTGTAGTTCCACAAGCCGCCCCAGTCCGACTGCTTTTCGAAGCAGACGACTTCGGGGATCTTGGCGCCCTTGCTTGCTGCGGACTGAAAGGCCCTGAGTTGGGCTAGTCCCGACGGCCCCGCGCCAATGACCGCTACTCTCCCCGTCATGCAAGTCCTCCCAGACTTTTCTAAAGCTAAATAAATTTCACTGCTAGGACAATAAGTGGTTTGGTGGACCTGTCAACTGGCGATGCGACAATCTGTCAAGCGAGGGTACGTTGAGCCAAAACGCGCAGCCTGCCGGGTGGGTTGAGCTTGCTTGCGTATGGGGAAGCGAGTATTCTTGTTACTCAAGAAAATTGACGTACAGGAAAAACCTTTGCCGAGGACATCATGCCTTTGACAGACTATCCTGTAATCGCTCCCGGTCCGCCGCGGCCCAGCCTGGTCCTGCGGCCCGGAGCGCTGCTCCCCGGTACGGAACGCTACCACATTCCCGGCGCGGGCGCGGTGCTGGTCGAGGTCGAAACGGGCGACCGCATTACGGTGCGCAATGCCGAAGGCGGGCAGCCTTGCGAACTGGTTCCCTTCGACAGTGCGGGCCGCAGCGATGCCGGCATGCTGGGGGCGAAATCGAATTCCAACGCGGCGGGGTTGAAGGCGTTGTTGCTGGCCGGCGACGAAAGCCTGAATGGCTTTCGGCTGGGGCTGGAGCGGCGGAAAATCCAACTCGCCGGGGCCGAGGCCATCCGCTTTTTTGATGCGGAGATGCCGGCAGGCGCCGAGGAAACGTTCACCGTCACGCGCGCCGGCATCCTCATCGCGGCGGCCCCCGGCGGTCCGATGCAGATCGACGATCACGACACCACGACGCCGCTGGTCCTTACCGTGCAGCGGGCGACGGTGCGGGCTCACGGCAGGGCGACGCTCGCTGATCCGCTTGCCGATCCGCTGCTCGACCTGAGGGTCAGGTCGGCGACGGCCGAATCCTATTTCGTCAAGGCCGGCGACTACCTTCAGATCATCGATGTCGACGGACGCCAATGCACCGATTTCCAGTGCTTTTCGGCGCGCAAGCTGGACAAGGGGCGCGATCTGGCGCTGGACGTGACGGCGACCCGCTCGCTGATGGGCCATGCCTACCCGATGCCGGGCCTGCATGCCAAATATTACGATCAGGATTTCGAGCCGCTGGTCGAAGTGGTGCGGGATACCTGCGGGCGCCACGACGCCTTCGCACTCGCCTGCTACGCCAAATATTACGACGACATCGGCTATCCGGGCCATGCCAACTGTTCGGAGAACTTCAACCGCGCGCTGGCCGACCGCGGCGTCACCGCCCGCGCCGGCTGGATGGCGGTCAATTTCTTCTTCAACACCGGCATCGACGCGCACGGCGTCATGTATTCGGACGAACCGTGGTCGCGACCGGGCGACTATGTGCTGATGCGGGCGCTGACCGACATCGTCTGCGTCTCCTCTGCCTGCCCGGACGATACCACGCCGGCCAACGGCTGGGACCTGACCGATATTCATGTGCGGACCTATTCGGGCCAACACAAATTCTCGCGGGCGATAGCCAGAAGAGCCACTCCAGATGCCGAGCCGAAAATGACCCGTGAGACCGCCTTCCATTCGAGTTTCGCCAAGCACACCCGCAACTTCGTCGAGTACAAGGGTTACTGGCTCGCCAATTCCTTCGCCAAGGAAGGGCCGATCGAGGAATACTGGGCCTGCCGCCAGAAGGCGGTGGTGATGGATTTGTCGGCGCTGCGGAAATTCGAGATCACCGGCCCCGATTCCGAGGCACTGCTGCAATATGTGCTGACGCGCGACGTCAAGAAACTCGGCGTCGGCCAGGTCGTCTACAGCGCCATGTGTTACGAGCATGGCGGCATGATCGACGACGGCACGCTTCTCAGGCTCGGCCAGGATAATTTCCGCTGGATCGGCGGCGACGACTATTCGGGCGAATGGCTGCGCGAGACGGCGCAGAAACTCGGGCTGAAAGTGCTGGTGCGCTCATCGACCGACCAGATGCACAATATCGCCGTGCAGGGGCCGAACAGCCGCGCCATCCTGAAGGAAGTCATCTGGACACCGCCGACGCAACCGGCGCTGGAGGAGGTGGAGTGGTTCCGCTTCACCATCGGCCGCATCGGCGGCGCCAACGGCGCGCCGGTGGTGGTGTCGCGCACCGGCTACACCGGCGAACTGGGCTACGAGGTGTGGTGTCACCCGCGCGACTCCGAAACCGTGTTCGACGCGGTGTGGGAGGCGGGCCAGCCGCACGGCCTGAAGCCGATGGGGCTGCAGGCGCTCGACATGCTGCGTATCGAATCCGGCCTGATCTTCGCCGGCTACGAGTTCTCCGACCAGACCGATCCGTTCGAGGCGGGCATCGGCTTCACCGTGCCGCTGAAGTCCAAGACAGACGATTTCGTCGGCCGTGAGGCGCTGATCCGGCGCAAGGAAAACCCGACGCGAAAGCTGGTCGGGCTCGACATAGACGCCAATGTCGCCGTCGGCCACGGCGATTGCGTCCATATCGGCCGGGCGCAGATCGGCGAGGTCACCTCATCGACGCGCTCGCCTATCCTGAAGAAGAACATCGCGCTCGCCCGCGTCGACGCTTTCCACGCGGCGGTTGGCACCGAGGTCGAGATCGGCAAGCTCGACGGCCATCAAAAGCGGTTGCCGGCAAAAATCGTCGCCTTCGCTCACTACGATCCCAAGAAGGAGCGGCCGAGGTCATAGCGCGTGGCGCGAAAAACTACCGGCTTTGCTGGCGCTTCATCCAGGCGATGGTGTCATCGAAGGAGGTGACGCAGGCATCGGAGCCGAGGCCGCCCGCTACCTGGGCCGCGACCGCCTGCGCGAAGCGTACGCTGTCCTCGGGGTTCATCTTGTGGTGCAGAGCGGTGATGAAGCCGGCGTCGAAAGCGTCGCCGCAGCCGGTGGTGTCAACTACGTCGATCACGTAGGACGGCACCTTCAGCCGCGTGCCGGCGTGGTCGGCATAATAGGCGCCGTCGCCGCCCAGCGTGAAGGCGCAGGTTTTTGCGCCGTGATCGAGATAGAAGGAGGCGCAGTCCTCGACGCTGGTTTGTCCCGACATGTCCCGCGCCTCTTCGATCGAAGGCATGAAATAGTCGATATACGGCAACAGCGGCAGCACGATGCTGGCCGTCTCGGCCGTCGCCGCGATCAGGTCGAAGGTTACCGTGCGGCCGCGCCGCTTGGCTTCCTTGAGCAATGTCACGCTTTTTTCGCCGTCCAGCGTGCGCAGCAGGCCGGTGCCGCCGAGATGCACGATCGGCGCATCGAAGACTTGGTCGTAAAGCCGTTCCGGCAGGTCGAAATGGTCCGACGCCCCACGCTGGTGCAGCGCCGGCCGGTCGCCGTTCGGGCGGATATTGAGGATGGTGGCCGAGGTCGGAACGCCGTCCAGCCGCTGCATGGCGGAAGTGTCGATGCCGTGCCGCCCCATCTCGCCAATGACGAAATCGGCCTTTTCGTCATTGCCGACGGCACCCACCGCGAGGCTTTTGAGGCCGAGCTTGGCCGTGTTGATGACGACCCCGCCAGCGGTGCCGGCCACCGTCAGTTTGATCTCGTCGATGAATTCGACATTGCCTCGGTCCGGGATGCGGGTAACGGGGCGGCCGAGAACGTCGAGAATGTAGAGGCCGATGACCGAAACGTCGTAGCGCATGGATTTCCTCAGGATGCGACGCGCTGGCCGTCGCAAAACAGCATCAGGCGTTCGTGGGGGGCGATCAGATGCACGGTGCCGCCAAGCGGTGCCGGCGGACGGCTCTCAGTGTTGACCTTGAGCACCGTATCCCCAACTCGCACTTTGGTGAGGTAGCGCCCGGCGATGCCGATCGCCTGCTCGACGAGCACGGCGGGCACGCTTCCGGCCTGCTGTTTGCCTACCATACGCACCTGTTCAGGGCGGATGCCGATGGCGATCTTGCCGCCCGGCTTGAGGTTGTCGGGAACAGGCAGGGGAGAGGTGAGGATGGGGGACGCGATCTTTCCGTCCATGGCCGTGGCCGGCACGAAATTCATGCCGGGGTTGCCGAGGAACCAGCCGCCGAATTCCGATGTCGGCTCGTTGTAGAGCACCTGCGGCCGGTCGTATTGCAGAATGCGGCCGGACTGCATCAGCGCGATACGGTCGGCAAGCGTCATCGCCTCGGTCTGGTCGTGGGTGACATAGACGATGGTCTGCTTCAGGCGCTGCGCCACCAGTTTGAAGGCACGGATCAGATGTAGCTTGGCATTGACCTCGACGTTCGTGGTCGGCTCGTCGAACAGGACGATCTCGGATTGGCGCGCGACCGCGCGGCCGACCGCGACCTTCTGCCGGTTGCCGGCGCTGAGGCTTTCGATGAACGCGCCGGCCAGCGGCCTGATGTCGAGAACGTCGAGGACTTCCTCGACGCGGCGCTCGCGCTCGGCGGTCGAGACCTGTTTGTCGTAGACCATCGGCAGGGCGATGTTCTCGCGCACCGACAGCGTCGGGTACATGACCGGGTACTGGAACACCATGCCGACATTGCGCTTGCGCGGGGGCAGGGCGGTCACGTCGCGGCCGCCGAACAGGATGCGGCCGGAAGTGGGCCGCTCCAGCCCGGAAAGCATCCGCATCAAGGTGGTCTTGCCGCAACCGGAAGGGCCGAGCAGGCAGGCGACTTCGCCGTCGGCAAAGCTCATGTCGACGTCGTCAACGGCGGTGAAATTGGCGAACCGCTTGGTCACGTGTTCGATGACGATATCGGCCATCAGTTTTTCCCGCCGTCGAGACGCGCGCCGGTGGCGGCATCGAAAAGCATCACGTCGGCCGGGTCGACGGTGACCGTCACTTCGGCGCCGAATTCCGGCGGCGCGATGCGCGAAAGCGGCAGCGCCGCCGTAAGCTGGCTATGGCCGGCATCGAGGTAGACAACCGCCTCGCCGCCGAGGTTTTCGACCAGCGTAACGCGGGCGTTGATGTGCAGATCGTCCTTTGCCCCGCGCGGTGAGCCTTCGAAATGGATGCCTTCAGGGCGCAGGCCGGCGACAATCTCGCCGCTGTTCTGGCCGGTCGCAAACCGCAATGGGCCGGCCTCGGCGAAGCCGCCGTCTATTCGTCCCGGCAACAGGTTGGCGTGCGGAAAGCCGACAAGGTCGAGCGCGCGGGCAAAGCGCGGATCGTCATAGACCGCAATTGCGCTGTCGTGCTGGACAACGCGCCCCGCATCGACGACGACCAGCCGCTGCGCCATGTTCAACGCCTCGAGGCTATCGGAAGTGGCATAGAGAAACGTAGCCTTCAGTTCCTCGCGCAGGCTCTTCAGTTCGTCCATCAGCCGCTCTCGCAGCTTGTAGTCGAGCCCGACCAGCGGGTCGTCCAGCACGAAGATGTCGGCGTCCTTGAGCAGCCCGCGTGCTACCGCCACCCGCTGCTTTTCACCACCCGAAAGCTGGTCGGGCGTCTTTTTCAGAAGATGCGTGATCGACAGTATGCCTGCGGTGCGGTCGACGCGCCTGGCGACCTCCTCCTTTGGCGTTTTCGCCAGCGTCAGCGGATAGGCCATGTTCTGCGCCACCGTCTGGTGCGGATAAAGCGCGAAGTTCTGTGGCACGTAGCCGATGGCGCGGGTGGCCGGCGGCTCGTTGGTGATGTCGCGCCCGGCAAGCAGGATGCGGCCGCTATCCGGTTTTTCAAGCCCGACGAGCAGGCGAAACAACACCGATTTCCCCGATCCCGATGCGCCGCAAAGGACGGTGAAACTTTGTGGCTCGACCTTGAGGTCAAAGTTGTCCAGCACGCGCTTGGCGCCGTAGCTGCGGGTGATCGACTGGAATTCTACGCTCACGACCTACCGCCCGAGTTGTGAGAAATACGGCACCAGCAGGATACCGATCGCAAATACGGCGGCGATGATTACCAGCACCATCGCAATGAAGGCGAGGCTGCGTCCGACCGAAGCGTCCTTGCGCAGATTGCCGACGGCGATCTGCAGCAACGTGGCAACAACGAGGATCGACAGCCCGACCTTGTAGAGCATCAGGCTGTAGCGCTGCGCGATCAGCAGGATGCCGGCGGCGAGTGCCACGATCATGATCGTTTCGAGCCGTTCGGGAAAGGTGCGTACACGCCTCATGGGTCAGACCTCGCCCCGCACCGTGCCGAAGGTCATGCCGACGAGCAGATATTTCTGGAACAGGTAAATGAAGGCGATCGGCAAGATTATGTAGACCGAGGTCATGGCCGAGATAAAGGTCCAGTTGACGCCGCCGTCCGCATAGGTGCCGACGGCCAGCGCATAGGGAATGTTCTGCGTCGTCACGCCGCCGATGATGAAATTGAACAGGAACTCATTCCACACGAAGATCAGGTTGAAAATGAAGGCCGCGATCAGGCCGGGCCGGACCTGCGGCAGCACCACCTTGAAGATGACGTGGAACCAGGAGCCGCCATTGACGATGCCGGTTTCGTCGAAACGGGTGGAGACCCCGTCGAGGAAACCTTTCAGGATCCACACCGAGAAGGGGATGGAAAACATCGCGTAGAACAGCATCAGCCACAAATGCGAGTCTTTCCAGCCGAACGCCGCATACATCAGGAATACCGGCAGGATGACGGCCGGACCGGGCAGCATGCGGATCGACAACAACAGGAACATCAAAAAGTCGGTGCCTTTCGGCTTGAAGCGCGAGAAGCAGAACGCGGCGAGAAAGGAGACCAACACCGCGATGATAACGGCGCCGAGCGACAGCAGGATCGAGTTGCCGAGTTGCAGGAACAGCGACTGGCGCTGGAACAGGTCGACATAGTTCTCCAGCGTCGGCGTGAAGAAAAGCTTCGGCGGAATGGCGAGGATGTCGGAGCGGGTCTTGAACGAGGCCAGCACGATCCAGGCAATGGGGGCGAAGAACACCAGCGAGATCAGCCACAGGCCGGCATAGTACAGTCCGGAGCGCAGTCTTTCCATCGCTCAGCCCTCCCGCCTGCGACGCAGGTGAAGCACGTAGATGAACACGCTGGTCATGGCGATCGAGATCAGCAGCAACAGTACCGAATAGGCCGACGACCAGCCCATGTTGAAGCTTTCGAAGGCCTGCTTGATCACCTCCATCGCCACCAGCCGCGTCTGCTGGCCGGGCCCGCCCTTGGTCATCGGGATGATCAGGTCGAGCGTCTTGAAGGAATCGATGGTGCGCAACAGGATGCCGAGCATCAGGATGAATTTGCCGTGATGCCAGATCACCAGCGACAGCCGCCGCAGGAACGGCACGCGGTCGATCTCGGCCGCCTCCAGTTCCGCCTTGGGCACCGAGCCGAGGGCCGCCAGCGTCATCAGCGTCATGAACGGCGTCCACATCCAGCAGTCCACCGCCAGAACGGCCCAGAAGGCGATCGATGGGTTGCCGAGGAAATCGATCGGGCCGGTGCCGAACAGGCCGTGCGACATGGCGTTGAGAACGCCGAAGGTCGGGTCGTAGATGAAGCGGAAGAAGGTGCCGGTGGCGACTGGCGTCAGCACCATCGGCGCAAACAGCATGGTGAGCGCGATGCGCCGTCCGGGCATGTCGCGCGATCCCCAAAACAGGAATCCGAGCGCCGCCCCGAGCACTGTCTGGATGCCGACGCCGCACACCACGAATGTGAAGGTGCGAGACAGGTCGAGCCATATGCCGTTTCGGGAATGGAAAATCTGGACGAAGTTGCGAACGCCGATGAATTCCGGCGGCATGCCGGAGGTCAGGGAGAAATTGTAGAACGACAGCCCAAGCAGCCACAGTGTCGGAATGGTGTTGAAGACGATGAAGAACAGCATCACCGGCGCCAGCAAGGTCAGGACCATCATGCGACGGTCGTCGAACAGGCGGGCCAGTCGAGGCCTCGACGTTATTGCCGACATAAGTGCTTGCCCTTGGTCGCGCGGCGCTTCGGCCGCTGATGGGGAAGCGGGCGCACGGCCAGACGGCCGGCGCCCGCCTCGATTAGCTACCTTGCCTCAGAGCGAGGTGGCCGCGCAAGCGTCGCTTGGCGCCGTCTTGGCCACGCCCTCGTCGTTGAGGATCTGCTGCTGGGCGCAGGCGATGTAGTCCAGAACCGCCTTCGGATCGCTCGACTGACCGGTCACGAAGGACGAATAGCCTTCCTGCTGGATGGCCAGCATTTCCGAATATTTCGGATCGTGCCAGAAGTCGCGCGAGCGGCCTTCCTCAAGCATGAACTTGTAGGTCTGGTTCCACGGGTTGATGCTGTTGAAATCGTCCCGCGAAAGAGTAGCCTTGTCGCACGGATTGCCACCGCGCTTGGAGAATTCCAAGGACGTATCGGGCTGATACCACCAGTTCATGAAGTCGATGGCGACGCGCATCTTCTTCTCGTCGTTGAAGGCATTGATCACCCAGGGCTGGCCGCCCATCGAACAGATGCGCTTGGCGGCGTCGCCCGTGCCGTGCTTGGGAGGCGGAACGACAAGGACCTTGCCCTTCAACTCGTCAGTGATCATCGCCGAACCGACGGCTGCCCACTGAATGGTCGAGAACACCTTGCCCTGGGTGAAGACGTCGATGCCTTCGGCGATGCCGAAGTTGGTGGCGCCGGGCGGGCAGTATTTCAGCCAGTCCTTGAACGCCTGCAACGATTCCGCGTTTTCCTTGGTGTTGAGAATGCCTTCGATCTGGCCGGTCGCCGGATCCCAGATCTCGCCGCCGCGGCTCCACAGATAGTTGTTGAAGGCGCAGGTGGCGAAGTCGTAGACGCGGCTGTACTGCTGCGCGAAGCCCCAGCGCTGCTGGTCCGGCCGGGTGAAGAATTCGGCGATCTTCTCGAATTCGTCCATGGTCAGGGCGTCGAAGTCTTCGAAGGTCTGCGGCAGCGGCTTGCCGTACTTGGCCTGGAAGGCTTCCTTTTCCTTGGGGTCGTCCAGCCAGTCCTTGCGCACGTAGAGCGCCTCGACGTCGCCTTCCTGCGGCAGGCCCCAGATGTCCTTGGTGCCGTCCGGATAAGTCATGTAGGTGTCGACGACGGTCTGCGAATACCAGTCGAGCTGCAACGCCGGGTTCTTTGCGATGACGTCGTTGAGCTTGAGGATCCAGCCGGGCTTGGCGAGAGCGCCCAGCCACTGCGAGTCCGAGATGATGATGTTGTATTCCTGGCTCTTGGTCGCCAGTGACGTCGCAGCCTTCTGGAAAAGATCGGAGAACGGCGCTTCGGCAAAGGCGAAGGAAACGTTATAGCCGTACTTTTCCTTGACGTAGTCCGCAAACAGCGGGGACATCTTCACGCCGAGCGAGGAAGGAACCCAGCCGGCGATGCCGAGGATGTTCATCTCGATCGACTGGCCGGCCAGCGGATGCTCTTCCGCCGCGAACAGCCGGTTGATGAAGGGCGCGCCGAGCGCGGTGGACATACCCAGTGCTGCGCCGCCCTTGAGCAGGCTGCGCCGGGGCAATACGAATTTCGACCCCGAACCTGGGGACTTGAAGACCGTCATGCTGATTTCCTCCCTGTGAGATAGCGGCTTTAGGCGATGTAATGCGTTGTCGGCAGTGCCGTATTCGAGGACCATGCTCGAGGATTCCCAGTCCCCGATTTAATTCCGCGAAGCCGACCCAGCCATCCTGTAAACTGCTATTGGCGACAATATTCAGATGCTGTAAGACAAATGTCAAGTTGGCAAAAAATGCGCTCATGACCCAGTTCAGCAATGGTTCGGTCCGGCAGGTTGAGGCAGCAGGCGTCATGCCGTTGCAGTTCCGCAACGACCCGCTGCTGTGGGCGGGGTGGCTCTATGCCCAGGACGGGATGACGCAGAACGAGATCGCCAAGGCGATGGGTATCTCGCGTGCCACCGTGAACGGCTATCTGGCCGAGGCGCGCACGCGTGGGATCGTGACGCTCACCATGGAGCCGGCGCGGCTCAGCGAATTCATGATAGCCCAGGCGCTCAAGGAGCGCTTCCATCTCAGCGACTGTGTCGTCATTCCCGACGGGGCCACCGGCTCGGCGCTTGTCGACAGGCTGGGCCAGGCGGGAGCGAGGGTGCTTGAACGGCTGATCCGCCCCGGCGACACGCTGGGGATAGGCTGGGGCCGCACGATGATCGCTCTGGCGCGCAGCGTGTCGGCGCGAAGAATGCCGGACCTGTCCGTCGTCCAGATGACGGGTGGCATGACGGCTCCCATCGGCTTCACGCCGGAACTGTGCGTGTCGCAACTGGCCACGGCGCTCGGCGCGCGCGCCATCAACATCACGGCGCCCGCCATCGTCTCCAGCGTCGAGGTGCGCGATATCCTTCTGGCCGAGGCGGCGCTGCGTAGCCAGTTCGACACGGCGCGCGGGGCCGACAAGGTCGTCTTCGGCATCTGCTCGACGCGTCCGGGCAGCTCGCTTTATGAAACCGGGCTGGTGCCGGAAGGGGACCTTGCCGAGCAGACGTTGCGCAACGCGGTAGCAGTGGTTGCGGGCCGCTTCATCGACAATAGCGGTGCGCCGGCCAAGGGACCGCTGGACGCCCGCATGGTCGGACTGACGCTGGAAGAGATTTCGCGGATCAAGCTTCGGATCGCGGTGGCGGGCGGCGTGGAAAAGGTGCCTGCCATCCTCGCGGCGCTGAAGGGCCGCTATGCCAACGTGCTGATTACCGATGCGGCGACGGCGCACGGCATCCTTCAGGCCGAGGGGGTGCCGGCCTCGCTGAGCGCGTTGCGCGGAACAAAACGGTCACAGGTTGAGGAGGGAAATCCGATGAAGACGAAAAAGCTGATCAACGATCCGAAGAACATCATCGAGGAGATGGTGGAGGGCATCGTCAAGGCGCATCCGGGCCATGTGCGCCAGCTCGAGCACAGCCCGCGTTCCGTCGTCGCCGTCCAGGAGCCGCGCGAAGGCAAGGTCGGCGTCATCATTGGCGGGGGTTCCGGGCACGAACCGTCCTTTGTCGGCTTCGTCGGCAAGGGCCTTGCCGACGGCTGCGCCATCGGCAACGTCTTCGCCTCACCGCCACCGGACCCGATCCTTGAATGCACCAAGGCCGTCAACAACGGCGCAGGCGTTCTCTATCTCTACGGCAATTACGCCGGCGACGTGATGAATTTCGACATGGCCGCCGAGATGGCGGGCATGGAGGACATCGAGGTCCGCACCGTGGTGACCACCGACGACGTGGCTTCCGCTCCGCTCGACCAGAAGGAAAAGCGGCGCGGCGTTGCCGGCAATTTCTTCGTGTTCAAGATGGCGGGCGCGGCCGCCGACCGGATGGCATCGCTCGATGAATGCGAACGCATCGCGCGCAAGGCCAACGAGCGTACCTTCACTGTCGGCGTCGCCCTTTCGCCCTGTTCGCTGCCGCAGACCCTGCGCCACAATTTCGAGATCGGGCTTGGCGAAATGGAAATCGGCATGGGTATCCATGGCGAGCCCGGCGTCGTGCGCGAACCGCTGCGCTCCGCCGACGAGGTGACCGACGATATCCTCGAACGCATCTTCGCCGAACTGCCGGCCAAGCAGGGGTCCAAGGTCGCGGTGCTGGTCAATTCGCTCGGATCGACGACGCTGATGGAGCTCTACGTCATCAACCGGCGCGTGCATGAGCGGCTTGCCCGCCGCGGCATCGATGTCCATGCGACCTGGGTCGGTACCTATTGTTCGTCGCTGGAGATGGCCGGCATGTCGATCACGCTCGTCAGCCTCGACGATGAATTGACCGAACTGCTCGACCATCCTTGCGACTGCGCCATGTTTCGCGCAGGCTGAGCCTGCCCGTCCTCTTTTCCTGGGAAACGCCATGACCATTTCCACCCAAGATCTCGTTGCCATGTTCATCGCGGTGGCCGATGCCGTCGATGCCAATAAGGACCATCTGTCGGAACTGGACGGCGTCATCGGCGACGCCGATCATGGCGTATCCCTGGGGATAGGGTTTTCCGCCGTGAAGGAGGCGGTGTCGCAACTCGATGTCTCGGCGGAACCGGCGACGGTGTTCAACACGGACGCCAAATCGTTCCTCAACGCCGTCGGCGCTTCGTCCGGTCCGCTTTACGCCACCGCCTTCATGCGCGCCGGTGCTGCCGTCAAGGGCAAGCCGGAACTGGGAAAGGACGATATGGTGGCGATCGTTGCGGCCATGGCCAAGGGCATCCAGGACCGCGGCAAGGCCGAGCGGGGCGACAAGACCATGGTAGACGCCTGGCTGCCTGCCGCCGAGGCGATCACCGAGGCCGCGCAAGGCAGTGTCGGCATCGGCGGCTGCCTCGATGCCGCGGCGAAAGCCGCGCAGGAGGGGGCCGAGGCTACCAAGGCAATGCTGGCGTCGAAGGGCCGTGCCGCCCGCCTTGGTGACCGTTCTCTGGGTCACATGGACCCGGGCGCGGCCTCGACGGCACTTATCGTCCGGACCATCGCCGATCATTTCGCCGAAGCCTGATTTACGGCCGGCGTTTGACATTTGCGTGATCGCGGAACGGCAGCCGCCTCATGGGAGTTGACCCACGTTCAATCCCATTGAGGTAAAAATGAAAAAGCTTATCCTCGCATCCCTCATCGCTGTCGCGACGGCCGCGTCTTTCAGTATCCCCGCTGAAGCGGACAGCGTCGTAATCAGGACCGGCCATATGCACCGCGATCGTGATCACAATGACAGAATGCATATGAGAAGGCATCACGAGCATTGCCGCACGAGGGTGGAGACGCACTGGCGCCACCATCACAGGGTTATGGAAAAGGTCACCGTCTGCGATTGACCCACCGACCGGCACCCGGTCGACGATTGTCGGTTGGGTGCCGTCTTTACGCCTTGATGTGCGCATAATTTTCCCTTGATGCGGTTCGCTGCTGAAGCGGATGCTGCGGGGCAAATCGTTCGCCTGCCTGTTCTTAGGGGGTGGTGATGCAGGAAAATTCCTTCGTGGAGCAGCGGCGGGAACATCGCCAGCGTGTCATCAAGGGAGGCACGATCATCGCCGGCCTCAACCAGTCGGAGATCGGTTGCATCCTGCGCAACCAGCATAGCGGCGGGGCCGAACTGAAGGTCGGTCCGGAGGCGCATATCCCCGCCAGCTTTCTCCTCTATGTGCCGACCGATGGCTTGGCTTACCGATGTGACTTGAGATGGCGCCGCAACGACCGTGTCGGTGTCCGCTTTACCGGAACAGAGCCGAAACCCCAGCGGCATTACGGCTGAAGTCGCTATCTGTCGGGGCATCCGGTCTGTCCTCTCCTGTTCTTCGCCCCACTATCCGTTGAAAAGAACGACGCCGGCACCATCGACCGCAGGCGCGGGGCGTCGAAAAATGCAGTCTTGCATTAAGAAAAAAAGCCCATAGAGTAATTATCCAATCGAAAAGAAAAGAACTTAAATAATTTCGATTGTGAAAGACGGGGACAATTGCGCGAGCATCTGGATCAGGCAGACAGGCGGCTGGTGAAGTTGCTGTCACACGACGCACAATACAGCATCAGCCACCTTGCCGAGAAGATGGCGATGTCCGTGCCGACGGTGCGTTCGCGCCTTCGCAATCTGCTTGACCGCAACCTGCTCAGGATCGTCGGGCTGCTGAACCTGACCGAGCGGCCCGAACTTATCTCGGCTATCGTCGGCATCAACGCGCAGGGGCGGGGCCGGGCGCGTGAACTTGCCCGGCGTATCTCCGAGTTGCCGTTCGTGAATTCGGCTGCCGTTGTGACCGGCCGTTTCGATATCATCGTCGATGTCACCGTCGCCGGCGATGTCGCCGATCTCTACCGCGTCACCAGCGAACTGATCCCCGGCACGGGTGAGCCGGGGGAAATTGTCCGCAGCGAGACTTTCGTCGTGATGGCTTCGTGCAACAAATGGGTCAATCTGCCGGAAGGGTGCTGGTCAGATGGGAACAGGGAGACGGTAAGCGAGGAACCGGCATGAAGGTCAGGGTATCGGGGGTGGCCCTGGCTGCAGGGCGAGCATTTTCGCCCGGATGCTGACGAAAGGCGAAATCGCGGCTTGCGGATCACTCGACCCCTTGACGCGCGTGCCCGATACCTTGTTCCTAAGCGAACTCGCCAACGCGGCGTGAAATGTGCGAAATGACTACCGGGAGGGGTTGAGGGGATAACAAAGTTTGACAGCGGCGTAGCCTGACGGCGATGCCGTTCAAAAAAGCCCATCAAGGGCAGGACGATAAAGTGGAGGAGACTAGAATGAAGATTGCCAAATTGTTTGTCGCGGCTCTTGCCCTGGCTGGCTTGACCAGCGCGGCAAGCGCCGGTGCCCTTGACGATATCGTCAAGCGCGGAGAATTGCGCGTCGCGGTGCAGACGCAGGGCCCGCCTTTCTCGCTGGTCGATTCCAAGGGGGAACGCACCGGCAGTTCCGTTGAGCTGGCCGAACTGATGGCCAAGGAAATGGGCGTCAAGATCACCTTCCTGGATTTTGACTGGGATGGCCTCATTCCGGCGCTGCTTTCCGGCAAGGCGGACCTGCTCGTGGCCGACATGACGCCGACGCTGGCGCGAGCGATGAAGGTCGCTTTCACCAACCCTTACATGTACACCGGCAGCACCGTCTTCACCAAGGCTGACGGCAAGTTCAAGACCGCCGACGACTGCAAGGCGCCGGGCACCAAGATCGCCGTGCTGCTCGGCGCCACCGGCGAAAAGGAAGCCAAGAAGGCTTTCCCGGAGGCCGATATCAAGAGCTACAAGGGCGGTGGCCCGCTGCTGCTGGACGCCGTCAACAACGGTCAGGCAGACTGCGGCGTGAACGACGTTTCCGCCGTCAAGGGGCAGTCCACGGCCTATCCGGCCGGCACTTTCACCATCATGCCGGATCTGCTTTCGAAGGAGCCGCTCGCCTTTGCCACGCGCTATGACGAGCCGGATCTGCTGATCTGGATGAACCTGTTCCTCGATCAGGTCAGCATCGACGGACGCCTTGAGCAGAACCTCAACTACTGGGTCAATTCCGAAGACTGGAAGAAAGACCACTAAGCCCGGGCAGGGAAACTCCCGCATCGGCGGTTCCGCGACGATCTTATGATCGGTGCGGAACCTTCCGCTGTTGGATTCCCGGCGGGGATAGCCAAGGTTAGCCGGCAGTAGATGCTCGAGAATTTCAGCTTCCGCACGATAGGCGAATATCTGCCCCTGTTCGGGCAGGGTCTCCTCACGACGGTATGGCTGTCGATCATTTCCTTCGCCGGCGCGCTTCTGGTCGGCGTCTTTCTTTGCGCGTTGAACCTTCAGCGATCGCGAGCGCTGCGAGCTCCCGCCAAAACCTACATCGACGTCGTTCGCGCCACGCCGCTGCTCGTTCAGCTTTATTTTCTCTATTTCGGCCTGCCGCGCCTCGGCGTCATCCTGCCGGAATTCGTCGTAGGCGTCCTGGCGCTTTCCCTGAACAGCGGCGCCTATGTCGCCGAGATCGTCCGCGCCGGCATCCTGTCGATCCCGCGCGGGCAGGTAGAGGCAGGCATCGCCGCCGGCATGACCTATACCCAGCGCATGCGTCTCATCATACTGCCGCAGGCTTTCAAGGTGACGATCCCGCCCTTGCTCGGTCAGGCGATCGTCATGGTGAAGGATTCGGCGCTGCTGTCGCTGATATCGGTCGCCGAACTCACGCGTGCAGGGCAGCTTCTTGCCTCGGATCGCTTCATGCCGGCGGAAGGCTTCATCACCGTCGCCGCCTTCTACCTGCTGCTCTACTATTGCCTCAAGGGATTGGCGGCGCTTTCCGGACGCTGGCTCGGCTTGCGACCGGCAAGGAGCCGCGCATGATCTGGCAGCAACTCGAAAGCCTTTACGGCAGTTATTCGCTGGCCCTGCGCGGCCTCGGCATGACGGTGGTACTGTCGCTGATCGCGCTCGTCTTCGGCACGCTGATCGGCTTTGGCTTCGGCATCCTTCGTACCGCTGGCAGCCGCGTGCTCAGCGCCGTCATCGGCGCCTGGGTGGACCTGATCCGGGGAACGCCATTCCTCGTCCAGATATTCATCGTCTTTTTCATCCTGCCGGAACTGGGCCTCGAGCTTGACGCCTTCACTGCCGGCGTCATAGCCCTGATTAACCTCAACGCCTGCTTCATCTGTGAGATCGTCGTCGCCGGCATCGAATCCGTGCCGAAGGGACAGGTCGAGGCGTCGCTCGCCTCAGGCCTCGCCAAATGGCAGCGCCTGCGCCTAGTGGTCCTGCCACAAGCAATGCGCGTGGTTATGCCGCCACTGGTCGGGCAATATGTTCTTCTCATCAAGGATTCGTCCGTCGTCTCGGCCATTGGCCTGACCGACCTTACCCGTGTCGGCTGGCTGGTTGTACAGCGGGTACCCAACGGCCTGCTGGTCTTCTTCCTCGTTGGAGTGGGCTATTTCATCGTATGTTATCCGCTCATCCTGCTTGCGCGCCGGCTCGAAAATCGCATGAGCGCCGCGCATGGCGAGGTGCAGCTATGAGCGCGCGGGAACCCGTCATGAAAGGGCCCATCATGAAAGGGAGTGAAGCGTGATCGAGTTTCGCGGCGTCAACAAATGGTTCGGAACGCTCCATGTCCTCAACGACATCAATCTGAGCGTTCAGCCGCGCGAAGTGGTCGTCGTCTGCGGCCCAAGCGGCTCCGGCAAATCGACGCTGATCCGCTGCGTCAACGGTCTGGAGCAGATCCAGAAGGGCGACCTTGTGGTGGACGAGCAGCGCGTTGGCGACCCTGCCACCAATATGACGCTGTTGCGCACCGAGATCGGCTTCGTCTTCCAGTCCTTCAATCTTTATCCGCACAAGACCGCGCTGGAAAACGTCACGCTGGCACCTATCCATGTACGCAAGATTCCCCGCGCGCAGGCGGAAAAGGACGGCCGCGAACTATTGGCAAAGGTCGGTCTCGGCGACAAGTTCAACGCCTATCCGTCGCAGCTTTCCGGCGGCCAGCAGCAGCGCGTGGCGATTGCACGCTGTCTTGGCATGCGCCCGAAGATCATGCTGTTTGACGAACCGACATCGGCCCTCGACCCGGAAATGATCAGCGAAGTGCTCGATGTCATGGTTGCCGTGGCCGAAGAGGGCATGACCATGATGGTGGTGACCCACGAAATGGGCTTTGCCCGCAAGGTCGCGCAGCGTGTGGTGTTCATGGACCAGGGTGCCATCGTCGAAAGCGGCACGCCGGAGGAATTCTTCGCAAACCCGAAAACTGACCGCAGCCGGGCCTTCCTCGGCAAGATTTTACGTCACTGAGACGCCGGACTTGCCTCGGGCAGTCCGCTTCTTTCAAGCAGCCCGTTCTCCTCGAGCGGATTATGACAGGCAAAGCTGTGGCCTTCACCGGATGTGCTCGTCGGCGGCTCCAGTTCGCTGCAGCGCTTGAGCGGGCGGAAGCATCGCGTGTGGAAACGGCAACCTGACGGAGGGCTGGCCGGGCTTGGAACATCGCCGGCGAGCAGGATGCGCCGCCGCGTTTTTTCCTGATCGGGATCATGCAGCGGAACCGCCGAAAGCAGCGCCTTGGTGTAGGGATGGCGCGGAGCCTCGTAGAGTTCGTCGCGCTGGGCCAGTTCGACGATCTTGCCGAGATACATGACGGCCACGCGGTCGCACAGATGCCGGACCACGGAAAGGTCGTGCGAGATGAACAGGTAGGAAATACCCGTCATCTCCTGGATTTCCCTGAGCAGGTTGAGGATGCCGGCCTGGATGGACACGTCGAGCGCCGAGACCGGCTCGTCGAGGATAACGAGATCCGGCTTGACCGCCAAAGCCCGTGCGATGCCGATGCGCTGGCGTTGGCCGCCCGAAAATTCGTGCGGATAGCGCGATGCGTGCTCAGGAGCCAGCTTGACCAGATCGAGCAGTTCGGCCACCCGCTCGCGCGTTTGCGCCTTCGACAATCCGAGCAGGCGCAGCGGTTCGGCGATGATGTCGCCGGCCAGCATGCTGGGGTGGAGAGAGGCGTGCGGATTCTGGAACACGAACTGGATATGCTTGCGCAGCGGGCGCATTTCGGCATCCGAAAGCCCGGCGATATCGCTGCCGCGAAACAGGATCTGGCCCTGCGTCGGCTTGATCAGCCGGGCGAGGCAGCGGGCCAGCGTTGACTTTCCGCAGCCGGATTCCCCGACGAGACCCAGCGTTTCGCCGCTCCTGATGTCGAAGGATACGTCGGACACGGCCTGAATACGGGTTCCGCCTTTCGAGAGCGGGAAGTTGCCGCCCGTCGTGAATTCCTTGACCAGCCCGTTGACGGACAGCAACACGCGATCGGCATTGCCACCGTCGATGCCGGCAACGGATTTTGTTGCGATCGTCATGGCACGTCCTCCGGCACGGCCAACGTCATCGGTACGGCCTCGTCGGCGCGGTGGCAGGCAACGTCGCGCTCGCGGATACGCCTCAGAATGGGGTCCTCAAGGGTGCAGCGGTCGGTCGCGATCCGGCAGCGCGGATGAAAGGCGCAGCCTGAAGGCAGGCCCGCCAGGGATGGCGGCGCGCCGGGAATGGCGTTGAGCCGCGCCACGCGCTCTTCCAGTTTCGGCAGGCTGTCGAGCAACGCCCGCGTATAGGGGTGAAGCGGAGCCTGGAACGTGTCGGTGACCTCGCCGCACTCGACCAGCCGGCCTGCATACATCACCGCAACCTTGTTGGCGACGCTGGCGACGACGCCGAGATCGTGCGTGACCAGCACCAGGCCCATTTTCCGCTCGCTGCACAGCCTTTGCAGCAACTCCATGATCTGCGCCTGGATGGTGACGTCGAGCGCCGTCGTCGGCTCGTCGGCGATGAGCAACTGCGGATCGTTGGCCATCGCCATGGCGATGACGGCGCGCTGGCGCATACCGCCGGAGAATTCGTGCGGATATTGCGAGGCACGCTGGCGTGGCGAAGGCATGGCGACCAGTTCGAGCAGTTCGACGGCCTTCTCCATGCCGGCGCGTGCGCTGACCGAGCGGTCGTGGATGCGGACCGCCTCGGCGATCTGCGCGCCGACGCTTAAGAGCGGATTGAGCGTCGTCATCGGGTCCTGGAAGATCATGCCGATACGCGCGCCCCGGAAGCGGCGCAGGAAACGCTCGCCCCGCCCGATCAGTTCCTCGCCGCGGAATTTCACCGAGCCGGTAACGCGGGCGCGTGGCGGCAGCAGGCCCATCACGGCCATCATGGTCGCGCTCTTGCCTGACCCGGACTCGCCAACCAGCCCCATGATCTCGCCGTCGCCGATGGTGAAATCGACGCTCCTGACCGCCGGCAGGAAGAAATGACCACGACTTTCGAACGCGACGTTGAGGCCTTCCACGGCAAGCAGCGGCGGGGTGCTCATTGCGACCTCGGATCGAGAATGTCGCGCAGGCCGTCGCCAAGGAAATTGAAGCCGAGGACGATGCTGAGGATCGCCATGCCGGGACCGGCCGCGATCCACCAGCGATAGAATTGCAGCGCCCCTTCCGAAATCATCTGGCCCCATTCCGGCGTCGGCGGTACGGCGCCAAGGCCGATGAAGCTCAGGCTCGCGGTCAAAAGCACGATCTGGCCGAAATCCATGGTGGCGTTGACGATGATCGGGCTCCAGCACAGCGGCAGAATGTGCTTGAGCAGGATACGCACGGGGCCGGCGCCGGAGGCGACTGCGGCCTCGACATGCTCGCGCTCACGCACGGCGAGCACCTGAGCGCGCATCAGCCGGGCATAGATCGGCCACCAGACGACGACCATGGCGATGGCGGCGTTTTCGAGGCCGGGCCCGAGCGACGCGGTGACCGCCATGGCCAGCAGGATCGGCGGAAACGACAAGGTGACGTCGACGAAGCGCATGATGATTTCGTCGACGATGCCGCCGACATAGCCGGCGATCGCGCCGAGCGTCGTTCCGATGGTGACCGAACAGACGATGACCACAAGCGCGATCGGCAGCGACTGGCGCACGCCGTAGAGTGTGCGGGAGAACACGTCTCGGCCGAGCGCGTCCGTGCCCAGCCAGTTTGTGGCGTCGGGTGGCGAAAAGCGACGACCCGCCAGCATGGTCGGGTCGTAGGGCGCCCACCAGTGGATGGTCAGCGCAATCACCGCCCAGGCGATGACGATGAAGCCGCCGAGCATGACGGGGGCTGTCGCCCATTGCGGCAGGCGCATCGTCGGAAGCGAATGCGATGAAATGCTCATGCGGCTTTCCGCGACCCGAGCTTGACCCGCGGATCGACCGCCAGATAGGCGAGATCGGTAACCAGGTTGGTAAGCAGGAAGGCCGCGCCGCCGACGATGGTGACGCCGATGATCGCCGGTTGGTCAAGGCCGCGCGCCGCCTCCACGGCATAGGAGCCGATGCCCGGCCACGAAAAGATCGTCTCCGTCAGGATCGCACCGGTGATCAGATAGGCGAATGAAAACCCGAGAATGGTCAGTGTCGGCAGGATCGCGTTGCGCAGCGCATGGTTCAACAGCACGCGAAGCCGCCCGGCTCCCTTGGCGCGCGCGGCAAGAATGTACTCCTGGCCGAGAACGTCGAGCATCGAGCCCCGCACCATGCGCGACACGATGCCGGTGACGGTCCATCCAAGTGCCAGGGCAGGCAGCGCCAGATGGGCGAGCGCGTCGCCGAACTTGGCGAAGTCGCCGGCAATCAGCGCGTCGATCGTGTTCATCCCCGTAATGAAAGGCGGCGCTTCCGAGCGCGGGTCGAGCCGCCCCGGACCGGGGAGCCAGCCGAGGCTGACCGAAAAAATGTAAAGCAGGATAAGGCCTGACCAGAACACGGGTATCGACGCGCCAAGCAGGGCAAACAACCTTGCGAAGTGGTCGGCGGCGCGGTCGCGGAAATTTGCCGCGACGACGCCCAGCGTAATGCCGGTGATGCTGCCCACCAGCATGGCCGCGATAACCAGCTCCAGCGTTGCTGGAAGCCGCTTCAGCAGGTCCTGGGCAACCGGCTGCTTGGTGCGGAACGACGTGCCGAAGTCGCTGCTCAGCAGGTTTTTCACGTAGATGAAGTATTGCTTGGGCAGCGGCTGGTCGAGACCCCAGCGCGCCTTGGCCGCCGCAACGACGGTTTCGTTATGCATCTGCCGCTCCCCGACGATCGAGGTCAGGGGATCGGCATTGGTGAAATGTGACAGCAGGAACGCCAGCGTAATGACGCCGAGCAGCAGAAGGGGCATCGCGATCAGTCGTCTTGCAATGTAAGTGGCCATCGCGATGCCGGGTACTCCTGAAATTCGGAGCCGCTATTTGCGGCTGAGTTCCGACAGGGGGAGATTACAGCAAGCGCTGTAGCGGACGCCCTCGATGTTGTTCCTGTAGGCTAGCACCAGATTGGGACTGACGACAGGCACGATGATGCGGTCTTCGATCATCTGCAGGGCGATCTCGTGATAGACCCCGTCGCGATCCGCGTCGGATGCCGCCATAGCCTTGCTCAGCAGGTCGGTTTCCTTCTGGTTGAGCAGGTCGACCTTGCCCTGGCCGGCGCGCGTCAGCCAATAGGAGTCCGGCACCATGCCGAAGAACTGCACATATTGGGCCGACCCGTAGTAGTCAGGCGCGTAAAACCGTGCCGAGAACGGTACGCCGGGCTTGGTCACCTGTTCGCGCCAGACCGCGGAAGCCACCGGCTGGATGTTGAGCTTGATGTTGACCTTCGCCAGATCCTGCTGGAGCTTCTGCATCAAAAGCACCAGGTCGACACCGTAGACGTTGAGTTGCGCGACGGTCGCATTGACCTCGAATCCGTCGGCTAGACCGGCCTCGGCCAGCATCGACTTCGCCTTTTCAAGGTCATAGACCGGCATTGGCAGGTCGGTGGTGCCGGGGAAGCCGTTGGGGATCGGTGAAGCCTGCGGCTTGCCTTCGCCGCCGACCGTGAACTGGATGATGCCGTCGTAATCGATGGCATAGGCCAACGCCTGCCTGACCTCCTTGGTCAGTTCCGCCTTGTTGCCTTCGGCGCCGGGGCTGAACATGACATAGATGAAGTTGTAGGACGGCACCGTCTTGATGGTCACGTCGGGCGAACTGATGGTCTTCGACGTATCGGGATCGATCTGCATGGCGATATCGGCCGCGCCGCTTTGCAGCATCTGCGCCTGCGAAATCGCATCGGCGGTTTCGTCGATGACGACCTCGTTTATGGCCGGCGCCGCGCCCCAGAATTTTTCATTGCGCACGAACCGCAGTTCGTCGTCAGGTGCATAGGACTTCAGGACATAGGGGCCGCTGCCCGCCGAATGGGTCTGGAACCAAGCCTCTGCCGTATCGGAAGTCGCGGCGTCGGGGCCGGAGACCGCGCCGGCGGCGGATGCGACATCGCTGTTGATGATGCCGGTATAAGGCGCGGTCAGCACGCCGATGAACTCCGAATTGGGGCTTTCCATGGTGATGACCACCGTCTTCGGGTCGGGCGTTTCGATCGATTTCACCAGGCTCATCATGAAGGACGGATCCGCCTTGATGTTCTTCAGGCGCTCGTAGCTCCATTTGACGTCCTTGGACTCGACCGGGCTGCCATCCGAGAACACCGCGTTCGGATTGAGCTTGAAGGTGAATACGGTCTGGTCGTCATTGACCTCCCAGCTGTCGGCCAGAAGCGGCTTGATCGACTTGTTGTCGGAGTCGAGCGCGACCAGCCCTTGATAGGTCGAACTGAGATAGATTTGGCAGGTGTCGCAAAAGGCGCGGTTCGGGTCGAGCGAGTTGATCTCGAGATGGCGCGCGATGATCAGCGGTTGCTGGTCCTGCGCGACGACAGGCATCGAATAAAGCGCCGACGCAGCCGCGAGCGCCAGCGCGGTCCGTCCATATAGTTTCGGCAGATGTAGCGTCATTGGAACCTCCCATTCCTGAAACGGTGCGGACCCTGCCTTGCCGCAGGGCCGGTATGTATGGTCTGGCGGGTGGAACCCCGCTCTTTTCAAATCGTCGGCGTGCCGGCGAGGAATTCCCGCGCCACGGCGGTAACCCCCGCCGCATCGAGCCTGTAGTGGGCGTAAAGGGCGGCAGGCGGCCCGATCAGCGAATATTGGTCCTCTACGCCGTGGCGGCGGAAGCGTACGGCGGGGCCGCCGGCGATGACCTCGGCAACCGCGCTGCCCAGCCCGCCGATGATGTTGTGTTCTTCGACGGTGAGAATGGCGCCGGTTTCGGCGGCAGCCTTGCGCACCGCGTCCACGTCGAGCGGCTTGACGGTGTGCATGTCCAGCACGCGCACGCTCTTGCCCTCGGCGGCGAGCGCATCTGCCGCGGCAAGGCTCGCATGCACCTGGGAACCGGTGGCGATGATCGTCAGGTCGCGGCCGTCGCGCAACATCTTGGCCTGGCCGAAACGGAAGTCGGCCGGAACCTCCGCATAGACTTCGGCGTCGCGGCCGCGGCCTAGCCGGATGTACATCGCGCCCGGGTGATCAACGGAGGCGCGCAGGATGGCGCGCAACTGGTTGGCGTCGGCGGCGCAGACGACGGTCAGGTCGGCGATGGTGCGCATCATGCCAAGGTCTTCGAGGGAGTGGTGGCTGGTGCCATAAAAACCCATCGAGATGCCGGAGTGATGGCCGATGATGCGGACGGGCATGCGCGGATAGGCGCAGTCGGTGCGGATCGGTTCGGCGCACAGGATGGCGCAGAACGAGGCGAAGGTGGCGACATAGGGGATCATGCCGCAGGAAGCCATGCCGGCGGCCGAGGTGATCATGTTGCGCTCGGCGATACCGAAATCGAGGAAACGGCCGGGATGGCGCGCGGCGAAGTCCCTGGTCCGGCTCGAATTGGCAAGGTCGGCGGTGGCCACGACGATGCGCTCGTCGTGCTCGGCGATATCGGCCAGTTCCTCACCGAGGATGAAGGCGGGCATCGCCTTGTTGGGCGTGCCGCGCACCGACTTTTCGTCCTTCAGCGCGATTTCGGTATCGCTGCCTCGAAACAGCGTGCTTTGGTCCTGGCCGATATTTTCCGTCGCGGTGCTCATCACGCGTTCTCCGGCTGATAGGCTTTGAGGCCGGCCGCGATCTCGTTGTAGGCGTCGTCGTAGTCGGCCCCGACGAGGTTGCCGACATGCCAGTTCAGCGACAGTTCCATGTGCTTGACGCCGCGCCCCTTGATGGTATCGGCGACAATCATCTGCGGCTTGCCGGTGCCTGCGGGCGCCAGCCCGTCCAGAGCCGAAAGGATGGCCTTGAAATCGTGGCCGTCGATGCGTTTTACATCCCAGCCGAAAGCTTCGAAACGGCCGTGGATCGGTTCCACCGACATCACGTGCTCCGTCGGGCCGTCGATGCAGAGCTGGTTACGGTCGACGATGGCGACGAGCCCGCTGAGCTTGTAGTGGCCGGCGGCCATGGCCGCTTCCCATATCTGGCCTTCGTTCAGTTCGCCGTCGCCCAGCATGACATAGGTGCGGTAGTCGCGCTTCTGCAGGCGCCCAGCCAGCGCCATGCCGAGGCCGATCGAAAGCCCGTGCCCGAGCGAGCCGGACGAAAAGTCGATGCCGGCGATCTTCTTCATGTCCGGATGGTCGCCGAAGGGGCTGCCGAGGCGGGTGAAGCTGTCGAGCAGGGCGGCATCGAAGAAGCCGAGATCAGCAAGCACGGGGTAGAGGCCGATCGCGGCATGACCCTTGCTGAGCACGAAGCGGTCACGGTCGGCCCATTTGGGATTGGCCGGATCGTAGCGAAGATGGGCGTAGTAGAGGGCGGAAAACAGCTCGGCCGCCGAGAAGGTGCTTGAATAGTGGCCGGCTCCCGCGATCCGCGTCAGCCGCAGCGTTTCCAGGCGGATGAACTTCGCCCGATCGGCGAGGAATTCCTCCGAGACGTTGCGGCCGCGATCGGATCGATGTTCAGGGTCCACGATAGGCCTCCGACTGATACATGATATATCAAATCATACGCATCCGGTAGCGTCAATGCCAATGCCGCCGATAATCCGGGCCGGGTTGGCGCCGCTCTGGCCTTGGGATCGTCACCACGACCGAGCGCTTCCAGCGGCTAAAGCCGGGCGACCGCGGCGAGCGCTTCATCGGTCGCGGCAAGGGCGGCATCGATGTCTGCCGGCCCATGCGCCGCTGACAAAAACATGGTGTGCGTCGGATGCATGTAGACGCCGCGCGCCAGCAGTTCGAGGCAGAACGTGTTGCCAAGCCGCCGGTCGGCATCGTCTTCGAACATGACGACCGGCATCTGCACCGGACCGGTTTGCACAAGCTTGACGCCGTGGCGGGAGGCCTGCGCATCCAGCCCGTTGCGCAGGCGCTGGCCCATCGACTTCATCGTGCCGACGGCATCGGTCCGGCGCAGCTTGGTGATGGTGGCGATGGCTGCCGCCATGGAGACGGACGCCGTCCAGAACGAACCGGTCGTAAATATCCTGGTGGCGCCCTCGCGGAAACGGTCGTTGCCGGTCACCGCGGCCAGCGCGTGACCATTGGCGATTGCCTTGCTCCAGGCGGAAAGGTCGGGGCGGACGCCTACCAGTTCCCAGCTTCCGCCCATATCCAGCCGGAAGCCCGCGCGAACGTCGTCGACGACGAGTGCTGCGCCCTTTTCATCGGCGAGAGCGCGCGCGCATTTCGCAAATTCGACGGTCGGCAGATGGTGATCTTTGCCGACATCGTGCTTGAAGGCCGACACCAGGATCGCGGCGAGATCGTCGCCGGCCTGCTCGGCGGCGGCTTCGAGGCTGGCCGTATCGTTGTAGTCGAAATAGATGAGGTGGACGCGATCCTCTTCCGTCACGCCGGCGACGGAGGGGGTGCACCACGGAATGGCGCCATGATAGGCGCCGCGCGCCACCAGAACCTTGCGGCGGCCGGTCCCGGCGCGCGCGATGGTAATGCAGGCGGTGGTGGCATCGGTGCCGTTCTTGGAAAACATCGCCCAGTCGGCATGCGGCACCGTGTCGACGACGAGCTCGGCCAGTTCGACCAGTTGCTCGCTCGGCCCGTTCATGGCGTCGCCACGGCTTCGCTGCGCGGCGGCGGCAGTCTCCACCTCGGCGTCGTTATAGCCGAGGATCATCGGCCCCCAGCCGCAGATGAAGTCGATATATTCGCGCCCGTTCGCGTCCCACGTCCGGCAGCCCTCGGCGCGGGAGAAATATTGCGGGTAGCCGACCGGCAGGCGCGACGCGTTCTGGTGCCCCCACATGCCGCCCGGGATGACCTGTGCGGCCCGAGCGCGCAGCGCGCGGTCCACATCTGCTGAACGCTGGTCCATCGGCCTTCCTCCAGATTGCCGCGCCGCAAACAGGATGCGGCGACATCGCCCCACGGCAATTGCTAATTTTGATATATCATGTATCAGTTACGTGCAAGGTCTCATTGGGGCGGCTCGGCCGGGCGTGATGCGAATGGGCGGTAACGACGCGATGAAGCCGATTTTCGGCGTGATTGCCGACGATCTCACCGGCGGCATGGAAACCGCCTCGATGCTGGTCGCGCTCGGCCTGCGGTGCGGCTTCGTCACCAGGCCGGAAATGGTAGGCAAAATCCCCGTCGAGCCGGTCATGGTGGTGGCGCAGAAGACGCGGGTAATTCCGGCCACGGAGGCCGTTCGCAAATCGGAGGCGGCGGCGCGCGCGCTGCTTTCGGTTGGCGCTCGCCAGCTCTTCTTCAAATATTGCGCGACGTTCGATTCCACCGACCAGGGCAATATCGGCCCTGTCGCCGACCGGCTTCTCGATCTCGCCGGCGAAACCCGTACCGCATTTTGCCCTTCCGCCCCGGAAGTCGGCAGGACCGTGTTCAACGGCCATCTGTTCGTCGGCACGGAGCTCGTTTCCGACTCGCCGAAGCGCTTCGATCCACTCACCCCGATGACCGACCCTGACCTGGTTCGCGTCCTGCAGCGGCAGACGAAGGGCCGCGTCGGCCTTCTGCCGCACCGACTTGTCCGGGGCGATACGGGGGCGCTCGCTGCCCATGCCGACGAACTGGCGCGTGCCGGAATGCGTCACCTGATCGCCGACGCCATCTATGAAGAAGACCTCGACGCGATCGCCGCCTTGACGCTCGACTGGAAGGTGATGACCGGCAATTCGCCGATCGTTCAGCACTATCCGCCGCTCTGGCGAAAACGCGGCTGGCTGGAAGGGGCAGGCGACAAGCAGGAGTTGCCGGCGGTTGGCGGCGCCGGCGTCGTCCTGTCCGGCAGTTGCGCGGAGCGCACGCTCGACCAGCTCGCCGCTTTCGAGCAGCAGCGGCCGGTCCATCGTATCGATCTGACCGTTGTCGACAGCGTGCAAGGCGCAATCGACAACGCCCTCCATTGGGCTCGTACCTATCTGGACGGAGGCCCTGTCGCCATAGCCACGTCGGCGTCGCAGCGGGACGTGCAGGCCGCACAGCAGAAACTGGGCCGCGAGGGTGCGGCGCATCTGGCGGAAACTATTCTCGGCGCCGTTGCGGTTGAACTGCGTGAAGCCGGCGTTCGCCGCATCGTCGTTGCCGGCGGCGAAACATCCGGCACCGTCGTGGAAAGCCTGGGGATCGAACGGCTGCGCATCGGCTCCTACCAGGGGCCGGGCGTTGCCCGCGCCACCACGGAGGAGGGCGAGCCGGTGGCGCTGTGCCTCAAGTCCGGCAAGCTAGGGCCCGTCGACATGTTCATTCCGACATTGGAATCGATGAAGCGGGCGGAGGGGTAGGAAACCGATGACAGACCATGATGAACCACGCCGATCCATACTCGCCGTCGTCAGGAAACTGGAGGACAAGGGGTTCAATCATGTCAGCACCGGCAATGTCAGTTGCCGTTCCGGCAATGCGATCCTGATTACGCCGACCGGCGGCAACAGCGGCAACATGACGCCCGAGCGGATCGTCCAGATCGACTATGACGGCAACGTCGCGGGCGAGGGCGTTCCTTCCAGCGAATGGCACATGCATATGGCCATTCTTCGCGCCTATCCGGCCGCGAACGCGGTCGTGCATACCCACGCCGATGCCTGCGTCGCGCTGTCGTGCCTGCGCCGCTCTATCCCCGCCTTCCATTACATGGTCGCCGGCTTCGGCGGCGAGGATATACGCTGCGCCCGCTATGCCACCTTCGGTACGGCTGACCTTGCCCACTCGGCGGTGGAGGCGCTCGAAAACCGCACCGCCTGCCTGCTGGCCAACCACGGCATGATCGCCATGGGCAAATCGCTGGAGGCGGCCTTCAACGTCACCGTCAAGCTTGAAACGCTGGCGAGGCAATACCTTCTGGCGCTTCAGTCGGGCGAACCGGTGCTGCTGCCTGCCGACGAGATGGCGAGGGTCGGCAAGCGCTACGGCAATTACGGCATAGGGCTGCTGCCCGGATAAACGGAATTTAGCGTATTCAAGCGCGCATGAACCCGCTTCGGATTTATCGCGATACCCGTTATAGGATGCGCAAACAGCCGATTGCGGCGCTGGAATAGGCGGGCCACCCGCTCTGTCGGCCCGTTGCGCCGACACTGAAACGAAGGATCGACATGCAGGAACCGGCCGAAATCCAGGCAAGCAGCCTGTCGTCGCAGATTTATCTGCGGCTGCGCCAGCAACTGATGTCGGCGCGGTTCCAGCCAGGCGAACGCCTCAAGATCCGCGACATGGCCAGCCGTCTCGGCACCAGCGAGACGCCGGTGCGCGAAGCGCTGTTCCAGTTGGTCAAGGACGGCGCGCTGGAAATGAAGCCCGGCTATTATATCCGCGTGCGCCGCGTCAATCTGAAGGAGTATCTCGAACTGCGGGAGATACGCCTTCTGCTTGAGCCCGAGGCTGCCTTGAAGGCGCTGCCGAATATCGATGATGCCTTCATCGAGGAACTATCCTCCATGCACGACGATCTGGTCGAAGCCGAACGGATCAAGGATTATCCGAGGGCGCTGCAGGCCAATTACGATTTTCATTTCTCCGTCTACCGGAAATCGGAAATGCCGCACCTGATCGAGATTCTGGAACGACTCTGGATACAGGTCGGCCCGCTGATGACGTTTCTGTATCCGCACGGGCACCCGACCTATGCCGGCCTGCACCAGCATGTGAACGTGCTGAACGCATTGAAAGCGCGCGACAAGAAGGCGCTCGGCAAGGCTTTTCAGCAGGACCTGATCGAAGGCGGCCGCAATTTCGTGCGCTATCTGGCCGAGATCGAGGGCAAGGAACTGGAAAACCCGCAACAGGCTCCGCGCCGGCCGGGAAAAACCAGAACCTGAGCGCTTGCGTCGCGGCGAGGGGACTTGGCAGGCTCGCGTTTTCGATCCAGTGTGCCCGGCGTTCAGCCCTTGTGGCGCACTTCATCCTTGTTTCGATACCTGGTCTTCCCAACAAAATTGGAGCATCACCCGTGAGCAACCATCTCAATTTCTTCATCGACGGCAAATGGGTTGCGCCGGTGGTGCCGGCCGCGTTGGACGTGATCGATCCGTCGACCGAAGAGGCCTACACGAAGATTTCGCTCGGTTCTAAGGCCGACGTCGACAAGGCTGTAGCGGCGGCAAAGGCCGCGTTTCCCGCCTTTTCGCTGACGACGCGCGAAGAGCGCCTGAAACTGCTGAACCGCATCCTTGAAGTCTACAACGAGCGCTATGAAGACATCGCGCAGGCGGTCAGCCAGGAAAATGGCTCCCCGATTAGCTGGGCGCGCGATGCGCAGGCCTGGGCCGGTCGGGCGCATCTGGAAGCCACCATCAAGGCGCTGGAGGATTACGAGTTCAGCGAGTTGCGCGGCCCCACCATGGTGGTCAAGGAGCCGATCGGCGTCTGTGCGCTGATCACGCCGTGGAACTGGCCGCTGAACCAGATCGTCTGCAAGGTGGCGCCCGCCATTGCCGCCGGCTGTACCGTCGTCTTGAAGCCCAGCGAGATCGCGCCGATCAGCGGCATCGTCTTCTCCGAGGTCATGCAAGCCGCCGGCACGCCGAAGGGCGTCTACAACATGATCAACGGCACCGGTCCCGATGTCGGCCAGATCATGGCCGGCCACCCGGACGTCGACATGGTTTCGTTTACCGGTTCCACCCGCGCCGGCATAATCGTCGCCAAGACGGCGGCCGACACGGTCAAGCGCGTGGCGCAGGAGCTGGGCGGCAAATCGGCCAACATCATCCTTGCCGATGCCGATTTCGAGCAGGCGGTGGCCAAGGGCGTCGAAGGCTGCTTCGGCAACAGCGGCCAGTCCTGCGACGCGCCGACCCGCATGCTTGTGCCGCGGGCACGCCACGACGAGGCGCTGGCGATCGCCAAGAAGGCCGCCGAAGCCCACAAGGTAGGCGACCCGCGCCTGGAAGATACGCAGCTTGGGCCGGTCGTCAGCCAGATGCAGTTCGACAAGATCCAGCGGTTGATCGAGGCAGGCATCAAGGAAGGCGCGACGCTGGTCGCCGGCGGCCCCGGCCGGCCCGAGCATCTCAATCGCGGTTATTATGTGCGTCCGACCGTGTTCGGCCACGTCACGCCCGGCATGACTATCGAGAAGGAAGAAATCTTCGGGCCGGTCCTTTCCGTCATTGCCTATGAGGACGACGACGATGCGGTGAAGATCGCCAACGACACCGTCTATGGGCTTGCCGCCTATGTGCAGTCGCAGGATATCAAGCACGCGCGCACTGTCGCCGCCCGCCTGCGTGCCGGGCAGGTGTCGATCAACTATCCCGACTGGGATACGTTCGCGCCTTTCGGCGGCTACAAGCAGTCGGGCAATGGCCGCGAATACGCGGATTGGGCGATCCACGATTTTCTTGAAGTGAAGGGCATCGTCGGTTACGGCGCCTGACCGCATTCCGGGGAGAGAGTAATGCTTAAAGGTATCAGTCCGCTGCTCAATGCCGATGTGCTCCACGCGCTGGCGGCGATGGGCCATGGCGACGATCTCATCGTCTGCGACACGAACTTTCCGGCTGATTCGATCGCTCGCCAGACCAGGTTCGGCAAGCTCCTGCGCATCGACAATGTCGACGCCGGGAAGGCAGTGGCGGCGATCCTGTCGCTCTATCCGCTGGATACTTTCGTCGACGATGCGGCCGCCCGCATGGAAGTCGTCGACAAGCCCGACGAGATTCCGCAGGTGCAGCAGGAGGTCCAGAAGGAGGTGGATCAGGCGGAAGGAAAATCCATGCCGCTGAAGCCTGTCGAACGTTTCGCCTTTTATGAGCGTGCCAAGCAGGCCTATTGCGTCATCCAGACAGGCGAGCGCCGATTCTACGGCTGCTTCGCTTTCAGGAAGGGCGTGCTGCCGCCGGATGCATAATATGGGGGAAAGCTGATGGGACAGGCTGTTCAAGGCGCACAAGACCCCGAATTCCAAGCGCTGCGGGATTCATCAGCGCGCATCGGCGCCGATCCGCTTCTGGTGCAGGGGGCCGGCGGTAACACCTCGATCAAGCAGGGCGACGTGCTGTGGATCAAGGCGTCCGGCACTTGGCTGAAGAATGCCGCGCGTGACGATATCATGGTGCCAGTGGCGCTTCCGCCGTTGCTCGCCGCCGTCGCCAGCGAAAACACAAAGGCCGATACGCCACAGCTTTTCACGATCGCCGAACGCAATCCGGGCGGCCTGCGACCTTCCATCGAAACGACCGTGCATGCACTGATGCCGCAGCGCGCCGTCATCCATGTCCATTGCGTCGAAACCATCGCGACGGCCGTACGGACCGACGCCGAAAGGTTGGCGGGGGAGCGGCTGCGCGGGCTGAATTGGGCCTATGTGCCCTACAGCAAGCCCGGTCTGGTGCTAGCCCGCAACATCGCCGCACGGCTGAAGCCGGAAACCGACGTGCTTGTCCTTGGCAACCACGGCGTTGTCGTTGCCGCTGATACGGTTGCCGAGGCCGAAAGCCTGCTGCGGAAAGTAAGCGGATTACTAGCGCGGCCGCCAAGACCGGCGCCGCCGCCGGACCTAGAAGCGCTGCGACGTCTGGCGCAAGGCAGCGATTTCCGACTCCCGGCGTTTGCCGAGACGCACGCCATGGCGACCGATCCCGTTTCGTGCCGGATCGCCGGTGCTGGCAGCCTCTATCCCGACAACGTCATTTTCCTTGGCGAAGGCGTGGCCGTTGCAAAGCCGCAGGAGGATGCCGCGCAGGTCGCATCACGCGAAAAGGCCGAAGGCCGCAACCCGGCCCTCATCCTGTTTCCGGGCAAGGGCGTGCTGATCCGCGGCGATGCCAATGCCGGGGCCGAAGCGATGGCGCGCTGCCTGGCCGATGTGACGGCGCGCATCGATGGGGATGCCGACCTGCGCTATCTCACGACCGGCGAAATTGCAGAACTTCTCAATTGGGATGCCGAAAAATACCGGCAGGCGCTCAACCGGCAAGGCGGGGCTGCCCGGCAATGAGTTCAGCGCTGGCGGTCGGCATCGATGTCGGCACGTCCGGCGCGCGTGCCGTGGCGATGACGACAGAGCTGACCGTTGTCGCGCAGGCCAGCGCCGCCATGAAGGATTTCGGCGACGATTGGCGGTCGCCGGCGGTGTGGTGGAAGGCTGTCGAGTGCGCACTCGATCGGATGCTGGCAAGCATCGACCCGCGTCAGGTCAAGGCGCTGGCAGTGGACGGTACCTCCGGAACGGTTTTGCCGGTTGATCGCGACGGCATGCCGCTGGCCGGTGCGCTGATGTACAACGATCCCGTGGACGACCCGGTCATCCTCGACGCGATCAGAAAATACGCGCCCGCCGAAAGTGCTGCCCACGGCGCGACCTCCGGGCTTGCCAAATTTATCCGTTTCCAGTCCGTCCTAAAGCTCTGTCGAATCCTGCATCAGGCGGACTGGATCGCGGCGCAATTTAGCGGCCGCTTCGAGGTCAGCGACGAGAACAATGCGCTGAAGACAGGCTATGATCCCATTGCCCGGTCATGGCCGGACTGGATCTGGCGGACCGGCGCGGATGCGGCCCTGTTTCCCGAAGTCGTGGCACCCGGAACCCCGGTCGGCACGGTAACCGCCGCTGCTGCCGCCCGCTTCGGGTTTTCGCGCGGCACTGTCGTTGCTGCCGGCACCACGGACGGCTGCGCCTCGTTTATGGCGACGGGCGCTTCGCAATCCGGCGACGGCGTTACCGCGCTCGGCTCCTCGCTGACGGTCAAGCTTCTGTCCGACGCGCCGATCTTCGCACCCCGATACGGTATCTACAGTCACCGTATCGGGGATGGCTGGCTCGCCGGCGGCGCGTCGAATACCGGCGGCAAGGTGCTGGCGCATTTTTTCTCTACCGGTCAGATCGCCGACCTGTCGAAGTCCATAAACGCTACTGCACCGACCGGCCTCGACTACTACCCGCTTTTGACAAAGGGCGAGCGCTTTCCGGTTTCCGACCCGGATATGCAGCCGCGCCTGTCGCCGCGCCCGACGAGCGACGTTGCGTTCCTGGCGGGAATGCTGGAAGGCATCGCTGCCATTGAGGCTCTGGCCTATGCCCGCCTCGGTGAACTCGGTGCGCCAAAACTGCGCTCGATCAGGAGTGTCGGTGGTGGCGCCAGAAATCCGGTATGGCGAGACATGCGGCAGGCGAGGCTCGGCGTCCCCTTCGTCGCGGCACTGTCCGAGGAAGCGGCGACCGGTACGGCGCGGCTGGCGCTTCAGGGCGGCCATCAGGCAGGGGTGTTTTGAACGTGGCTATTTCCGGACCCAAGACAGGGGCTGATCTTCGCAGCCTTGCCCAACGCTTCGACGTTTTCTTCGTCGACCAGTTCGGGGTCCTTCATGATGGCAGCGCACCCTATCCGGGTGCCGTCGAGGCGCTTTCCAGCCTGAAGGCGGCGGGCAAGAAAATCGTGCTCGTCTCCAATTCCGGCAAGCGCGCGGGTCCGAATGAAAGTCGCCTGCGCGGCCTTGGTTTCCGGCCGGGCTCGTGGGACCTTTTCCTGAGTTCCGGCGAAGTGGCGTGGCGGAAATTTTCCGGCCAACTGGGCGCCGAGAGGCTGGCGCCGGGAACGCGCTGCCTGCTCCTGTCGCGCGGCAACGACCGCTCCGCCATAGATGGCCTTGATCTCGAACCGGCGAAAGACGGCGCGAGCGCCGATGTCGTCCTGCTTTCGGGCAGCGAAGGCGACACGAGACCGATGGAGTTCTACCGCGCGTTGCTGGAACCCGCCGCCCGCGCCGGCGTGCCGCTGATCTGCACCAACCCCGACAAGATCATGCTGACCGAAGCCGGCCTGAAATACGGGGCAGGGGCAATAGCCGACCTCTATGAGGAAATGGGCGGTGGCGTGGAGCGGATCGGCAAGCCGTTTCCGGCCATCTACGAGGCGGCGCTGCGCGATCTCGGCGATCCGCCGAAAGACAGGATTGTCGGGATCGGCGACAGCATCGAGCACGATATCGCTGGCGCGAAAGGCGTCGGGATCGCGGCAGCGCTTGTGCGTTCGGGCATCCTTGCCGCGCATGGCCCGGCAGAACTCGAAGACGCCTTTGCCCGCTATGGCGCAACGCCCGATTTTCTGCTGCCGCAATTCGTCTGGCAGGCCTGATAAATCTCCGCCTCAAGAATTGTCAGCGTTGATTGACTTTTGTTTAGACGGATGAATAAATGGCGCGAAAGCAGGCCGAGCCAGCTTGACGCTGCGAGGAATGCCGGCTGATCGTTTTGGCGACGCGAGAAAACCGGGTGGAAGATGAAAAACCTATGGAGTGACGGCGAGGCCGAAAAGCTGGTCGCCGAATATGCGAAAAAAGGCGTCGGCCGCGATTTGGCGCTGCGCGTCTACACTACCCGGCTTCTGGGCGGCGAACCGCGTCTTGTCCTGCACGGCGGTGGCAACACCTCGGTCAAGACCAGGGCGACCGATATCGTCGGCGAGGAATGGGACGTTCTGTGTGTCAAGGGCAGCGGCTGGGATATGGGCGTCATCGAGCCGCAGGGCCTGCCGGCGGTGAAGATGGGCGCGCTGCTCAAGGCGCGCAAGCTGAAAAAACTTTCCGACGAGGACATGGTCGCCCTGCAGCGCGCCAACCTCATCGACCCCGCCTCGCCGAACCCTTCGGTGGAAACGCTGCTGCACGCTTTCCTGCCGCACAAATTTGTCGACCACACCCATTCGACTGCGATCCTCGCCATCGTTGACCAGAAGGACAGCGAGGCGCTGAGCGCAAGGGTGTTCGGTCCGAAGATGGGCTTCGTTCCCTATATCATGCCGGGCTTCGACCTCGCCATCGCGGCCGCTGACGTCTACGACGCGGATCCCTCGGTCGACGGCCTGATCCTCGACAAGCATGGCATCTTCACCTTCGGCGAGGATGCCAAACAGGCCTATGATCGCATGATCCATTATGTCACCATGGCCGAGGATTTCGTTGCCCAAAACGGCAAGAAACCCGCACCGAAAGCGGCGTTGCCGGCCAAACTGGCGAAGCCTTCCGACATAGCGCCTGCGTTGCGCGGGGCGGTGGCCGTCGATCGCGGCGAAGGCCGGTTCGATCGCATGATCAGCGATTTCCGCACGTCCGATGCCATCCTCGATTTCGTCAATTCGCAGAAGATTGCCGATTATGCCGGGCGTGGCGTGTCGACGCCGGATCTGTCGATCCGCATCAAGACCGGGCCGATGGCACTGCCAGCCCCGGATGGGTCGGATGTTGCCGCCTACAGGCAAGTCGTCAAGGATCACGTCGAAAAGTTCGCCACGGATTATCGCGCCTATTTCAAGGACAACGACGCGCTGGACGACGTAAAGCGCACCATGCTCGACCCGATGCCGCGCCTGACGCTGGTGCCGGGCCTAGGCATGTTCGGCCATGGCCGCACGCTGAAGGACGCCAGGATCGCCTCCGATGTCGGCGAAATGTGGATCGAGGCGGTGCGCGGTGCGGAAGCCGTCGGCGACTTTCACCCGCTGTCCAAGGCGGATCTGTTTCCGCTCGAATACTGGTCGCTGGAGCAGGCCAAGCTTGCCTCCAACAAACCGAAGCCGTTAACCGGGCAGGTCATGCTGGTAACAGGCGGCGCCGGCGCCCTCGGTGCCGCGACGGCAAAGCTGTTTGCCGCCAACGGCGCGCATGTCGTCGTCGTCGACCTCGACGCCGCGAAAGCGGAAGCGGTGGCGAAACAGGCCGGCAACAATTCGATCGGCGTCGGCGGCGACGTCACCAGGCCGGCAGACGTGCGCGCGGCCTTCGATGAAGCGGTTGCAGTCTTCGGCGGTGTCGACATCGTCGTTTCCAACGCCGGTGCCGCCTGGGAAGGCCGGATCGGCGAACTGGACGATGCGCTGCTGCGCAAGAGCTTCGAACTGAACTTCTTTGCGCACCAGTCTGTGGCGCAGAATGCGGTTCGCATCATGCTGGAGCAGGGCACCGGCGGCGCGCTGTTGTTCAACACCTCCAAGCAGGCGATCAATCCAGGCGCGAAGTTCGGTGCCTATGGCCTGCCGAAAGCGGCGACCCTGTTCCTGTCGCGGCAATATGCGCTGGAATACGGCCCGTTTGGCATCCGCTCGAATGCGGTCAACGCCGACCGTATCCGTTCCGGTTTGCTGACGGACGAGATGATCGCCAGCCGCTCACATGCGCGCGGCCTGTCGGAAAAGGATTATATGTCCGGCAATCTGCTCGGGCAGGAAGTGACGGCCGAAGACGTGGCGCAGGCGTTCCTGCATCATGCGCTGGCCGAGCGCACCACCGCCGACGTGACGACCGTGGACGGCGGCAATATCGCGGCAGCGCTGCGGTAGGGCATCGGACCGAAAAGCGGAATCCGGTTTTCGGAAAATCCGATGCTCAAGCAAAGGATGGATCGTCGCCATGCGTCCATTAGGACGCATGGCGGTCTAGCGAAAAAGAAAAAGGCGGACCGGCAGGGTCCGCCTTTTTCTTATGAAGCGCTGGCGTCAGTCGAGCAGATCGGCCGGCACTTTGCCGCCGTTTTCGGCGAGCTTCTTCAGGAGCGCCTTGTGCAGCCACATGTTCATGGCCGCGCTGTCGCT
>JBARYG010000128.1:0-13287 GCA_049647745.1 Mesorhizobium sp.
GCGGTTAGGCAGTTCGATTTCGACTTCGCCCTGGGCAGCGTCCTTGAGCACGATGATGCTCACCTGCCCTTCGCCCTTCGCCGCCAGTTGGCCGGCAAGCGTCCCGATCGGAGCGGCGTCGCGGACGAAGATGCGCAGCGCGGTCTGGACCCGGCTCGCTTCCTCCTCCAGCGACTGGACGCCGTTAATGCGCAGGTTGATGCCTTCGGGCCGATCCTCCGCCGCCACCGTTATGACCACGGAGCGGCCTGCTTCTAGCAAGTCACGGTACTGGGCAAGCGTTTCGGAAAACAACACGGCCTCGTACTGGCCGGTGGTGTCCGAAAAGGTCACGACGCCCATCTTGTTGCCCGTACGCGTCTTGCGTTCCTGCTTGGAAGTGACGGTGCCGGCAAGCCGCCCGGCCGAAGCGCCGCGCTTCACGGCGGCGGAAAATTCGGCCCAGTTCTGCACCCGCATCTTTTCCAGCGCCGCCTTGTACTCATCGAGCGGATGCGCCGAAAGATAAAAGCCTACGACCTGGAACTCGCGGTGCAGCCGATCCGCGGCAAGCCATGGGTCGACCGCCGGCAGGTTGAGCGCCTGCGACTGGCTGCCAAGCGATGCGCCGAAAATATCCGCCTGGCCGGAAACGGCGTTTTGCTGCGCCAATGCCGCCAGCCCCATCATCCGTTCCACCCCGGCCATCATCGCGGCCCGGTTGTGGCCGAAGCAATCGAGCGCGCCGGCGGTGATCAGGCTTTCGAATACGCGTTTTCCGACGATCTTCGGGTCTATCCGCTCACAAAAATCGGCAAGGCTCTTGAACGGGCCGTCCTTGCGCTTTTCGACGATGTGCTCGACCGCGGCATCGCCAACGCCCTTGAGCGCCGCCAGCGAATAAAAGATGCGGTTCTCGCCGACCTCGAAGGCCCGGAAGCTGGTCATGACCGACGGCGCCACCACCTCGATGCCGAGCCGCAGCGCATCCTGGCGGAAGTCGGCCAGCTTTTCGGTGTTGCCCATGTCGAGCGTCATCGATGCCGCCAGGAACTCGACCGGATAGTGCGCCTTCAGATACGCTGTCTGGTAGGACACGACCGCATAAGCGGCCGCATGCGACTTGTTGAAGCCGTAGTCGGCGAACTTGGCCAGCAGGTCGAAGATGAAATCGGCCTGCGGCTTGGTCACGCCACGTTCGACCGCGCCTGTGACGAAGCGCTCGCGCTGCTTGTCCATCTCGGCACGGATTTTCTTGCCCATGGCGCGGCGTAGCAGATCAGCTTCGCCAAGCGAGTAGCCGGAAAGCTCCTGTGCGATCTGCATCACCTGTTCCTGGTAGACGATGACGCCCTGCGTCTCCTTCACCAGATGGTCGATCTTGGGATGGATCGAGGCCAGTTCCTCCTCGCCATGCTTTCTGGCGTTGTAGGTCGGGATGTTTTCCATCGGCCCCGGCCGATAGAGCGCGACCAGCGCGATGATGTCCTCGATGCAGTCCGGCTTCATGCCGAGCAGCGCCTTGCGCATGCCCGCACTTTCAACCTGGAACACGCCGACCACCTCGCCGCGTGACAGCATGGCGTAGGTTTTCTCGTCGTCGAGCGGAATATGGGCCAGATCGATATCGACGCCGCGCCGTGCGATCAGCTTCACCGCCGTGTTCAGCACCGTCAGCGTCTTGAGACCGAGGAAGTCTAACTTCACCAGCCCGGCCTGCTCGACATATTTCATGTTGAACTGCGTGACCGGCATGTCGGAGCGCTGGTCGCGGTACATCGGCACCAGTTCCGACAGCGGACGGTCGCCGATGACAATGCCGGCGGCATGGGTCGAAGCATGGCGGTAAAGCCCTTCCAGCTTCTGCGCCATGTCGAGCAGCGTCTGCACGATCGGCTCCTTCTCGGCCTCCTCCGCAAAACGCGGCTCGCCTTCGATGGCCTGCCCCAGCGACACCGGATGCGCCGGGTTCTGCGGCACCATCTTGCACAGCCGGTCCACCTGCCCGTAGGGCATTTGAAGTACGCGACCTACGTCGCGAAGGACTGCACGAGCCTGAAGCGTACCAAAGGTGATGATCTGGCCGACCTGATCGCGCCCGTAACGGCCCTGGACGTAACGGATCACCTCTTCGCGCCGGTCCTGGCAGAAGTCGATGTCAAAGTCCGGCATCGAAACGCGTTCCGGATTGAGGAAGCGCTCGAACAGCAGCGAGAAGCGGAGCGGATCGATATCGGTGATGGTGAGCGCATAGGCGACGAGCGAGCCCGCGCCCGAACCGCGCCCCGGCCCGACCGGAATGCCGTGCGCCTTCGCCCATTTGATGAAGTCCGAGACGATCAGGAAGTAGCCCGGAAACTTCATCCGCTCGATGATGCCGAGTTCGAAGGCAAGCCGCTCGTTATATTGCTCCACCGTATGGCCGGCGGTCGGCCCATGCACGGCAAGCCGCTTTTCCAGCCCCTCCCATGCCTGGCGGGTCAGTTCCTCGGCCTCCGCCTTGACGACGGCATCGGCATCGGCAACGTCGCCGCCGGTAAAGCGCGGCAGGATCGGCTTGCGGGTCTGCGGATAATAGGAACAGCGCAGCGCGATCTCGACGGTATTTTCGAGCGCTTCCGGCAGGTCGGCGAACAGCTTCGCCATCTCGGTCTGGCTTTTCAGGAAATTGTCCGGCGACAGACGGCGGCGATTGTCCGCAGCGACAACCGAACTTTCGGCGATGGCGATGAGCGCGTCGTGCGCCTCATAGTCTTCCCGTGCGGAAAAGAACGCTTCGTTGGTCGCGACCAGCGGCAATTCATGGCTGTAGGCAAACTCGATCGAGGCCTGCTCGACAGCACGATCGTACGCACCTACGCGCTCCAGTTCGACATAGAGCCCGTCGCCGAACAGGTCTTTCAGGGCCAGCAGCCGCGCTTCCGCCAGATCGCGGCGGTCTTCCCTGATCGCGTTGCCTATCGGTCCGCGCGGGCCGCCGGACAGGCAGATCAGGCCATCGCAACTGCCTGCCATCATTTCCGTGGTTAGGTGGACGGCTTCGCCCGGCGGCGTCTCCAGATAGACCCGGCTGACCATGCGAACGAGATTGGCATAACCTGCTTCGTTGGCGGCAAGCAGAACCACGGGCCGCGTCTCCGGCCCCTGCTTGCGCCGGTCGCGCTGCCCGTCGCTGTTCTCTCCGGAGAACGCCAGATCGATCTGGCAGCCTATGATCGGCTGAACGCCATCCTTGACCGCCTTCTGTGCGAACTCCAGTGCGCCGAACAGGTTATTGGTGTCGGTAACGGCAATAGCCGGCGCCTCGTCCTTCACCGCATGGGCGATGATCCTGGGAAGCTGCAGCGCGCCTTCGAGCAGCGAATAGGCCGAATGGACGCGCAGATGGATGAACGCGCGGGAAGAATCGGAAGATTTCGGATCGTCGGTCATTGGCGTCGCGCGTTCGGGAATCGGCTCGCTATTGTCGCGAAAGGGGATCGCCGGGTCGAGTCGGAAGCGGCGGCGATCACAGAAAGATATAGCCCGCTGCGCCTTTCCTTCGCAATTGCACACATCGACCTTCGCAATCGCACAAAAATATGCGACACCTTGGCCAGCTTACCTAAGGGAAGAAGAAGCCATGAGTGCGACGGGACATATGCAGGCGGTCACACCGCCGCGCATCCTTGCTGCCAAGGGCGGCACGCCGCTGGCTTGCCTGACGGCCTATACGACCCCCATGGCGCGGCTGGCGGATAGCCATTGCGATATCGTGCTGGTCGGAGACAGCGTCGGCATGGTGCTGCACGGCCTGCCCTCCACGCTCGGCGTCACGATGGACATGATGATCATGCACGGCAAGGCGGTACGCCGCGGGCTAGAGCGGGCGCTGATGGTCGTGGACATGCCCTTCGGCTCCTATGAGGAAAGCCCGCAGGCCGCTTTCGCCAACGCTGCCCGCCTGGTCACTGAAACCGGCTGCACCGCGGTGAAGCTTGAAGGCGGGCAGGCCATGACTGAGACGATCCGCTTCCTGACCGCACGCGGCATTCCGGTCATGGCCCATGTCGGCCTGACCCCGCAGGCGGTCAATGCCCTTGGCGGCTATGGCGTGCAGGGTCGCGGCGAGGACGCGGAGCGGATACGGAGCGATGCAAAGGCCGTCATGCAGGCCGGGGCGTTCTCCGTCGTGCTGGAAAAGGTGCCGGAGAGCCTCGCCCGACGCATCACCGGAGAAATCGCCATCCCGACCATCGGTATCGGCGCTTCGCTGGCCTGCGACGGCCAGATTCTGGTTATCGACGACATGCTCGGCCTGTTCGGCGACTTCCAGCCGAAATTCGTCAAACGCTACGCGGAACTCGGCGCGGCCGCGGGGGCGGCCATTGCCGCCTATGCCGAAGAAGTGCGTGCGCGCAGATTCCCGGCGGCGCAACATGTGTTCGACGACACCGCCGCAAGCAAGGCCGTTGCCCCATGAGCGTACCGATCGTCCGCACCCTGGCGGAACTGCGCGCGACGGTCGCCGATTGGCGGCATAAGGGCCTGACAATCGCCGTCGTGCCGACGATGGGCGCCCTGCATGAAGGCCACCTCAGCCTCGTACGCGCAGCCCTTGAGCGGGCGGACCGGGTAATCGTGACGCTGTTCGTCAACCCCAGGCAATTCAACGACGCAGCCGACTTTGCCGCCTACCCTCGCACGGAGCACGAGGACGCGGCAAAGCTCTCGCCGCTCGGCGCGCACCTGCTCTACGTGCCGGGAGTCGAGGAAATTTATCCGGACGGCTTCTCCACCACGATTTCGGTCGGCGGTGTCAGCGAAGGCTTGTGCGGGACATTCCGTCCCGGCCATTTCGATGGCGTGGCAACGGTAGTCGCGAAACTTTTCCTGCAAACCGGTGCCGACCTAGCCCTCTTCGGCGAAAAGGATTTCCAGCAGTTGCACGTCGTGCGGCGCATGGCGCGCGACCTCGACATACCGATAGAGGTGATCGGATGCCCGACCGTGCGCGAAGCCGACGGTCTGGCGCTGTCGTCGCGCAATGCCCGGCTTTCGCCGGCGGAGCGGGAAATATCGTCACGGCTGCCACAGATTCTTTTCGCCGCCGCCGAGCGCCTTGCTGCCGGCATATCTGCGGAAGCAGTCCTCGCCGATGCCAAAGCAGCACTGCTGGAAGCCGGGTTCCGCAGCGTGGAATATCTGGAACTGCGCGCTACGGCCGATCTGGCGCCGATCGAGCGGCCTGATCGCCCGGCGCGATTGCTCGTTGCGGCATGGCTCGGCGATACGCGCCTCATCGACAATGTCGAGGTGGCTGCCGCCCCGGCGGGCTGAAGAATTTCAGCCGCGCCTTCGCCGCGCAAACCGCCTTCTTGCTGCTAGGCGAATTCCATGATCACCGCGTCGACGGCGAGGCTGTCGCCCGGCTTGGCGTTCAACCTGGAAATCGTCAGGTCGCGTTCAGCGCGCAGCACGTTCTCCATTTTCATCGCCTCGACCACAGCCAGCGTCTCGCCGGCCTTGACCTCCTGTCCTTCCGCAACGGCGATAGAAACGACCAGTCCCGGCATCGGGCACAGAAGCAGCTTCGACGTGTCGGGCGCGACTTTCTCCGGCATCAGCTTTTCAAGCTCGGCGGTTCGCGGCAGCATGGTCAGCGCCGTCACCGACATGCCCTTCCAGGCAATGCGCAGGCCGTTCGGCAGCGGCCGCAACTGGGCGGCGACGGCGCGTCCGCCGACGGTGCCGCGCCAGACCGCATCGCCCGGCCGCCAATCGGAGGCAACGGTCAGCGCCTTGCCGCCTTCGACCGACAGGTCGACTTCCATCGGGATCGAAATCATTCCTTCCAGGATCGTCGCAGAGAGATATTCCTCGCCGAGCTTGACCACCCAGTCCCGCTTCAAGGCGCCCGAATGCGGTGCCAGCCGCCCGCCAAGCCGGTCGAGCCTATCCTTGCGCAGCAGTTCGACGGCAACGGCAATCGAGGCGAGCACCGCCTTTTCGTCCGCGTTCGGGGCGACGGGAGAAAAGCCGTCGGGATATTCCTCGGCGATGAAGCCAGTGGAAAGCCGCCCCTCGCGCCAGCGCGGATGCTGCATCAGTGCCGACAGGAACGGGATGTTGTGCTCGATGCCGTCGACCACAAAACTGTCCAGTGCCTGCGACATGGCGTCGATGGCGGCAAGCCGCGTCGGCGCCCATGTGCAAAGCTTGGCCAGCATCGGGTCATAAAACATCGAGATTTCCGAACCCTCGGTAACGCCCGTATCGTTGCGGATGACGATATCGCCGAATTTACCCTCCTCCGGCGGCCGGTAGCGCGTGAGCCTCCCGATGGAGGGCAGAAAATTGCGATACGGGTCCTCGGCGTAGAGCCGGCTTTCCACCGCCCAGCCATTTAACTTCACGTCGGATTGCTTGATAGCCAGTTTTTCACCGGCGGCCACGCGGATCATCTGCTCGACCAGATCGATGCCGGTAACCAGTTCGGTCACCGGATGCTCGACCTGCAAACGCGTATTCATTTCAAGGAAATAGAAGTTCTTCTGCGCATCGACGATGAACTCGACCGTACCCGCGCTCTGGTAGTCGACCGCTTTCGCCAGCGCCACCGCCTGCTCGCCCATGGCTTTTCGCGTCTGGGCATCGAGAAACGGCGACGGCGCTTCCTCCACGACCTTCTGGTTGCGGCGCTGGATCGAGCATTCACGTTCGCCCAGATAAATGCAGTTGCCGTGTGCGTCGCCCAGCACCTGGATTTCGATGTGGCGCGGATCGACCACGAATTTTTCGATGAACACGCGGTCGTCGCCGAACGAGCTTTTGGCTTCCGAACGGGCTCGTTCGAAGCCGTCGCGCACTTCCGCCTTGGTCCAGGCGATGCGCATGCCCTTGCCGCCGCCGCCGGCGGAAGCCTTGATCATCACCGGATAGCCGATCTCGCCCGCGATCTTTTCGGCATGGTCCGCGCTTTCGATGACGCCGAGAAAGCCCGGCACTGTCGAAACCTTGGCGGCATTGGCGAATTTCTTCGATTCGATCTTGTCGCCCATCGCCCGGATCGCCTTGGGCTTGGGCCCGATGAAGACAATGCCTTCCGCCTCCAGTGCTTCGCAAAACGACGCGCGCTCCGACAGGAAGCCGTAGCCGGGGTGAACCGCCTGCGCTCCCGTCGCCTTGCAGGCGGCAATGATCTTTTCGGGAACAAGGTAGCTTTGTGCCGCCGGCGCCGGGCCTATATGCACCGCCTCGTCGGCCATGGCGACATGCACGGCCTGCCGATCCGCGTCGGAATAGACCGCGACGGTGGCAATCCCCATCTTGCGAGCGGTCTTGATGACGCGACAGGCTATTTCGCCTCGATTGGCGATAAGGATTTTTGAAAACATGCGAGCGACGTCCCTCTAAGCGAACTTTCCTTGTATGGACTCCGCCGACCGCGCTCAAGCCGGCAAAATGGCGATGCCGCTATTAGCGCCATGGCAAGCAACCTACATGGCGCAATCCGGCTTTCCGGCGTGGCTCTTGCCTGATAGCCTGATCCGAACCCAAACCCTTTCAGAATCCGATTTCGGAATTGCCTTGGAGGACCTGCCTGATGAAGACCCGTGCTGCCGTTGCTGTTGGTGCTGGAAAGCCGCTGGAGATCATGGAGGTCGACCTTGACGGCCCGCGCGAGGGCGAAGTGCTGGTCGAGATCAAGGCGACCGGCATCTGCCACACCGACGAGTTCACGCTGTCGGGCGCCGATCCGGAAGGCATCTTTCCGGCGATTCTCGGCCATGAGGGCGCCGGCGTGGTGGTCGATGTCGGCAAGGGCGTCACCTCGGTCAAGAAGGGTGACCACGTCATTCCGCTCTATACGCCCGAATGCCGGCAGTGCCCGTCCTGCCTGTCGCGCAAGACCAACCTGTGCACCGCCATCCGCGCCACGCAGGGCCAGGGGCTGATGCCGGACGGCACCTCGCGCTTTTCCATCGGCAAGGACAAGATCTTCCACTACATGGGCTGCTCGACCTTTTCGAACTTCACAGTGCTGCCGGAAATCGCGGTGGCCAAGGTCAACCCGGACGCCCCCTTCGACAAGATCTGCTACATCGGCTGCGGCGTCACCACCGGCATCGGCGCGGTGATCAACACCGCAAAGGTCGAGATCGGCGCGACCGCGGTGGTGTTCGGCCTGGGCGGCATCGGCCTCAACGTCATCCAGGGCCTCAAGCTTGCCGGCGCCGACATGATCATCGGCGTCGACATCAACAACGACAAGAAGGCCTGGGGCGAGAAATTCGGGATGACGCATTTCGTCAACCCCAAGGAGATCGACGGCGACGTGGTTGCCCATCTCGTCAACATGACCAAGCGCGGCGCCGACCAGATCGGCGGCGCCGACTACACCTTCGACTGCACGGGCAATACCAAGGTCATGCGCCAGGCGCTGGAAGCCTCGCATCGCGGCTGGGGCAAGTCGGTGGTTATCGGAGTTGCCGGCGCTGGCCAGGAAATCTCGACGCGGCCGTTCCAACTGGTCACCGGGCGAAGCTGGATGGGCACCGCCTTCGGCGGCGCGCGCGGCCGCACCGACGTGCCGAAGATCGTCGACTGGTACATGGACGGCAAGATCCAGATCGACCCTATGATCACCCACACGCTGAAGCTCGAGGACATCAACAAGGGCTTCGACCTGATGCACGCGGGCGAATCGATCCGCAGCGTCGTGCTTTACTGAACGATACGAACGGCAAGCCGCCGGCACTGGGCCGGCGGCTTCAACAACTGCCAAGGGAGGAAAGACCAATGCCTGAAAAGCTTCATCCATCGATCGACAATGGAATGCCCAGGGAAAGTGCCGGCTTTGATGGCGGCACGCTCGCCTGCGCCTGCAAGAGCCGCACGGTGAAAATCAGGATCAAGGGCCAGATCGCCCACAACCATGCCTGCGGCTGCACCAAATGCTGGAAGCCGGCGGGCGCCATGCTCTCGGTCGTCGCCGTCGTGCCGCACGAGAACGTCACCGTCGCGGAAAACGGCGACAAGCTGAAGGTGGTCGACCCGAGCGCGCTGATCCAGCGCCATGCCTGCACCGAATGCGGCGTCCACATGTACGGCCCGGTCGAGCGCGACCATCCGTTCAAGGGCCTCGACTTCATCCATCCCGAGCGCTTCGAGCAGGATGGCTGGTCGCCGCCGAGCTTTGCCGCCTTCGTCTCCTCGGTCATCGAAGCCGGCGTCGACCCCAGCCGCATGGATGGGGTGCGCTCGACGCTCAAGGGCATTGGCCTTGAGCCCTACGATTGCCTCTCGCCCGGCCTCATGGACTACATCGCAACATGGACCGCCAAGAAATCCGGCGCATTGCCGGCTTGATGCAACAATGGAGCCGGGCCACGGGTCCGGCTCCATTCCGGAAAGACCGATGGCCTTGCCCGAAATCCTCGTCGACGCCGACGCCTGCCCGGTGAAGGCCGAAGTCGAAAAAGTCGCCGAACGCCATGGCGTTATCGTCACGTTCGTTTCCAATGGCGGCCTGCGGCCCTCGCGCGACCCCATGGTTCGCCACGTCGTCGTATCGAAAGGCGCCGACGCCGCTGACGACTGGATCGTTGAACATGCCAAAGCCAACGATATCGTAGTGACCGCCGACATCCCGCTGGCCGCCCGCTCTGTAGCGCTCGGCGCGCATGTGCTGGGGCCTGCCGGCCGGCCCTTTACGCCGGAAACCATCGGCATGGCGGTGGCGATGCGCGACCTGAAGCAGCACTTACGCGAAACCGGCGAAAGTAAGGGCTACAACGCCGGTTTTTCACCGCAGGACCGCTCGCGCTTTTTGGGCGAACTCGACCGTATCTTGCGGCGCGCGCTGAAATCCGTCACACCGGCCTGACCATGGTCGCCAATGCGCGTGAAAAGAGACCTCTGCACCGACACATGCAGTTCGCCGTGTCGGCCTGTATCGGTGTCCTTGCGCTGCTCGTCGCGCTGTTTTTCCACGCACCGCTCGCCTATTCGATCGGCGCCAACGCGTTCTTCATCGTCTATATCGCCCTCGTCCTTGCTCAGATGCCGAGGCTCAGCGCCGACTATCTGAGCCGCAACGCACTGGCCACCGACCAACCAGTCATCGTCATCTTCATCGTCACGCTGATTGTCGTGGCCGTCGCCACGGTGTCCCTGTTTCAGCTGATCAACAGCAAGGACAGCGCCGGCGCACCCGAACTGACCTTTGCGCTGGCCTCGGTACCGCTCGGCTGGTTCACGATCCACGCCATGACGGCGCTGCACTACGCCCATATCTACTGGGTCGGGGATACCAAAACGGCTGCGCAGGGCAAGCCGGCGAGGGACAAGCCCGTCGGCGGCCTTGAATTTCCCGGCACCGAGCGCCCGAAAGGCTGGGATTTCCTCTATTTCGCAACCGTGATCGGCATGACCGCCCAGACTGCCGACACCGGCATAACGACGACGAGGATGCGTCGCATCGTGCTCCTGCACTCCATCGTGTCGTTCTTCTTCAACACGGTGATCGTTGCCGCCGCCGTCAATCTCGCGGTCAGCCTGGGCGGCTGATCCGCATTCACCGCTCTCGCAAAAATTCGTGAGCAGTGTGAAACATCGCAGCCGACGACACCGTACTGGGGTAAGAAGGGCCGCAATGAAACGCCGCGGCGGAGAAAAACCATGGAATCCGTTGCCAGAACACCGGTGGAAACGCCGGCAGCCATTCCAGACGAGGCAGGCCCGCTCGTCTACCGGCAGTCGGCCTGGACGCGGCTGACACATTGGTTGTGGGCGGTCGCCTTGTTTTTCATGCTGCTCAGCGGCCTGCAAATCTTCAATGCGCGTCCGCAGCTTTATATCGGCGACCAGTCCGGTTTTACGTTCGACAACACCGTTTTCCAGATCGGCGCGGAAAACACGGATGCCGGCCCACGCGGCTACACCGAAATATTCGGCAAACGCTTCGACACCACCGGCGTACTCGGCTGGTCCGGGCCTGAAGGCAGTGAAAGCGCCAGGGCTTTTCCTTCCTGGGCGACGATCCCCTCCTATTACGACCTCGGTACGGCGCGCGTCGTCCATTTCTTCTTCGCCTGGATATTGAGCGCTACCCTGCTGCTGTGGCTGGCGGCCAGCCTGATCAACGGTCATCTGCGCCGCGATCTCGCGCCGCGCCTCGATGATCTACGGCGGTTGCCGCGCGACATCGCCGATCATGCGAAGCTGAGATTCCACCATGCCCGCGAGTACAACACGCTGCAAAAATTGGCCTATGGCGGTGTTTTGTTCGTGCTTCTGCCGCTGATGGTCCTTACCGGCCTTTCCATGTCGCCCAGCATGAACTCGATACTGCCGTTCTTGCCGGAAGTCTTCGGCGGCCGGCAGACCGCGCGCACCATCCATTTCACCGTGATGGTGCTGCTGGTCCTCTTCTTCATCGTTCACATGCTGATGATCGTCGCCGCCGGGCCGATCAACGAACTACGTTCCATCGTTACCGGCTGGTACCGCACCGATCCACCCTCGGGCGACCAACGGGACGGGAGGCGCTGACATGGCGAAATTCCGAATCAACCGCAGAAAATTTCTCACTGCCTCCAGCCTCGGCCTGACAAGCGTCGCGCTATCGGGCTGCGATGCCTTCGACAGTGGGCTTGGCATGGGCGACGGCCTTCGCAGCTTCCTCGAGGGCGCCAACGACCTGACCCACAGGGCGCAGCGCCTGCTTACCAGCCGCGATTCGCTGGCGCAGGAATTTACCGAGGCGGATATCCGCCAACCCATGCGGCCGAACGGTATTACCGCGCCCGACGACGACGTTTACAAGGGCCTGCTCGCCGGTAATTTCGCAGACTGGCGTCTAGAGGTTTCAGGGCTGGTCGAAAAGCCGCTGTCGCTGACCCGCGAACAGCTTATCGCCATGCCGAGCCGCACCCAGATCACCCGGCACGACTGCGTCGAGGGCTGGAGCTGCATCGCCAAATGGACCGGCACGCCGCTGTCGCTCGTACTCGACCAGGCCGTCGTCAAGCCGCAGGCGCGCTACGTCCTGTTTTATTGCCTCGATACGATCGACCGCGATCTTTCGGGCGACATCAAATATTACGAGACGATCGACCTGATCGACGCCCGCCACCCGCAGACGATCCTTGCCTATGGCCTCAACGGCAAGCCGCTGCCAGTGGAAAACGGCGCGCCGCTACGGGTGCGGGTCGAGCGCCAGCTCGGCTACAAGATGCCGAAATATGTCCATAAGATCGAGCTTGTCGACGGATTCGCCAACATTGGCGGCGGCCGCGGCGGTTATTGGGAAGACAATGGCTACGATTGGTACGGCGGCATCTGACGCTTACACGGCATGCCTCGAAAAGCTGCTCGACAGGCCAATTACTTCCTATTGATTTCAACAGGTTGGAAGAAAACCCGCATCCGAACCTTGCCGTGGCGGGTGCCTTTGGCCATGCTTATGAGGTCGTTCCGGTCGGGCGGCGCAACCGCAACAAATATCATCAGGAGGTGTATCGGGTGTCCGACACCACGAATATTTTCGAACAAAAACCGGATAGCGACACATTCGGCGGACGTTTCTCGCGAGCCCGCGATGCCATCGGGCTCAGTACAAAAGAACTTGCCGGGCGGCTCGGCGTAAAGACCGCAACCATCCATGCCTGGGAGACGGACCGCTCCCAACCCGGATCGCGCCGGCTGGCGCTTCTTTCCGGCCTGCTGGGCGTCAGCCTTTCCTGGCTCCTTCACGGCGTCGGCATAGGCCCGATCGAAGCCGACGAGTCTGGCGATCCATCAGAAGACGCATTCGGCGGCCGGCTGAGCAAGCTGCGGCAACTGCATCTTGAGACGGGTCACCTGATCAGCCAGATTCAGGGCGACCTCGACCGAATCGCGGTCGTTTCTGAGCGCTGACCGGCGCCGCTCTCCCCTGAAGCAGGTCTCCCGAAAGTGCAGCGGTTTCGGGGTAAGGACATACGCAGAAACAATGGCCCACGGCATGTCGTGTCACTCCTTTCCCTTACGGCATGCCGTGGGCCGGAAATAACTTGCCGCGCCGTGTCGCCCCTAGGTGACAAAGCGTCGTCGCTAGGCTATGGAGAGCGCGTCGAGGGCTTTTGCGAGCCCTGCCGTTTGCGGGAGAGAACAGCGCAAGCTGTCGCCGAAGGGGAAATCGCCCGAAATCTCTCAGGCAAAAGAACCGTGGACGGGAAGACACTCTGGAAAGTCGGGGCTTAGGCCCCGCGCCGAAGGTGTAAGCGCCGCCCGGAGTGTTTCCGGCAGCGCCAGTCTCTCAGGCTTCAGACAGAGGGGCACGGA
>JBARYG010000129.1:0-36114 GCA_049647745.1 Mesorhizobium sp.
GACCGGGAGGATCACGGACCTTATGGCACAAACTATCGAAAGCGGCGTTGAAGCCGGCGATCTGAGGCGCGAATGGCTGCGCTCCGGCAAGAGCCGGCGCAACATATCGCTGTTGCTGGTCGCGCCGCTGTTCGTCTATGTGCTGGTGACGTTCATGCTGCCGATCGGGCTCGTGCTCTACCGCTCGGTGGAAAACAGCGAGCTGGCCCAGGCGCTCCCGCAGACCGCCGCCGAGCTGTCGCAGTGGCGGCCGACCGACCCGGCCGATCTTCCGCCCGACGCCGTCTTCACCACCTTTAGCCGTGAGTTGGTCAGTGCGGAACGTCAGGACGTGGCGGAACTGGCGCGGCGCCTGAACTACGAGATCAGCGGCTTGCGCACGATCGTCATGAGCACCGCGCGCAAGATGCGCGCAGCCAAGGCCGCTCCGTCCGATGCGAATGCGCGGCAGGTGCTCGCTGAAATCGACCCGCACTGGAACGAGCCTGCCTACTGGCACGCGATGAAGCGCGCCGCGCCGCACTACACGCCCTATTACCTTCTGGCCGCGCTCGACCTGCGACAGGCCGATGACGGCGCCATCGTCAGAGCGCCCGAAGACCAGCGCACCTTCGTCGACATCCTGTTGCGGACGCTGCGCATCTCGGCGATCGTGACGCTCGTCACCCTGCTTCTCGGCTTCCCCTACGCCAACCTGATGGCGACGGCGGGCAAGCGCTTTTCGATGTTTTTGATGATCGCGGTGATGCTGCCTTTCTGGACGTCCCTGCTGGCGCGCACCTCGGCCTGGATCGTGATGCTTCAGAAAGAGGGCCTCATCAACACGTTCCTCGGTTATCTCGGGCTAATTGACCGGCCGCTCGAACTCATCTTCAATACTACCGGCCTCTATATCGTGATGGTGCACATGATGCTGCCCTTCATGGTGCTGCCGATCTTCGCAACGATGAAGGGCATTCCGCCGCATTTCATGCGCGCTTCCGCCTCGCTCGGCGGTCATCCCGTGCGCGGCTTCCTGCATGTCTACCTGCCGATGACGCTGCCGGGCGTCGGCGCCGGCGCGCTGCTCACCTTCATCGTCACCGCCGGCTACTATATAACGCCGTCACTGGTGGCTAGCGCGCGCGACCAGATGGTTGGCTATTTCATCGCCTTCTTCGCCAACAAGACCATCAACTGGGGCATGGCCTCGGCGTTGGGCATCATGCTTCTGGCCTGTGTCGCCGCGATCTATATGATTGCCGCGCGCACCGTCGGCGTGCGCCAGCTTGCGGGACTGAGGTAGGCCGATGCAGTACCGACATCAGCGCGCCATCACCCGCTTCGCCTTCAAGGCGTTCGGCGTCGCCATGGCGCTGTTCCTGGTCGTGCCGCTGCTGGCGGTGGTGCCGCTGTCGTTCAGTTCGAGCAGCTTCCTGTCCTATCCAATGCCCGGCTTTTCGATGCGCTGGTACGAGACGGTGTTCCAGAACGGCCCGTGGATGACCGTCCTGAAGAACAGCCTTGTCATCGGCGTGGTCTCGACCGCTGCCGCCGTCGTCCTCGGAACGCTGGCGGCCTACGCCTTCGCGCGGCGCGACCTGCCCGCGCCGACCGCGATCCTGGGCTTCCTGATCGCGCCGATGATCGTGCCGCCCGTCATCAGCGGCCTTGGCATGTATTTTCTGCTCGCCAATGTCGGCCTGACCTCGACCACCTTCGGCGTGATCGTCGCCCACACCGTGCTTGCCGCGCCGTTTGTGCTGATCACGGTGACGGCGACGCTGCAGGGCTTCGACATGGGTCTGCTGCGGGCCGCCGCCGCCTGCGGGGCTTCGCCGCCGCGCGCCTTCATGAATATCGTCGTGCCGATCATCGCGCCCGGCATCGTCGCCGGCGCGCTGTTCGCCTTCATGACCTCGTTCGACGAGGTGGTGGTGACGCTGTTCCTGGCGGGGCCGGCGCAGCGGACGCTGCCGCTCAAGATGTTTGAAAGCCTGCGCGACAGCATTGAACCGTCGATCCTGGCCATGGCAACCTTCCTGATGCTCGTCGCCGTACTGGCATTGATCAGCGCCGCGCTCCTCATGAGCAGGGGCGCGAAAAACCTGAGGACCCTCCAAGATGACTGACATGAGCTCGACCGCATACGATCCACGCAACGGCATCGCCTTCGTGGAAGGCAAGTACATGCCGGTGGCAGAAGCCACGGTGCCGATCCTCGACCGGGGTTTCGTCCGGTCCGACGCGACCTATGACGTCGCGCATGTATGGAAGGGTCAGTTCTTCCGTCTCGACGACCACATCGAGCGCTTCTTCGCCTCGATGCGCGGCCTGCGCATGAGCCTGCCCTATTCGCATCAGGAAATCGCCGACATTCTCATCGAGTGCGTGCGCCGCACCGGCCTGCGCGATTCCTACGTGCAGATGACCTGCACGCGCGGCCTGCCGCCGGCCGGCACGCGCGACCCGCGCCTGTGCAAGCAGCGCTTCTATGCGTTCGCCACGCCTTTCGTGTGGATCGCCAATGACGAGCAGCGCGAAAACGGCATGGCGATGGTCACCAGTTCCGTCCAGCGCATTCCGCCGACGGCCGTCGACCCACGGCTGAAGAATTTCCATTGGCTCGACCTGACGATGGGTATTTTCGAAGCCTACGATCGTGATGCCATCGTCGCTGTTTTGCATGACGGCCAGGGCAATATCACCGAGGGTGCCGGCTTCAACGTCTTCACGGTCAAGAATGGCGTGCTGGCGACGCCCGAAAGCGGCGTGTTCGAGGGCATGACGCGGCGCACCGTGATCGAGCTGTGCGAGCAACTGCAGCTCCGCTGCGAGGTGCGGCCGGTGGCGGCGGGCGAACTGGTGCAGGCTGATGAAATCTTCCTGACCAGCACGGCCGGCGGCATCATGCCGATCACAACGCTTGACGGCAGCCCGGTCGCCGGCGGCAAGCCCGGCCCGATCACAAAACGGATACATGACCTGTACTGGCAGCGGCAGGAAGAGGGCTGGCTGGCAACGCCAGTCCCCTATGAGGACGCCTGAAGCGATGCAGAGCGGCAATATCGTCGAATTCAAGGGCGTGCAGAAAACCTATGACGGGCGCAACCTCGTCATCCGCAATCTCGACCTGGGGGTCAGGAAGGGCGAATTTCTGACCCTGCTCGGCGGGTCCGGTTCAGGCAAGACCACGACGCTGATGATGCTGGCCGGCTTCGAGACGCCGACGCGCGGCCACATCATGATGAACGACGTGCCGATCGAACATGTCGCGCCGCACCGGCGCGGCATCGGCGTGGTGTTCCAGAACTATGCCCTGTTTCCCCACATGACCGTCGAGCAGAACCTCGCCTACCCGTTGCGCATGCGCGGCGAGAGCAAGACCGAGATCGCCAGGAAAGTAGCCCGGCAGGTCGACATGGTGCGCCTGCACGGCATGGAGCAGCGCCGCCCGCAGGAACTCTCAGGCGGCCAGCAACAACGCGTCGCGCTGGCCCGCTCACTGGTCTTCGAACCGGAACTGGTGCTGATGGACGAGCCGCTCGGTGCGCTCGACAAGGCGCTGCGCGAGCACATGCAATACGAGATCAAGCAGATCCACCGCGACCTCGGCGTGACCATCGTCTATGTGACGCACGACCAGTCCGAGGCGTTGGCGATGTCCGACCGGATCGCCATCTTCCAGAACGGCGACATCGTCCAGATCGACAGCCCGCACGATCTCTACGAGCGCCCGGCAAACGTCTACGTGGCGGGGTTCATCGGCGAGAACAACATTCTGGCGGGAAGCGTGGAGCGGCATGCCGGGGACGGCGCGATCGCCGTCAAGCTGCCTTGCGGCCGCGAGGTCACGGCAAAGACGGCCGGCGCGGACCCTGCGACGGGCGCGAAGACGACGCTGACCGTCCGGCCCGACAGGCTGGTCATTGGCGGTGACGCCCCCTCGCTCGGCAACAGCCTGCCGGGGCGTGTCCTCGACGTCACCTATCTCGGCGATCATTTCCGGGCGCAGATCGATATCGGCGGCGACCAGAAGATCGTCGTGCGCAGGCCGTCAGGCCAGCTATCCGGCAAACTGGAAAGCGGCGACGAAATCCTCGTCGGCTGGCGCGTCGAGGACGGGCTCGTTTTTCTCTGATCAGGCCTGCGAGACAGGCACCAGAGCCGGCTTGTCAGCGCGGCGGTCGCGACAGCGCCAGATACATTGCCGCGACCATCAGCAGAAGTGCTACCCAGAACAGCGATGCCGGCTTTTCCTGGAAAGCGACGAGGCTCCACAGGATGCCGGCGGCGACCGCCAGATAGTTGAACAGCGAAAACCGCGCCGGCCCGATGCGCGCGACCAGTTCGAAGAACAGCCAGAAGAAGACGGCGTTAATCGCGGTGGCCAGAACGATCGGCAAAAGCCCGCCGGCCGTGTCCGCCGCGGGCAGTACCGGGCTGCCCAGTGCCAGCATGACGACGCCGGCCACCGCGGCGGCGCCAAGCAGCGTCCCGGCGGCCATCGTCATGGAGGAGGCTCCCTCGGGGCGCAGCCATTTGGCGCAATTGTTGGCGGTGGCGAACATCACCGGAGCGGAAAGCGCGACAAGGAACCAGAACACGCCGCCGTCTCCGACGACGCCGGCATCCGGCAGCGCGATCACCGCCACGCCGGCCGCGCCCAGCAGCATGCCGGCGAAGGTGCGGCGGTCGAAGCGCTCCAGGCCCGCCAGCGCGCCGATGAAAAGCGTGAGGATCGGCGACAGGCACAGCACCAGCGTCAGCACCGAAGCATCGAGATGCTGCGCTGCGGCAACCAGAATGCCGATCGGCAGGCCGACCACCAGCCCCCCCATGACCAGATAGGCACGCAGATGCGCTGCCGAAGCGGCAAAGCCGCCACGCGCGGCCATCGCCGCACCCGCAAGCACAAGCCCGGCCAGCAGCGATTGCGCGAAGGCGAAGCCCATGGGCGGCCACAGCGCTTCGGCCGCCAAGCGGTTCACAGGAAAGATGCCGCCATAGATCGCGGCGGCGAAGACGAGCAGGCCGGCATCCACGAGGCGCAATCGTGATCCGGCCGGCCGGCCGCCGTCACGTATGGCTTGTCCCGTATCCGGCATGCCCCACCCCCTTCACCGAGTGCCATTGGAAGGCGGTTTCCCGCCTTCCCGAAAGTGCCGTTCAGGCTGCCCTGAGTGCTGCCGTGCGGGCCTCGTCGACGGCCAGCAGTCCCGGCTCGTCGGCGTCCTTCAGCGCCACCTTGTAGACGGCCTGCGCATCCTCGCGGCTCAGCCAGCCCCGGTTGACAGTCGTGGCGACCCGCTTGGGATCGCGCTTGAGCGGGTCGCCGTAGCCGCCGCCGCCACAGGCGGAGAATTCGATCTTGGTGCCTTCCTCGATCGTCTCTTCGCTGAAAGCCGGCAAAACAACCCTTTCGCCGGCTGCAAGCTTGATCGTTTCGCTGCGCCCGCCGTCACCGCCGCCCAGCACGCCGCGCGGGGGAAAGCTGGTGCCGTCGGCTGCGTAGACGATGGTCATGTCGTGGTCGAGCGGATAGAAGACGCCGCCGGTCGTCGGCGCGCCCTCGTACTCGCCGAAGCCCTGCGAGCCGGGCATCACGCCGCGGCGTTCGATGACGATGGGATACATGGATTCGTCCACTTCGACCGAATCGAGCTGGATCAGGCCGGCATTGGCCGGGCCGCAATAGGTGAGCCAGCCGTCATAGCCATCGCGGGCACCGCCGCCGGCATAGCCGACGAAGACCTGGTTGACGTAGGACTTGCCGTTCTTGAACGGATCGTGGCCGGAAATGACGCCGACGCCGGCAGGCAGGTGCGAGCCGCTCTCGGCCTGGCCGTAGGGGGCGCCCATGCAGGAGAACACGCAGTTGCCGGCGATCATCAGACGGTCGTTGACGTTGGTGGTGGCGACCGACGTGCCGACCGGATATTTCGGCTTGCCAACCGCCGCGCCCTCGCGCATCAGCACCTTGATCTGCGACTTCGCGCCCTCGTTGTGGGGGATGCTCTCGTCGAGATTGTTGAAGACACCGATGCGGCAGGAGCCGGTCGCCGTATTCTCCGACAGGTTCAGGCCGCCGGGCACATTGTCGATATTGTCGCGGATATCGACCAGTATCTCGCCCTTGTCGGGATCGACATTGATGGTCACGCGAACGGGAATGCCCTCGTCGGCCACGCCCGGCACCGGGTCGTGGCGCGTCTCGTAGCTGTAGGAGCCGGCCGGCAGCTTGGCGATCGCCGCCTTGGCGCAGCGCGCGCCATAGTCGAACCAGTCCTCGACGAAGCCCATGATGGTGTCGCGGCCGTAGCGTGTCAGCAATTCGCCGATGCGGCGTTCGCCGGTGCGGCAAGCGCCGATCTGTGCGCTGACGTCGCCCAGCCACATGTCCGGCACGCGGTTGCGCATCGAGCCGATGCGCAGGATGTCCTTCTTTTCCTTGTAGTTCTGCGCGACGCGCACGCAGGGGAAGTGCAGGCCTTCTTCGAAGATGTTCTTGGCGAAGGGCAGGTAGGTCGAGGGAACTGGCGCGCCGGTGTCGGCGTGGTGCGACAGCGCGACGACCCAGAACAGCGGCTCGCCCTCCAGGAAAACCGGCATCGCCATGATCAGGTCGGCATGGTGCGTGCCGCCGGTATAGGGGCAGTTGTTGAGAAAGATGTCACCGGCCGCGACATCGTCGAACAGTTCGGTCAGCGGTCGCGTCGCCATGTCCATCGACATGACGTGGATGGGCAGCGCGTCCTCGACGGAAACCAGCTTGTGGTCGTAGGTCAGGATGGCGCAGGAGAAATCGCGCGCATTCTTGATGACGGCGGAACGGCTGGCCCGCATGACCACCAGCGTCATCTCGCGCACGATGGCTTCGAAGCGGCTCTTCAGAACCGACATCAGGAAGGGGTCTACCCGCCGGCCCGCGGCGTGGAGCTCGGATTTGTTGGCAGTGTCCATGGGGCTCATTCCCTCTTGCGCTCGTTTGTTCAGGCGACGGTGACGACGAGGTTGCCGTAGCGGTCGATCTCGCCCCGATGCTGGTCCTTCAGATAGGCGGTGAACGTCTCGGCCTCGACGAGGCAGGGGCCGGCGACGCGGGCGCTCGAACCCAGATCGGCCATTTCATAGACCGGCAGGTCCTCGACACGCTGCCGTTCCTGATTGTAGACGCCGCGCTTCGCCTTTGGCCGAACCTCGCCCGTCTGGGCGGCAAGCGTATTTTTCTGCCAGATGTCCTGGCCGGATCGCTTGCCGATGGCGCGCAGCTTCCACGCGGTGAACTCCACGACGTCGTTATCGGCGCGAATGGAATAGATGCGCTCGTGCATCTTGTGGAAGGCCTCGACAAGACCGGGCAGGTCGTCGGCCGAAAGCGCGCCGTTCGTCGTCTCGAAGGGCACCTCGATCTCGAAGGACTGGTATTCGTAGCGGCCGAGGAAGGCCAGTTCGAAGCGACGGTCGCCGGGCGCCACGCCGGCTTCAGCAAGGAAGACGTCTCCCGCCTGCCTGAGCCGGACCAGAGCCTCGTTGACCCCTTCGAGGTTGAAGTCGGCGTCGGAGGTCAAAAGAACCGCGCTCTCTTCGTTGCGGAGATCGGAGATCAGGCCGCCGAAGGCGCTGAGGCCGGCCATGAAGCGCGGGATCATATAGCGCTTGAGCCCGAGGATATCGGCCATTTCGGCGATGTGGATGGCGGTCGCGCCGCCGCCGCAGACGAAGAAGCTGTCGCGCGGGTTGATGCCCTCGCGCACGGTGATTTCCTCGATTGCCGCGACCATGTTGTGGTTGGAAGTGGTGTAGATGGCGTAGGCCGCCGCCTCCGGCGAGATGCCGAGGCGCGAGGCCACCTTGCCGACGGCGGCGAGCGCGAGATCGCGGCGCAGCTTCATCTTGCCGCCGAGGAAATAATCCGGGTCGACGATGCCCAAAACGACGTTGGCGTCGGTCACGGTCGGCTCGGTGCCGCCATTGCCGTAGCAGGCCGGGCCCGGCCGGGCGCCGGCGCTGCGGGGTCCGACCTGCAGCAGACCACCCTCGTCGACGAAGGCGATCGAGCCGCCGCCGGCGCCGACTGAGCGGACATCGACCTTGGGGATGCCGAGCGAATCGTCGTGGATCATGCTGTCCGGCGTTACGATGATCTGGTGATCGCGCAGCGCCGAAACGTCGAAGGTGGTGCCGCCCATGTCGCCGACGATGATGTCCGGCTCGTCGGAAAGGGCGAGCGCCGCCATCGGCGCCAGTGTCGGGCCGGACATGACGCTATAGATCGGCTTGCGGATCATGTCGGCCACAGGCATCATGCCGCCGACGCAGTTGGCCAGCAAAAGCTCGCCGTCGAAACCCTCGTCGTCGAGCGCTACCGTCAGCTTCTCGATATAGGTGCGCACGATCGGGTTGATGGACGCGTCGATGGCGGCGGCAATGATGCGCTTGTACTCGCGCGGCATCGGGTTGATCTCGTGGCTGAGCGTGATCGGAACACCGGGCAGTTCCTGTTCGAGCACGGCCTTCACCGCAAGCTCATGCGCCGGGTTGACCACGGACCACAGGAGCCCGACGGCCACCGCTTCCACCTTGAGGGCGCGGAATTCTTCCGCGACCTTGTGCACGTCGTCGAGGGACAGCGCGACGAGTTCGCGGCCGCGCGCGTCGATGCGCCCGCCCACGGTCTTGGTCAAATGGCGCGGCACGTAGGGATCGGGATAGTCGAGCCGCCACTGGAAGGCGCCTTTGCGTGGGCCTTCGCGGAGTACGAGAATGTCCTGATGGCCGGCGGTCAGGACAAGGCCGACCTTGGCCGTCTTGCGCTCCACCAGCGCGTTGGTCGAAATGGTGGAGCCGTGCACGATCAGGTCGATCTGCTTCATGAAGTCGGCCGCAGCGACGCCATAGCCTTCGGCCGCCACCTTGAGGACGTTGATGAAGCCCTTCTCGAACTCGCCCGGCGTGGTCGGCGACTTGAAGATGGAGATTTCACCGTTGGCGCGCGAGACGAGGCAGTCGGTGAACGTTCCGCCAATATCGATGCAAACCTGATAAGCCATAAATTTTCCTCGGAACGAGTCTTTTGGGATGGTTCAGCGCCTGACGTGGTCGCGACTGACGATCAGGCTGACGATGATGATGACGCCGAGGCATATCTGCTGGAGGTAGCCGTCGATGTGGACGAGATTCATGCCGTTGGAGAGCACGGTGATGAACAGCGCGCCGAGCAGGGCTGCCCCTACGCCGCCTTCGCCGCCCGACAGGCGCACGCCGCCGACCACTGCCGCGGCGATGGCTTCCAGCGTGAGATTGCCGCCGAGATTGGGCTCGCCGGAGCTGGTGCGGGCGGTGAGGAGCAGCGCGCCTAGCGCCGTCAGAACCGCGCACAGCCCATAGGCGGTGATGAGGACCGGCATGGTACGGATGCCGGCGGCAACGGCAGCTTTCGGATTGGCGCCGACGATATAGAGGCTGCGTCCGAACCGCGTCGCCTTGAGCGTCAGGGACAGCAGGACGAAGATCAGCCCGGCGATCCAGATCGGGGCGGGAACGGACAGGAACTGCGCCTGCGCAAAGATGACGGTGAAGGTCGGCGGCAGGCCGGTCACTGGAAAGCCGCCGCTGACGGTGGAGGCAAAGGCCATCACGATATTAGCCATGCCGAGCGTCGTCACCAGCGGGTTGACCCCGATGCCGGCGATGATCAGGCCGTTGGCAAGCCCGATGAGGAGGGCGACGAGCACGCCCGCGCCGATGCCGAAGACGATGGAGGCGTCGCCGCCGCCCATGGCGACCATGGCCATAGAAGCCACCACGGAGACCAGCGAAACGGTGAAGCCAAGCGACAGGTCGAAACCGCGCGTCAGGATGACGACGGTCTGCGCCATCGCGAAGATGACCAGATAGCTGGCCTGCACTGCGATGTTGAGCAGGTTATCGAGCGACAGGACGCGCGGCTCGAACAGGCCGAACAGCACGAGCGTCACCACGATCGCCAGCGGCAGGCGGATTGTCCGCAGCATTTCCATATAGGAGGGCTTCGCCGGCGGGACGGCGGCGGTTGTCGCGGGTGTCTGGCTCATGCCTTGCGCCTCCGCAGAAGAAGCCGTTCGATGGCGAGCGCAATGATGAGGACCGCGCCCAGCACCAGCGTCTGGAACTTGCTGTCGACCTGGGTAAGGTTCATCGCGTTGGCGATGACCGCCAGGAAAAGCGCCGCCATCGCCACATGCTCGGCCCGGCCGACGCCGCCGCGCAACGACACGCCGCCGATCACCGCCGCGGCGATGGTTTCCAGTGCCAGCGTGCCGCCGATGGTCGCTTGCCCCGATCCGAGCCGCGCCGTCATCAGGAAGCCGGTGAACGCGGCCAGTATGCCGGCGAGCGCGTAGGCCACCACCAGTGCCCGCCCCGTGGGAACGCCGGAGAGGCGTGCCGAGCGCAGGTCGCTGCCGACCGCGTAGATGTGACGGCCAAGCGCGGTGAAGCGCTGCATCACGATGCAGGCGGCAAGGATGACAAGCCCGATACAGAGGATCACCGGCAGGCCGAACATCTGGCCGCGACCGACGGCGGAGATGAAGGAATCGGCGACCCCGTAGATCGGTATGCCTTGCGTGAAATAAAGCGCGATACCCACCAGCACGGACATCATGGCAAGCGTCACCATGAACGGCGAGAGGCTGAAATAGGCCACCAGCCCCGCATTGACCGATCCGACGACGATGCCGACGCCGACGACCGCCACCAGCGCGAGCAGGATCGCCACCCATTCCATGCCTGGAAAGTAGGGGATGGCGACGAACATGACGGCGGCGGAGACGACCGAGGCTATCGCCACGACAGCGCCTACCGACAGGTCGAAGCCGCCGGCCGTCATGACCAGCATCTGCGCCAGTGAGGGGATCAGCAGCAGGGCGAAATTGCGCATGACGTTGAGCAGGTTGATCCGGTTCAGGAAGCGCGGCTCGATCAGCGCGGTCACCACGACGGCCAGGACGAGGAAGGTGATGACCACGCCGCCCTGCTTCAGGAAGCGGTCGAGACGGCCGGCATGGGAAATCCCGGTTCGATTGAGGATCACCGGCTTTTCCGCAGTGGTCCCGGCCATAGATCTGGCGTCCGTATTCATGCTGTTCCCCCGAAATAATGGGGCAATATCTGTGCCTCTGAGCGTTCGTCCTCGCCCAGCTCGGCGACGATCCTGCCTTCGTGCATGACGTAGATGCGAGCGGCCAGATTGATCAGCTCGGGCAGCTCCGAGGTGGAAACGATGACGCAGGCGCCGCCCTCGACCAGTTCCTTGATGAGATTATAGACGTCGACCTTGGCGCCGACGTCGATGCCGACGGTGGGCTCGTCGAAAAGGTAGACGTCGAAGGGCTGCATCAGGCCGCGCGCCAGCATGACCTTTTGCTGGTTGCCGCCGGAAAAGGCGGAAACCTTGCTCTCCGGCACCATCGGCCGCAAGGCGAGGTCCGTCAGCGGTTTTCTGATCACATCGGCTTCGCGCCAGAATTTCAGGAAGGGGCCGGCCGAAAGCGACGGCAGGCGGAGCGAGCTCATGGTCGCGTTTTCACGTGCCGAGCGGATCAGCGCCAATCCTTCCGAACCGCGATCGGCCGGGAAATAACAGACCTTGTCGGCCAGCATCGCCGGCGGCGACGGCCGGTCGACGACTTTGTCGCGCAATTTTACGGTGCCGGACACGATCGGCTCGAGGCCGAACACGGCGCGGCACAGTTCGCTGCGGCCGCAGCCGACCAGCCCGGCGAAGCCGACCACTTCGCCGGCCCTTGCGACGAACGAGGCGTCGATCACCGTACCGCCCGCCGTCGTCAGATCGGCGACTTCGAGCCGGATATTGCCGGGCTTGTGCTCGATCTTCGGGAAGAGCTGGTCGACGGGGCGGCCGACCATCATCTCGATCAGCCCTTCGTCGGAAATGTCGGCTGTTGTCACGGTGCCGATCTTCTTGCCGCCGCGAAGGACGGTAACGCGGTCGGACAGGTTACGGATTTCGCTCATCCGATGCGATACGTAAACGATACCGACGCCCCGGGCCTTGAGCCGCGCCATCGCGTCGAACAACTTCTCGGCCTCGCCGTCGGTCAGGGATGCGGTGGGTTCGTCGAGGATCAGCACCTGCGGATGCGTGCGCAGCGCCTTGGCGATCTCCACCATCTGCTTCTGGGCACGGGAAAGAAACGCCACTGTCTCGTCGAGCGGCACATGGAAGCCGAGTTCGTCGAGGAGTTCGGTAGCCGCGCGGCGCATGTCGCCCCGCTTGAGGAACGGGCCGCGCGACTGCTCGCGGCCGAGAAACAGGTTTTCCAGCACCGTCAGGTCTGGCACCAGGCTGAATTCCTGGAACACGGCGGCGATGCCGATTTCCCGCGCCACCTGCGGCGTCAGGTGGGAGAGCGGACGGCCGTGGACGCTGCAGGCCCCTTCGGTCCATGGAAAAGTGCCGGCGATAAGGTTGATGAGGGTCGATTTGCCGGCGCCATTTTCGCCGAGCAACGCGTGCACTTCACCTTTTTCCAGCGAGAAATCGACGTTGTCGAGCGCGACGACGCCGCGGAATCTCTTCGTCATTCCTGAAACTTGCAGCATCTTGTCACAACGCTCAAAATCGCCGCCAGGGGAGCCTGACCGCCTTGATGGAGGCGGCCAGACTTGGGAGGATCGCGGCCGGGGCCACGACGCGGAAACCAATGGGAACGGGCCTGTCGGCCCGTCCCTTCAACTTACTTGACCGAGAATTCAGGCCTGTATCCGTCCGGCGCGAAAATCTGCGTGGTATCGATCTTGTCGACATTGTCCTTGGTGACGATGCCCGGAGCGACCAGAAGGACCTTCTCGAAGTCCTTCTTCTCGAGCGCGCGCACGGCAAGGTCGACGCCGACGCGGCCCATGATGACCGGATATTCGGTGGCGAAGCCGAGCACCGAGCCATCCTTGACCGCCTTCAGCATGGTCTGGTTCTCATAGGACGACATGATGGTGATGTCGCTCAGACCAGCATCGGCCACGGCGCCGATGGCCGCTTCGGCGGTTGGTGCGCCGCCCCAGATGACATTGACGTCCGGATAGGTCTGGAGCGCGTCCTCGACAAGCTGCAACTGGGCGGGGACGCTCGCCTCGCCGAACATTTCCGCGAGCAGCTTTACGTTGCCGGTCTTGGTGCTGTCGCGGAAGCCGTCCATGTAGGTTTCGGCCCAGCCGCTGCCCTGCGGGCCGGGGAAGGCGACGGCCTTGCCCTGCTTGTCGCCCAGATATTTCTTGACGTATTCGCCGGTCTGGAAGCCCTTCTGGTAGAAGTCGGGCGTGATGCGCGCGGTGATCGGCGTCTCCAGGATCGGGTTGGCGACGGCGACGTTGACGATATTCTTGGCCATGCCTTCGCCGATCTTGGCGGCGACGCCGGCCTCGGAGATGGCCGAGATCAGGATGGCGTCGGCGCCCGAGGCAACGCAGTCGTCATACTGTGAAATCTGCTTGGGCAGCGCGGTATAGCCGCCCGCCTGGAACACGGTGACCTTCACGCCGAGGCGCTTGGCTTCCTCGATAATGCCGTAGTTGACGGACACCCAGTAGCTGTCCTGCAGGTGCGGGAAGAGCACGCACAGGTTCCACGGCTTCTCCGCCTTTTCCAGCGGCGTGTATTCGATCTCCTGGACGTTCTTCAGGTCGCCGTCCTTGGCGGCCGCGATCTTGAAGGGCCACCAGTCGGCAGCCTGCGCAGCCGCCGCCGACATCATCGTGGCCGAAAGAGCCAGAACCAACGCTTTCTTGAACCCGTTCATCTGAACAATTCTCCCATATTGTTGAACGAACCGCCCCCTCCGGGCGGCTATGGCTGGTGGTAGTACCGATCAGCCCGCCCGATCCAGGTCACGCTATTGTATCCGATCCAGATACCGTTTTCCTGTGACGGAGCGGGTAATGGCAAGCAGGCAGAGATTATGTATCCAGTCGACGCTCTCTTGGTAAATGCAACCTGCCTGATGTAGCGTACATCGTATATGTTATGTGTCAAGGTCGAGCGCCATCGACGCCCGACCTGAAAGCTGCCGCGAGCGCCGCGTCAGCCCTTGATCTGGACAGCGGCGGCGTCCAGCGCGCGCTTGACCACGTCGACAAGCGTATCCACCTGCGCCTCGGTGATGATGAGGGGCGGGCAGAAGGCCAGCGCATCGCCCATGTTGCGGGAGATGACGCCGTTCTGGCGCAGCAGGTCGTTGACCAGGCCGCCCAGAGCGCCGGCATTGCCCCACGGCGCCTTGGCCGCCTTGTCGCCGACGAGCTCGATCGCCGCGATCATACCGACGCCCCGTACCTCGCCGACGAGATCGTGCGAGGCAAGCTCGCCCAGACGCTTGAGCATATGCGCGCCGACCCGGCGCGCATTGCCGACGAGATCGCGTTCCTCGATGATGTTCAGGTTTTCCAGCGCAACCGCCGCCGCCACCGGATGGCCGCCGCAGGTGAAGCCGTGGCCGAACGTGCCGATGCGGTTGCTTTCGTCGGCCAGCGGCTCAAACACGCGCTCGTTGATCATCAGCGCCGAGATCGGCTGGTAGGACGACGAAATCTGCTTCGACATGACCATGATGTCGGGCCGCATGCCGAAGGTCTGCGAGCCGAACATGTTGCCGGTGCGGCCGAACCCGCAGATCACCTCGTCGGCGATCAGCAGGATGTCGTATTTGGCGAGAACCGCCTGGATCTTTTCCCAATAGCCGGCCGGCGGGACGATCACGCCCCCGGCGCCCATGACCGGCTCGCCGATGAAGGCGGCGACCGTCTCCGGACCTTCGGCGAGGATCAACTGCTCGAGGTCGTTGGCCAGGCGCGTGGAGAACTGTTCCTCGCTTTCGCCGGGCAGAGCCTCGCGCCAGTAATGCGGCGATGAGGTGTGCAGCACATTGGCGATCGGCAGGTCGAAGGAGGTCTGGTTGGCGGGAAGGCCGGTCAGACTCGCCGAGGCGATGGTGACGCCATGATAACCGCGCTTGCGGCTGATGATCTTCTTGCGCTGCGGCTGTCCGAGCGCGTTCGACCGGTACCAGACCATCTTCATGGCCGAATCGTTGGCCTCGGAACCGGAATTGGTGAAGAACGCCTTGCTCATCGGCACCGGCGCCATCTTGACCAGCTTCTCGGCGAGATCGATCAGCGGGGAATGCGCCTTGGAGGAAAAGCTGTGATAGTAGGGGAGCTTGGCGAACTGACGGGCGGCAGCGTCGACCAGACGCTGTTCGGAAAAGCCCACCGCGACGCTCCACAGCCCCGCCATCGCCTCGATGTAACGGTTGCCGGCATTGTCCTCGACATAGATGCCGTCGCCCTTCTCGATGATTACCGGGCCGGTTTCCTGATGCTTGCGCGCATTGGTATAGGCGTGCAGGTGATAGTGGATGTCGCGAGCTTCAAGCGAATTGGGTTGAGCGTCCATGATGGTTCCTGCCTTGCGTCCAATCGGGTCCGGCCTGCGTGACGGCTGCAAAGCAGTGCGGCGCAGGTCTTCTCTTGCATTTTCTATTTTGATGCATCATGTTTCTTATAAGTTATATTGTCAAGCCCGTTGGCGGGCGTTTCGAGGGGCGCAACCGGAATGAATGAGCGGACGCAGCCACAGTTCAGCCTGGACGCGCTCGAGAAGGAAAATCTCGGCGAAACAGTCTATGCGCGCCTTGCCGAAGCGCTGTCCAAGGGCCGGTTTGCTCCGGATGCGCGGCTTACCATCCGCGACCTCGCCCAGTCGCTGGGGACCAGCGTGACGCCCGTGCGTGACGCTATCCTTCGCCTCATCCAGGACGAAGCCCTGGTGCAGAAATCGCCGCGCGAGGTGCACGTGCCCGTCATCACGCCGCAGCGCTATCGCGAGATCCGCCAAATCCGCGTCAAGCTCGAGGGGCTGGCGGCGCGAGAAAGCGCGTTGAAGGCCGGAGCGGGCGACATCGAACGGCTGCGCGACCTGATCGAGCGCAACGAGCTAGCCATGGCGCAGGAAGACTGGGTCGAGGCGCTGGAACTCAACCAGACCTTCCATTTCGCCCTGGCCGAGATCGCCGACATGGCGGTGCTGCGCGGCATCCTCAACCGGCTGTGGCTGCAGATGGGACCGCTGATCGCGGAATCCTATCCGTTCGGCGGGCGCGTCATGATCGACAATCACTATGCGATCCTCAAGGCGATCGAGGCCGGCGACGCCGATGCAGCTGAGCAGGCGATTGCCAGCGACATCGGCGACGCCGGCATGCTCATTCTCGAGCGCCTGACTGAGCGCCACGGCACCGGCAACTAGGCGGCACGTCATGGATCAGGTTGATTGCATCGTCGTCGGGGCGGGGGTCGTTGGTCTCGCCATCGCGCGGGAGCTTTCCGGGTGCGGGTTGGAGGTGCTGATCCTCGAGGCTGCCGACGCCATCGGCACCGAGACCAGTTCGCGCAACTCGGAGGTCATCCATGCCGGCATTTATTATCCGGCCGGGTCGCTGAAGGCCCGGCTGTGCGTGACCGGGCGCGATATGCTCTATCGCTATTGCAGCGAGCGGGGGGTGCCGCATGCGCGGTGCGGCAAGCTGATCGCCGCTACCAGCGCGGAACAGGCACCGGCGCTGGCGGCCATCGCGGCCGCGGCAAGCGCCAATGGTGTGGGCGAGCTGACGCGGCTTTCGGCCGCCGAGGCGCAGGCGCTGGAGCCGGCGCTTCACTGCACCGCCGCACTTTTGTCGCCTGCCACTGGTATTATTGACAGCCATGCGCTGATGCTCGCCCTGCTGGGCGATGCCGAGAACGGCGGGGCGGCGCTCAGCCTTTCCACGCGCGTGGTTTCAGGGCGCGTCGAGCCCGGCCGGATCGTGCTGCGGACGCTCGACGCCGCCAGCGGTGAGAGCTTCGAGATCGCGGCGCGCCATGTCGTCAACGCCGCAGGGCTTGGCGCCGTTGCGCTGGCCCGCTCGATTTCGGGCCTCGACGCCGCCTTCGTGCCGGCGCTGCACTACGCCAAGGGCAACTATTTCTCGGTGACGGGCCGCGCGCCCTTTTCGCGGCTGATCTATCCGGTGCCGGAACCCGGCGGCCTTGGGGTCCACCTCACGCTCGACCTCAACGGCGTCGCCCGCTTCGGCCCCGACGTCGAATGGACGGACGGGACCGACTACCGGGTCGATCCTTCGCGCGCCGACCGTTTCTACGGCGAGATACGCAAATACTGGCCCACCCTCGCCGACGACAGCCTGCAGCCGGCCTATAGCGGCATTCGTCCGAAACTGTCGGCGCAGGGCGAACCCAACGCCGACTTCGTCATCCAGGGCGGCGCCGTCCACGGGGTCGAAGGGCTCGTCAATCTGTTCGGCATCGAAAGCCCAGGCCTGACCTCTTGCCTGGCGATAGCAGAGCATGTCGCGCATTGCATCGGCGTGCCGCGCGCGAACATCGAGGAATGAAGCCGATGCCCGACCTGCCCCGCTTCGACGCCGCCATGCGCGATTGTCTCGGCGAGCGTGGCTGGCTGACAGGCCCGGATGACATCGCCGCCCAGTCGCGCGACTGGCTAGACCGCTACGGCAAGCCGCCGCTTGGCCTTGCCCGCCCGGCGTCGACGCAGGAGGTCGCGGCGGTCGTGCGCCTGTGTGCCGCCCATGGCGTTCCGGTGGTGCCGCAGGGCGGCAATACCGGCCTCAACGGCGGCTCCGTGGCGGGGGACGGCGGCGGCGTGATCGTTTCGCTAGCCCGCATGAACCGCATCCTGTCGGTCGATGCGATCGATTTTACCGCAACCGTCGAGGCCGGCGTGGTGCTGGGCGCGCTGCATGAGGCGCTTGCCGACCGGGACCTTGCCTTTCCGATGCATCTGGGAGCCGAAGGCAGCGCCCAGATCGGCGGGCTGATCGGCACCAATGCCGGCGGCAGCCATGCCATGCGCTTCGGCATGATGCAGGATCTGGTTCTCGGCCTCGAAGTGGTGCTGCCCGACGGTAGCGTCTGGGACGGGACGCGCGCCCTGATCAAGGACAATGCCGGCTATCAGTTGCGTCGCCTTTTCTGTGGCGCGGAAGGCACGCTCGGCATCGTCACCAAAGCGGTCCTGCGGCTGTTCCCGGCACCATGCGGCCGCTCCGCCGCGTTGCTGGCGCTGGCGGATTTCGACGCGGCGCAGCGGGTCGGCGCGCTGCTTCGCGCCCGCGCCGGCGAGTTCCTGACGGCAATCGAATTCTTCGGCGAGTTTGGGCTTGCTCTGGCGCTCCAGCATATCGGGGGGCTGGCGCGGCCGCTCGACACGGCAGGGCCTGTCTATGTCCTTGTCGAAATCGCCAGTTCCATCCCCGGCATCGCCCTCGATGACATATTGGAGAACGCGCTGGCCGCCGCCTTCGAGCAGGGCGACGTGCTGGATGGCGCCATCGCGGCGAGCGAAGCCCAGCGCGTCGCCTTCTGGCGGTTGCGCGAGGAGATGCCCGAAGGGCAGCGACTCGAGGGCTGCCAGATCAAGCATGACGTTTCCGTCCCGGTGGCGCGGCTCGCCGCCTTCATCGCCGATGCCTCGCACGCCGCCGAGGCGGTCATGCCGGGCGTTCGCGTCAATCCGTTCGGGCACCTCGGCGACGGCAATGTCCACTTCAACCTGTCGCCGCCGATAGGCCATGCCGATTTCGACGGGCTCGAAACGGGGCTTTCCCAGGCGGTCTACGAGGCAGCCGTGCGGCATGGCGGCTCCATCGCCGCCGAGCATGGCCTGGGTCAGGCCAAGATCGAACTGGCGGACCGCTTCCGCGGCGAAACCGAACGCGCCCTGATGCGCCGCATCAAGACGGCGCTCGATCCGCACGGCATCATGAACCCCGGGAAGGTGGTGAAGGTTTAGCCGGCCGAAGGCGTCTCGGGGGTCATGAAGCCGGCCGTCTCGCCGCCGTCGACGCTCATCGCCACGCCGTTGACGAAGCCCGCCGCCGGCGACAGCAACCAGGCCACGACTTCAGCGACGTCTTCCGGCGTGCCGAGCCTTGCCGCCGGGATGCGGCTTTCCAGCATTTCGCGCCGGCCCGGAATGGCCAGCGTCTTCGCCATCATGCGCGTGGCGATCTGGCCGGGACATACCGCGTTGAACCGCACTTCCGCGCCATATTCGAGCGCCAGCGCCTGCGTCAGGCCGATAAGCGCTGCCTTCGATGCCGTGTAGATCGCGAGCCCTTCCTCGCCGACCAGCCCCGCAATAGAGGAAACTGTCACCACCGCACCCTTGCCCGCGCGCAGGCCCGCCAGCGCATGGCGCGTAAACAGATAGGCCGAGGTGGCGTTGACGCTGACGATCCGGTTCCAGTCGGCGAGCGTGGAAACCTCGAACGCCATCCGCGCGCCGACGCCCGCATTGTTGACGAGGCCGGCAATCCTGCCGTCGCCAATCTCAAGGGCCGTATCGACGGCGCGCCGGCAATCCGTCTCGCTGGTCACGTCTCCCGCCACGAAAACCGCTCGCGGAACGGAAGCCGTCACGGCTTGCGCCGCTTCTTTGTCGCGACCGGTGAACACCACCTGCGCGCCGTCCGCCGCAAGCCGTGCCACACAGGCGGCGCCGATGCCCTGCGTCCCGCCCGTCACCAGGAAAACGCGCTTGTCCTGTTTCGCCGGATCGTTGGTTTCCTGGCTGGTCATGGTCACCTCTCCCCGATAATTGTGCGCGATATTGGATACAATAACATGATTATATTCCGGTTATCTGGCTATATCAACGAATCCATCTATAGTCATGGATACATTTTAGAGAGGCTAGGCGCTCCGCGGAAATCGGGCCCTTCATGTTTTCGTGGCTGTATTCCGATTCCCTGTGACCTCGGAAGGCTCTAACATCGTTTCCGACACCGACATGCGAGGATGACAGACCATGCCCGACAAAAGCGCCCGCCGCGGCGACGGAGCCGACCACACCGGCGACAGCGCCGCCCTTGCCAGCGGTCGCATCACCGATGCGCTGCGCGAGGCGATCCTGTCGGGGCGCCTGAAGGCGGGCAGCCGGGTGCGCCAGGAGGAACTGGCCGAGGAATTCGGCATCAGCCGCATTCCGGTGCGGGAGGCCCTGCGGCGGCTCGAAAGCGAGGGGCTGATGATCCTGGTGCCCAACAGCGGCGCCTGGGTCTCGAAGCTCGATCGCGACGAGTGCATCGAGATCTACAAGGTCCGCGAGCGCCTCGAACCGCTCGCCATCTCCGAAAGCAGCGCCCGCCTCGCTCCCGAGACGATCGGGCGGATGGAGGAACTCGCCCTCCAGATCGAACAGACGGACGATCCGGACGACTTCCTGCGGCTCGACCGGGAATTTCACCTGCTCAGCTACGAAGGCGCGAACATGCCGCAACTGACGCAGATGATCCACCGCTTCTGGAATTCGACGCAGCAGTACCGGCGCGCCTTCACCGCGACCGCCGGACAGGCGGGCATGGCCGCCGTCCACGCCGAGCATCGCCTGATCCTCGACGCCCTGCGGCGGCGCGACGCCGAGCAATCAGCACTCATCCTCTACGGCCATATCAGGCGCACGCGGCTGCAACTGGAAAAGCACCCGGAAATCTTCGCCTGACCCGGTACACGCGCGATAGCCATCGGCGATGACGCGGTCATTGCCGATGGCCTTGGCGTGACCGTTAAACGCCCGCCTGGCTGATGAATTTGGTTGCCAGATAGGCTTCCAGCGCTTCCGTGCCGCCTTCCGAGCCATAGCCGCTGTCCTTCACGCCGCCGAACGGAACTTCGGGCAGCGCCAGGCCGAGATGGTTGATGGTGAGCATGCCAGTCTCGATCTCGGAGCCGAGGTCGGTGGCCGTCTTGACCGAGCGGGTGAAGGCGTAGGCGGCCAGCCCGTAGGGCAGCCGGTTCGCCTCCGTCACCACGTCGTCGAAGGTCGCGAACGGCATGACCAGCGCCACGGGGCCGAACGGCTCCTCGTTCATGATCCGCATGTCGGGCTGAAGACCGCTCAGCACCGTCGGCTCGAAGAAGGCGCCGCTGTTGCCGACCCGCTTACCGCCGGTTTCGAGTTTCGCGCCGCCGGCAACCGCTTCCGTGATCAGCGCCTCGACAGCCTGCAACCGCCGTTCGTTGACGAGCGGTCCCATGCGGGTGCCCTCGGCCAGCCCGTCGCCCACCTTGACCTCGCGGGCATGGCCGACGAGCTTGCCGACGAATTGCTCATAGGACTTTTCCTGAACCAGAAAGCGCGTCGGCGACACGCAGACCTGTCCGCCGTTGCGGAATTTCGCCGCGGCGAGCAGGCGCGCGGCGGCGTCGACGTCGGCATCGTCGAACACGATCGCCGGCGCGTGGCCGCCAAGTTCCATGGTGGTGCGCTTCATGTGCTGCCCGGCAAGGGCTGCCAGATGCTTGCCGACGGGTACCGATCCGGTGAACGACACCTTGCGGATCACCGGATGCGGAATGAGATACCCGGAAATCTCCGGCGGATTGCCGTAGACCAGGTTCAGCACGCCGTCCGGCAGGCCGGCCTCCTTGAAGATATCGGCGAGGCAGGCCGGCGAAGCAGGCGTTTCCTCCGGCGGCTTGACGATGATGGAGCAGCCGGTGGCCAGTGCTGCGCCGATCTTGCGCACGGCCTGCGATACGGGGAAGTTCCACGGCGTGAAGGCGGCGACCGGGCCGACCGGCTCCTTGACCGCGAGCTGGTAGACGCCCTCGGCCCGGGCCGGGATGACGCGGCCATAGGTGCGCCGGCCCTCTTCCGCGAACCAGTCGAACAGATCGGCACAGCCGTTGACTTCAGCCAGCGCTTCGACGGTCGGCTTGCCCTGTTCCAGCGTCAGAAGCTCGGCGATCATTCCGGCGCGCTCGCGGATCAGCCGCGCCGCCTCGCGCAGCACCTTGCCGCGCTCGAAGGCGGAGACCTTGCGCCAGACCCTGAAGCCGCGCTGCGCGGCGTCGAGCGCGCGGTCGAGATCGGCCTTGCCGGCGCAGGCGACCTGACCGATCACCTGTCCCGTCGCCGGATTGAGGACGTCGAGCGTCTTGCCGTCGGCCGCAGGGCTCCAGGCGCCATCGATGAAAAGTCTTACTTGCGGATACATGGTCTGTTCCTGTGCGATGGATTTATCGGAATTTGGCGCGGGTCGGGCGGCAAGCCTGACCGGCACGGCAAAGTTCCCGCCGCCCTTTCAGACCTGATGATCGACGGGGCGCTGTGGAGCATTCGCTGTTTGTGCCGGGTGTGAGCTTGTCCCTGACGGTTTTATCCAGTAACTTATAACTTATAAGTTGTCGAGTAACGAACTCGCTTGCACCAACAGGAGAGCAGGAATGGCGTCATCTGGCGCAACATCGTGGCCGAGCAATTCGACGCAGCGTGGAGCTATTTCGGAGGGAGAGGCGGAGCGCCTGCGCGAGCGTGCGCTGTTCGTGCGGCTGGAGACGATCCGGCTGATCTCCATCGCCAAGGTTGGGCATTATTCTTCCGTGTTTTCCTGCGCGGAAATCTTTTCGACTCTTTATTACGACACGATGAGCCTGCGCCATGGCGAACCCGGCTGGCCGGACCGCGACCGCTTCCTGATGGGCAAGGGCCATGCCGCCGTCGGCCAGTTCCCGGTCCTGGCCGATCTCGGCTTCTTCGACAAAGCGTGGCTGGACGACTATACGCGGCTCGGCAGCCCGCTCGGCGACCATCCCGACATGCGCAAGGTGCCGGGCGTCGATTTCAGTTCGGGTTCGATCGGCCATGCGCTGTCCAACGGCGTCGGCATGGCGCTCGGGGCGCGTTTCCAGAAGCAGGACTTCAACGTCTTCGTGCTGTTGGGCGACGGCGAGATGCAGGAGGGGCAGGTCTGGGAAGCGGCGTTGAGTGCCGCCACCCACAGCCTCGGCAGGCTGGTCGCCATCGTCGACCGCAATGGCTACCAGCTCGACGGCAAGGTCGACGACGTGGCGGCGGTCGAGCCGCTCGATGAGAAATGGCGGGCCTTCGGCTGGGAAGTCCACGAGGTGGACGGGCACGACGTGGTGGCGCTCGCCAACCTTCTGCGCAAGGTCAAGGCCGACGGAAGTCGCAGCAAGCCGTGCTGCATCATCGCCCGGACCGTAAAGGGCAAGGGCATCGACTATATGGAAACCGAACCCGGCTGGCATCTCGGCTATCTGGCGCCCGAAGACGAGCGGCGCGCGCGCGAAACACTTCTTGCCGGCATGGGTGCAGCATGAACCACAATCTTCATCCCGATTCCTGGCAGTACCGCGCCCTCAACCAGCGCGCGCCTTCGCTGGCCACTTTGTCCGACACCCTGATCGAGCTTGCCGAAGCCGGTCACCCAGTAGTTGCCGGCTCCGCCGACCTTCAATATTCCAACGGGCTCGCCGGTTTTGCGAAGCGCTTTCCCGAACGCTTCACCCAATTCGGCATATCCGAGCAGAACATGGTTTCGGCGGCCGCAGGCATGGCCACTACCGGCGTGATGCCCTATGTGGCGACCTTCGCTTCGTTTCTCGCCCTGCTGTGCTGCGAGCAGATCCGCATGGACGTCGCCTATGGCGCCCAGCCGGTGCGGCTGATCGGCCATCACACCGGCATTTCGCTCGGCTTCTACGGCACGTCCCATCACGCCACCGAAGACATCGCCATCATGCGCAGCATCGCCGACCTGACGGTGGTTTCGCCCGCCGACGGGGCGCAGTTCGCGGCGGCATTGCGTGCCTCGGTGCGCTACGCCCAGCCGATCTATTTCCGCATCTCGCGCGGGCATGACCCGGTGGTCTACGCCAGGGACGCGCCGTTCGAATTCGGCAAGGCCGTCGTCCACGAAATCGGCGACGATCTCACTATCATCGCCACCGGCATGCCGGTCCACCCGGCACTGGCGGCGATGCGGGAATTACAGGCAAAGGGCCACTCCGTAGGTCTGATCGACATGCATACGATCAAGCCGCTGGACCGCGAGGCGATCATGGCGGCGGCGCGCAAGTCGCGGGTGATCCTGACCGTCGAGGAGCACAACATACTAGGCGGGCTCGGCGGGGCCGTCGCCGAAGTGCTGGCGGAAGAGGGCGGCGGCGCGCGCCTCGTCCGCCACGGCATCAAGGACGAATACAGCCTGATCGGGCCTCCAACCCATCTTTACCGCCATTATAAGCTCGACGCCGCCGGCATCGAGGGCGTAGCGCAGGCGCTGCTGGCCTGAACGGGAAGCCGGCGCAACTTTGTCGTGCAAGTTAACCCTTGCGGAATCAGCGCGGAGATGCTGACGCTAGAACCGAAAGGAAACGACCGTGAATATCCAGCCGCTCGAACAAGGCAATCTGTCGGCCCGCGCCTATCTCGCTCTGCGCGAAGGGCTTATCGCGGGCCAGTTCCGGCCTGGCCAGCGGCTGGTGATGCAGGACCTCGCCGACCAGCTCGGCACCAGCGTCACCCCGGTGCGCGAGGCGTGCCTGCGACTGGTCAGCGAGCGTGGGCTGGAACTGCGCTCGGGCCGCTTCGTCACCGTGCCGGCGATGACGCTTGCCCGCTACATGGAAGTCCGAACCATCCGGCTGGCACTCGAAGGGCTGGCGGCGGGCCTTGCCGCCGATAACGCCACCGAAAGCGACATCGCCCGGCTGGTCGAGATACAGACGGTGTTCAAGGAAGTCGACCACGCCGGCGACCCCGAACAGGCCTTCCGCTACAATCGCGACTTCCATTTCGCCGTCTACCGGCTCTCCGGCATGGAGATGCTGGTCGCCCATATCGAAAGCCTGTGGGTGTCGATGGGGCCGATGCTGACGGTGTTCTTCAAGGAAGGCGAGCACAAATATGTCGGCGCGGCCGAGCATCAGCATGTGATCTCTGCCCTGCAGGAAAAGAACGCCGCCAAGGCGCGCACCGCGATGGAACGCGACCTGATCCTCGGCGGCGAGGATTTTCTGCGCTTCCTGCGCATGCACGAGGAATTCGCGGTCACGTAAACCGCCGCGCCCCGGATAATCTTGCCGGGGGTCGGGGGTGTGGGAGGGGAGCACGGCTTTGGCATCCAAAACGGTCGAGGTGGCTATCGTCGGGGCGGGCGTCGTTGGGCTGGCGACTGCTCTGCGCCTTGCCGGCGAAGGGCGCGAGGTTTTGCTGATAGACCCGAACGAGCCCGGTTCGGGAGCCTCCTACGGAAATGCGGGGACTGTCGCCGAATATGCCTGCGTGCCGGTCGGCACTCCCGCCGTGCTGCGCTCCCTTCCGAAACTGCTGTTCGACCGCGACAGCCCTTTTGCGCTGCGATGGTCGGCTCTTGCCCAGCTTGCGCCCTGGCTCGCCCGGTTTGCCCGGCAATCCCTTCCGGCGGCGGCTCGTGCCAACGCGGTGGCGCTGGCGGGCCTGCTTGCCGACGCGCTGCCGGCCTGGGAGGAAATGGCCGTCGAAGCGGACGCGGTCGACCTGCTGCGGCGCAATGGTTGCCTTTATCTGTGCCGCCGCGAGAGCGATTTTGCCGGCCTCGAATGGAGCCGGGCGTTGCGTTCCGAACTCGGCGCCCATCAGGAGGTGCTGACGCCCGACGCCGTGGCAAAGCTCGAACCGAACCTGCCGCCCGTCGAGGGCAAGGGCCTCTATTTCCCCGATTCCCTGAACCTCACCGACCCCAAGGCGATGATGGCGAAACTGCTGAAGGCGGCGGTCGCGCGCGGTGCCTCGGTGCTGAAGGCGACGGTCACCGGCTTGCAGGCTGCGCCGGGCGGAGTGCGGCTTGAAGGTCCCGGATGCAGCGTGGTCGCCGGCAAGGTGGTCATCGCCGCCGGCGCTTTCTCGCGGCCACTCGCTGCCATGGCCGGAGACAGGATTCCGCTTGAAACCGAGCGCGGCTATCATCTGGAATTCGCGACCGACGCGCCGCTTCTCGGCCGCCCGGTGTGCCCGGTCGATCTTGGTTTCTACATGACGCCGATGGCCGGGCGGCTGCGGGTCGCTGGCACCGTCGAACTCGGCAAGCGCGATGCGCCGGTAAATCCGCGCCGGCACGCCTTGCTTGACCGGGGCGTTCGCCAGTTCTTCCCGGCGCTCGGCCAGCCGACCTCGCAATGGCTGGGGTTTCGCCCTTCGCTGCCGGATTCGCGGCCCGTGATCGGTCCAGCCAGCAACAACCCGAACGTGATCTATGCCTTCGGGCACGGCCATATCGGCCTGACCTTGTCCGCCGTCACCGCGCGCAATGTCGCCGGCCTCATCACCGGCCGCCGCAACTCCCAGGCGATGGAGGCTTTTTCGGCTAGCCGGTTCAGCCGGGCATGAGGCGTGTCTCCATGCCGACAGCCAAGACGATCGGCTCGCCCGGCGCGATTTCTTCCCGGCAGGCCATCTTGCCGCATAGATTGTCCTTGAACTCGGGCGGTCAAAACCGCAGGCTCAAGCCGACCCTTCAGGCAGGTATGCGATGAAGACCCGGTTCGGATTCATACTCGCCAGAAACTTCACGCTGTCGCCGCTGTCGCTCTTCATCGATTCGTTGCGGCTGGCCGGCGACGAAGGGGACCTTAGCCGCAAGCGTGAATTCGATTGGCAGATACTGGGCGACGGATTGCCCATCCGCTCCAGTTGTGGCTTGGAACTGATGCCGACCGCCCGGTTGGGGTCGCCGCACGACTACGACAATATCGTCGTGGTCGGCGGACTGCTTAGCCAGCAGTCGCCGCTGACGACGAACGCCGAAATGTTTCTGTTGCGGGCCGCCCGCGAAGCCAAGCCGATTACCGCGCTGTGTACGGGGAGCTTCGTTCTGGCCCGCTTCGGCTTGCTGGACGGTTATTCCGCGTGCGTAAGCTGGTTCCACATCCGCGAGTTCCGCAGCCAGTTTCCGCAGGTCAAGGCTTCTGCTGACCGGCTTTACGAGGTCGACCGGGACCGGGCCACCTGCTCGGGCGGGGCCGGCTCGGCTGATCTGGCAGCGCATTTCGTCTCGGCGGCGCTCGGCGACCAGGCCGCCGAGAAGGCGTCGAAAATCCTCATTCTGGACCGGGTACGCACCACGCGCGACGCCCAGCCGGTCAGCGACATGTTCTCGGCGGCGGAGAGCATTTCGGTGCGCCGGGCGTTGCTGCTGATGGAAAGCAATCTCTACCGGCCGCTTGAAATCAATCACATCGCGCAATCGGTCGGCCGCTCGCGGCGGCAACTGGAGCGGCTTTTCGGCCTGGAACTCGAGACCAGCCCGAAAGAGGCCTATGTCGCGCTCCGGGTCGCGCGGGCCGCCGACCTTCTGGCGACGAGCGACATGCCGATCAGCGATGTCGGTTATGAAGTGGGCTTCACCAACGCCGGCCACTTCAGCCGCGTGTTCCGCCAGTTCGCGGGCATGTCGCCTTCCGATCTGCGCCGGTCGAACGGTCATCCGAACGGGCTCAAACTGGTCGAGAAAATCAGACGAAGGACCCGCCCGGCCCAGGACCTGTTGCGGTCGGGCACGCACGACTGACGACGCAGGTTGCCTTCCTGAGAGCTTGCCGCAAGGTTCGCACAAAGGTTTGCAATCCCTCCATGTCGTGAAAAAAGAGGGTCAGAATTTCGAGATGATGGAAATCCGTGTTGAAATTCTCACGGCTCTCTATAGCATGTCGCGCTTATGAAGGGGCATGGCGCATCTCTGCAGACGACCCGGAGCCGGCCGCTATCCAACGGGGCAGCGGCCAGTTCGGCGCTTCAATCGAGCAATCTCGGTGCCGATATCCGCGAGGCGCGAAAGGCGCGCGGTCTCACCCTGCAGCAGCTTTCGGAGGCCACCGGGCTTTCGGTCGGCCATCTGAGCGAGATCGAGCGGGGACTTGCCAGCCCCTCGGTCATCGCGCTGCACGACATAGCCCGGGCGATCGGCATCACCGTCGGCTGGCTGTTTCGCAATGACGAAGGAACCGACCCGAACGAACGCGGCATCGTGGTGCGCGCCGCAAACAGGCGCAGCCTGCTTTACGAAAGCGGAATAAAGGACCAGTTGCTATCGCCGCATTTGCATGGGCAACTGGAAATGTTGCTCAGCCGCTTTCCGCCGGGCACCGGCAGCGGTCCCTCGCCTTACGTGCATCGCGGCGAGGAAGCCGGCATCGTCACGCAAGGCATTTTGCGGCTGTGGGTGGGCGAAAACAGCTTCGTGCTGAAGGAAGGCGACAGCTTCAGTTTTCCCAGCACCACGCCGCATCGCTACGAAAATGCCGGCACGCAGGAGGCGGTCGTCATATGGGCGATCACGCCGCCGACTTTCTAATAGGCTGAAAATTGCCATGATGGCGCAATCAGAAAAAGGGGGAAGATCATGAACAACAAATCTGGCTCCGGTGCCGGCATCAGCCGTCGCGGGCTCATGAAATCGGCGTTGACGGCGGGTGTCGCGCTCGGCATGCCGGCCATCGTCGGGCGCGCGCTCGTCTCCAGCGCCCACGCAGCCTTCGAGGACGAAGGGCTGATCGTCGTTTCCTGGTCGGGCAACTATGAGCTCAATTTCCGCTCCAGCGTGGTCGAGCCGTTCAACGAGAAATACGGCACCAAGGTCGAGACGGTGGGCGGCTGGGACCAGATGGTGTCGCAGATCGTCGCCGCGCCTGCCGACAACCCGCCATTCGATATAACGATTGCCGACGAATATACGACGTCGACCGGACTGGCCGAGAAAATCTTCCTTGAAACCGATCGCTCCAAGATTGCCGGCTTCGATGCGATCTATCCGTGGTTCGATGCCCATCGCGGTGACGCCAAGCGTTTCGGCGTTCCTTTCGGCGCCGGCTCGCTGTGGATGCTGACCAGCAACGCTTCCGGCATCAAGCCGGACAGCTGGGCTAATTTCTGGAGCGAGAAGGCGCGCGGGAAGACGACGATGGATGCCTCCGCCTTCTATTGGGATTTGTGCATTCCCGCGATCCTGTCCGACGCCAAGCCCGGCATCGACGAGGTGTTCGCGAGCCCGGAAGAAATGGAGCCGATCTTTACCGAGCTTGAAAAGCTGAAGATGGCCAAGTGGTACAGCGACGGGGCCGAACTGACCAATCTGATGGTTCAGGACGAGGCGCAGGTGGCGATGATCTATTCGGCCGACGCCTACGGCTTCATCAAGGACTACGGCGACGAATTCAGCGCAGCCATTCCAAAAGAGGGTACGGCTTCCTATACGAGCTGGCTGATGAAGGTGCGCGGCACGCGCCATTCCGACCTGTCGGATCTTTTTCTCGGCTACCTGCTGGAGAAGGAAACGCAGCAGCGCTTCCTCGACGGTTCCACCGACTTCATGTCGCGCAAGGATGTCGTCGCGCCTGCGCACTGGGCGGGATATCCGAAATCGGACGAAGAAGCCGGCAAGATATTCAACCTGTTCAGTATGGACGGCTGGGCCAAGTTCGGCCCCAACTGGGATACGCTCGACGCGCGCATGAAAAAAACGATCGCCGCGACGACGCAGGGCTGAGCCTGACGCGGCATTGCCGTCGCGGGCAGCGTGGCGTCACCATTGGTGATGGGGGAAACGATGGCAGACAGTCCGGCGCTTGAATTGCAGCGCGTGCGCCGCCAGTTCGGCAGCGTCGTGGCGGTGGACGACGTCTCCCTTGCCGTCGGAAAGGGTGAGTTCGTCACGCTTCTCGGGCCTTCGGGGTCGGGAAAGACCTCCACGCTGCGCCTGATCGGTGGTTTCGAAACGCTGGACGGCGGCTCCATCTCCATCGATGGCCGGCGGGTGGATCATCTGCCGGCTTATCGACGCGACACGGCGACCATCTTCCAGAGCGGCGCGCTCTTTCCCCATAAGACGGTCGGCGAAAACATCGCCTACGGCCTGCGTATGCGCGGCGTCGCCAAGGCCGAGATCGCGACCCGGATCGGCAAGGCGCTCGATATCGTTCGCCTGTCGGGCTACGAGCAACGCTTTCCCGCAGCCCTTTCGGGCGGACAGAAGCAGCGCGTGGCGCTGGCCCGCTCGCTGGTCGTGGAACCCGCCATCCTGCTTTTCGACGAACCGCTTTCGGCGCTCGACCTGTCGCTGCGCATGCAGCTTCGGGCCGAAATCAAGCGGCTGCACGACCAGATCGGTTTCACCGCCATCTTCGTCACCCACGACCAGGGCGAGGCCATGGCGATGTCGAGCCGGGTCGCGGTGATGAACCGCGGCGCCATCCGCCAGATCGATACGCCCGAACGCGTCTATGAAGAGCCCGCCGACGAATTCGTCTACACCTTCATCGGCGAAAGCTGCTGCCTGCCGGTGCGGGTAACGCAGGGCAAGACCCACGACACCGAAGGCAAGGCGCTCGACCTTCGCCTGCAACGACCGCTCGAAGACGGCGCATGGCGCATCTACCTGCGACCCTACAGGCTGGCGCTGGGCGGGCAGGTGGTCACGGCCGAGAACCGGCTCACCGCCCAACTTGCCTTCGTGGAGTTCCTGGGCGAGTTCAGGCGCTACCATCTGCGCGCCGGCAATCTCGAACTTTTCATCGACCAGCGCGACGGCCTCGCACTGCAGCCCGGCGACCGCGTCGAAATCGGCTGGGCGAGCCGCGACATGAGGGCCTACCGTTGAAAGGCCAGCGCCTCGCCCCGTGGCTGTTGATGACGCCGGCCCTGGCGATCGCCATCCTGTTTTTCGGGGTACCGACGCTGGTCATGCTGCGGATGAGCTTCAACCTGCATCCGGACGGGCGCCTCTATGTGCCGGGCTTCACGCTGGAGAACTATACCAGCCTTGTCGGCGACGAAATGTTCCTGACGGCGTTGTGGACGACCGTCAAGCTGGCCTTGATGTCGTCGCTCTTTACCGTGGTGATCGGTTATTTCTTCGCCCTGCTCGTCTGGCTCAAGCCCGCCCGGTGGCGAATGCTGTTCATCGCGCTCGCGGTCTGCCCGTTGCTGATCTCCGAGATTTCCGTCATCTTCGGATGGTGGATGTTCTTTCCCAAGAACGGCCTTTTGAGCTATGCGCTGGTTTCTTCCGGCCTGCTCAGCGACAAGATATCGCTGATGTACACCGAGTTCGCCGCCTTCGTCGGCCTCGTTTATCTCTCCCTGCCGTTCTGCTTCTTCATCCTTCTGTCGATCTTCGACGGCATCGACCGGCGCCTGCTTGAAAGCAGCGCCGACCTTGGCGCGGCGCCCTTGCGTACGGCCTATGAGGTGCTGTTGCCGCTGACGCGCGCGGGCGTGCTGGTGGCGTTCGCGCAATCCTTCATCTGGACGATCGGCAGCTATGCCACGCCCTCGGCACTCGGTCCCGATACGCTGTGGACGATAGGCTACCTGATCCAGGAGCAGATGCTGGGCAAGCACAACTGGCCGAAGGCCGCTGCGTTCTCGATGGTGGTGGCCGCCGGCGTGGCCGTGGTCATGATGCTGATCCGCAGGCTGATGGTACAAAAGGGAGCTTTCCATACGTAACCCGATGACGCTGGCCATTTCGATACAGGAAAAGCAGCCTGCAAGGCGATTGCGCCGGGGCGATCTCGACCGCCGGCTGTTGCGCCTGCTGGGCGCGGCGTTCACCATCGTCCTGGTGCTCTACATCGCGGTTCCGATCCTGGTGACCGCGGTCATGTCGTTCAACGACGCCACCGTGATCCGCTTCCCGATCCACGCCTGGTCGGTCCGGTGGTACGGCGATTTTCTCGGCAGCCCGCAATGGGTCGATGCCTTGAAGAACAGCTTTGTTATCGCCATCGGAACCACCGCCATATCGACGACTTCGGGCGTCCTCGCCGCTTGGGCCTTCGAGCGCTACACCTTTCCCGGCAAAAACCTGCTCTATCTTATGATCATGATGCCGCTGTTCATGCCGGGCGTCGTGCTGGGCCTCGGCGTGGCGATGGCTTTCGGCGGCATCAGTATCGGCGGCACCGGCATCTACGGGTCGCGTGGCCTTGTCATGCTGGCGCATTCGCTGTGGGCCATGCCGCTGGTCTTCATGCTGATGGAAGCCACGCTGCGCACGCTCGACATGCGCATCGTGGAGGCTTCCCACGATCTTGGCGGCGGGCCGGTGCGCACGTTCTTCGAAATCGTCCTCCCTTCGGTTTCCACGGGGTTGATTTCATCGGCGCTGTTCGCCTTCGTCATATCGCTCAACGAGTTTGTCATGGCGCTGTTTTTGACGACGCGCGATACACAGACCCTGCCGGTGCTGATGTGGCTCAGCCTTCGCTCCGCCGGCACGCCAAGGCTTGCCGTGGCTGCCGTCATCCTGGCCAGCGTGGTGTTCCTGTCGCTGCTTGTCATCATGGGCTGGTATGTAAGCCGGCTCAGGAAGATGCGACCGCAATAGAGCATGATCCCGAAAAGCGCGTAGCGGTTTTCGGGAAAAGATTATGCGCCAGTATCGTGCCCAGGCGTGGCCTTGCCCTTAGCCGGCATGTTCGGCGATCACTGCCAGGAACGCAGGGCCGTAGCGATCCAGCTTCGTCTCGCCGACGCCCGGAACGCCTGCCATCTGCGCGCGCGAGGCCGGGCGGGCGGCGGCCAGTTCGACCAGCGTCCTGTCGTGGAAAATCACATAGGGCGGCACGTTCTGCAGCCGGGCGATCTCCATGCGCTTTTCCCGCAGCGCCTGGAACAGAGCGCGGTCGGCATCCGGCAGGGTGGCGGTAGCCTGCCCGCGTGAAGCCTTGTCCCGCGCCGCGCGTGGCGGCGGCGCCTGACGCAGCATCAGCGGCGCCTTTTCGCGCAGAAACCGGCGGCCGGGCTCAGCGATCGACAATCCGCCATGGCCGGAAATGTCCACCTCGATCAGCCTGAGCGCGATCAGCTGGCGCAGAATCGCGCGCCAGCTGCGCTTGTCGTGCTCCTTGCCGATGCCGTAGGTGGACAGGCGGTCATGGCCGAGATCGGCGATGCGCTGGTCCTCGGCACCCACGAGAACATCGACGATATAGGCCTGCCCGAAACGTTCGCCGGTCCGGTAGATGCACGACAGCGCCTTTTGTGCGGCGATCGTGCCGTCGAACAGGCACGGCGGCTCGGCACAGGTGTCGCAGTTGCCGCAGGGCTCGCAATGATCGCCGAAATAGGACAGCAGCACCTGCCGCCGGCAGCTTGCCGTCTCGGCCAGCCCGAGCAGTGCATCGAGCTTTTGCCGCTCCATGCGCTTGCGTTGTTCGGGTGCTTCCGATTCCTCGATGAAGCGGCTGCGCAGCGAAATATCGTTCATGCCGTAGAGCATCAGCGCGTCGGAGGGCAGGCCGTCGCGGCCGGCGCGCCCGGTTTCCTGATAATAGGCCTCGATGCTGCCCGGCAGGTCGATATGGGCGACGAAGCGCACGTCCGGCTTGTCGATGCCCATGCCGAAGGCGATGGTGGCCACCATGATCACGGCTTCGTCGCGCTGGAAACGCGTCTGGTTGGCTTCGCGCGCGGCCTTGTCCATGCCGCCGTGATAGGCAAGCGCGTCATAACCCTGCGCGCACAGCCATTCGGCGGTTTCCTCGGTCTTGCGCTTCGACAGGCAGTAGACGATGCCGCTTTCGTCCTCATGGTCTTTCAGGAAATGCTTCAGTTGGGCGCGCGGATTGTCCTTTTCCTGGATGGCATAGCGGATGTTGGGGCGGTCGAAGCCGGCTATGAAGGCGTCGTGTTCGGCTATCTTGAGATGCGCCAGGATTTCGGCGCGTGTCGGCGCGTCGGCTGTGGCAGTCAGCGCCATGCGCGGCGTAGCGGGAAACAGCGTGACCAGCGCGTCGAGCTGACGGTAGGAAGGGCGGAAATCGTGCCCCCACTGCGACAGGCAATGCGCTTCGTCGACGGCAATCAGCGACAGCGGCACACGAGCCAGATGCTCCAGAACTTCCGGCCTTAGCAGTGTTTCGGGCGCCACATAAAGCAGGTCCAGCACGCCGCCGTGGATGTCCCGCCACAAGGCGCGGCGCTCGTCGCCGGGCAGGTCGGAATTGAGCGCGGCGGCCCGCACGCCCGCTTGCCGCAAGGCGGCGACCTGATCGGCCATGAGGGCGATCAGCGGCGAGACGACGACGCCCATGCCGGGCCGGGCCATCGCGGGGATCTGGTAGCACAGCGATTTACCGCCGCCCGTCGGCATCAACACGAAGGCGTTGTTGCCCACCATCACGTGGCCGACGATCTCGGCCTGCGGGCCGCGAAAAGCGTCGTAGCCGTAGATGGTCTTCAGGATATGAACGGGATCGGTGGTCAAGGCGGCCTGCGTCGGGAATCAGGAAGGTATCGTCTCATAGCAGATCGTGGCAGCGCGGGTACCGGCCGCACGCGGGTTTGACCGGTGCACAGGAACAATCGGCGGGCTGAAGCATTTGCAAAGGGCACCACCGCTTGATTGAGGGAACGCTGATCGATGAGGATTGCCCATGTCGCGCCGCTCTACGAGTCGGTTCCGCCGCTGCTTTACGGCGGTACCGAGCGCATCGTCTCGTACCTGACGGAAGGGCTGGTCGAATTGGGGCACGAGGTGACGCTGTTTGCCAGTGGCGATACGGAAACTTCGGCAAAGCTGGTGGCGTGCAGGGAGCGCGCGTTGCGGCTCGATCCGCGCCCACTGAAATCGGAGATCGCAGCCCACCTTGCTATGCTGGACGAGGTGAGGAGGCGGGCGAACGACTTCGATGTCATTCATTTCCATCTCAGTCATTTCCAGCATTTTCCGTTTTTCGAGAGTATCGCGGCAAAAACGGTGACGACCCCGCATGGCAGATTGGACTATGCCGATCTGGCGCCGGCCTATGCCCGATTTCCCCGCTTTCCGATGATTTCCATCTCGCATAGCCAGAAGCGCGGCCTGCCTGACGCGAACTGGCTGGCGACGATCCATCATGGACTGCCGGTCGAACTCTACCAGCCCTGTTCCAGCGAACGGGGTGAAGAATCCTATCTCGTTTTTCTCGGCCGCTTTTCGCGCGACAAGCGCCCGGACCGCGCCATCGAAATCGCCAAACGCGCCGGATTGAAAATAAAACTGGCGGCGAAGATCGGCGACGGCGATCGCGCCTATTTCCACGAAGTGGTCGAGCCGCTGCTTGACGGCGACCGCATCGACTATGTCGGCGAGATCGAGGAGCATCAGAAGGTACAGTTCCTCGGCCGCGCGGCCGGCCTGCTGTTCCCCATCGACTGGCCGGAGCCGTTCGGCCTCGCCGTCATCGAGGCGATGGCCTGCGGCACTCCGGTCATCGCCTGGAATTGCGGCGCCATGCCCGAAATCGTCGATCAGGGCGTCACCGGTTTCGTCGTGGAAGGCATCGAGGAGGCGATCGCGCGCGTGCCGGAGCTTCTGCGCCTCGATCGGCGCGCCGTGCGGGCCGTCTTCGAAAAACGGTTCTCGGCAGAGCGGATGACGCGCGACTATGTCGCCGCCTATGTCCGGTTGCTGGGGCTTCATGCGCAGGCAAGGGCGTCGTGACCGACCGCACTGTCTCGATAGAACCCGTGACGGAGACGCGCAGCGCCGGTGAAACGATTCCGCTCGACGAGCGTAAGCTCGATCCGGCGATCGCGCTTGCGGCGCTCGATGAAACCGCGCCGCGAGAGCCGCACCGGCTGTTCGCGCTGAAATATGGCGACTGCTTTGCCGTCGCCGATGCCTATGGCGATATTCGCGGGCTGGGCGACGGCTTCTTCCGCGACGATACGCGCGTACTCTCAGAGTTCCGGCTGACGGTTGGGGGGCGCTCTACCTCCCTGCTTGGCGCGTCGCTCAGCCAGGATAATGTGCTGTTCACCACCAACCTTACCAACCTGCCGATCCGCAGCGCGGTGGGCCGCGATATTCCGCAGGGCGGCATTCATATCGAGCGCATGCGCCTCATCTGGGAAGACCGGCTGTTCGAGCGCATCACGCTTTCTAACTACAGCCAGGCGCATTCGACGGTCCTGCTTTCGCTGCATTTCGCCGCCGATTTCCGCGACATGTTCGAGGTTCGCGGATCGACGCGGCCGAAGCGCGGCACCGCCCGCGCCGCCGAGACGGATGATAACTCCGTCGTGCTTCGCTACGAAGGGCTGGACAAGCTGGTGCGCAGTTCGGTGATTTCATTTTCGCAGGTGCCTGACCATCTTCTGGCCGACCGCGCCGATTTCTTCATCGCCGTCACCAAACGCAGCCACAAGACCTTCTATATCGAGGTCGGCCCCGAAGTCGCCGAGACGCCGGGGCGCGAGCGGTTCCGGGCGGCCGCGGCGCGGGCGCGCTT
>JBARYG010000130.1:0-16852 GCA_049647745.1 Mesorhizobium sp.
GGCGGCACCTCCGCCGTGTCGGGCGGTGCAACCGGATCAGGTGCCGGTGCGACCGCGGGAGATGGCGCCGCCGGCGGCGTCACCACCGTCGAACGCAGATACCAGTTTTCTTCCGTGTTGGCCGAAACCCCACCTTTGAAGAGATAGTATTCGTAAGCGCCGGCAGCGACACGGTTATTGAGGGCGAAGGCGCCACTGTCGGTCGTGGCGCCGCCGGTAGCCTGCACGACCATAATGCCGTCCCGGCTCGTCACATCGCCGGCGCCGCCGGCGTTGAAGACGGCGAGGCCCGTTGAGCCGCCGGCCTTGCCGCCATCGATCACCAGTTTGTCGGAGAGGGAGGAATCGTCACCCAGCACGGTATTCAGCAGTATCTCGCCGCCCTGGCCCGTATAATTGCCATGAACCGTGAAGGTATCGCCGGCGCCGCCGCCGCCATTGATCAGATCGATGCGGCCTGCATTGACGACATTGGCAAGCTGTGTGCCGTCGAAGGCTTCTACCGCGCCATTCTGTCCGCCGCCGAAAATGATGCTGGCGGCATCGACGGACAGGGTCCCCGTACCCGTTCCGCTGTCGCCCAGCGTCATTGTTCCATCGAAAACGAGCCGGCTGTCATTGGTGAGGTCGATCGTTTCCCAACCGTCGAAGCGCGCGACATTGTCCGTCTTGACGTTGTCGAAGGTGAGAGCGTCGGTGCCGAGGCCGCCGATGATCCGGGGCAAAGCACCGATATTGGCGTCCGTGAGGTTGGCGAGCTTCGCAACATCGTCGTCACCGCCAAGATCCACCATGCCATAGATGATACCGCCGCCATCCCAGGTAAAGGTATCCGTGCCAGCGCTCATCCGGACTTCGCCGCCGACCGTACCGCCTGTGACGGTCACGCTGTCGGTACCGCCGCTGACGCTAATGTTGCCGCCGATCGTGCCGTTGGAAAGAATGATCGTGTCATTGCCGAAGCCGGTCACAAGGTTCTTGTCGATCGTGCCGCCCGACATGTCGAAGGTATTGTCGTCGAGCTTCATGTTGACGCGTCCGATGCGGCCGCCTGTCATTTCCGCATAATCGCCGTCGTCGAAAGCGTCGATAATGCGGCCGCCGGACATGAAGAAGGTATCGAGATTGTCACCCTGGTTGAGCGATTGAACGACGCCGCCGCTCATCTGATAGTCGTCTCTGCCGCTGCCCTGCTGGACATTGCCCGTGACGCTGCCGCCGGAAATTACAAATGAATCGGTCCCGTCGCCCTGATCCACCGCGCCCATGATGACGCCGCCCAGAACCGTTGTCGTATCGTTGCCTGCGCCAAGGTCGACCACAACGGCGCCGGTTCCTTCAAGCGACCCGCCCCGCATAGTCAGTCGGTCGTTTCCAGCTCCAAGATCGACGGCCGGGCCGGAACCGCTGACGATCGACCCGGCGTTATCCACGGTATCGTTGCCGGCAAGGCCGAGAACGGCGATGGCCTGCCGGCTCGTCAGGGTGCCGGTCGCGGTGTTGACGAGCGTGTTGCTCTCGCTAGCCGTCGAATCGATCAGCGCCGCGTTGCCGGTTGCGCCTTGCGCCTCGGCCACGCCGCTGTTCGTGACCGAATTGCCGGTCCCGTTGATGTATATTGCCGCTCCGTTTGGCCCGAGGGCCGTCAAGGTCTTCGAGTTCGTGGCTTCGTTGTCGTTGCCTTCTATGTCGAAGGCGTTCGAGTCGAGCCCATTGACGGTGACGGTGCCCGAATTGATAAGCGTGTTGTTGTTTCCGTCCACGGCCATGCCGTCGCTGTCCTGATTGGCGGCCAGCGGCGGGTTGGTCGTGATGGTTCCTGTGTTTACGAGCCGGTGCCCCGATCCGATCGCATCCATGCCGTCGGACTCAATGCCAGTGAGGTTGACCCCACCGTTGTTGATTGCTTCGTTACCGGTGCCGAGTATGTGGAAGCCGTCTGCATCCTGACCGCTGGTCAGGATCGTTCCGTTGTTGGTGGCCGAGTTGCCGGTCCCTGCATCGATGCCAAAGCCGTAGCCGCTTGCGCCGGTTGTCGAGATCGTACCGGTGTTGATAGCCGAATTGCCATTGCCTGACTCGATGTCAAAGCCATAGCCACCTTGGCCGGTCGTCGAGATCGTGCCGGTGTTGGCGGCCGTAGTGCCGTCCCCGCCCTCTATGTATAAGCCTATGCCGAATTTACCTGAGGTCGTGATGGCGCCGTTGTTGGTCAGCGTGTTGCTGCCCGACCGTGCAGTCATGCCCGCTGCGGTGTTGCCGTTGCTCGACAGGGAACCATTATTCGTGATCTGGCTATTGCTATAGACCGACAGCACCCGCTCGGAGTCGTTCTGGTTACGTGTAACTGTCGCGCCGGACCCTACGGTGATGGTTACGTTCGTCGTGCCCGTGCCGGCACGGCTTCCCACGGTGTCGGTTCCCGCGCAGGTCACGTTCGTGTTGCTGGGCAGTGACCGCCCTGCTGGCGTACAGGCGGCCTGAGCCTGTTCCGACGCCAGGGCGACTACGCTGACAAGCGCCGCGCCGGACAGCAGACTGACCCGCCTGAAGGAGGACGCGCGATCCTTAGCGGGTGCATTGGAGTGCGCCCGCACCGTGAACTGGAATGCGTCCGGAGATAAAATCAGCCGGAGCTTGCCCTTCGAAACAATTCTTGTGGCGCTCGGAGAACGCTGATCCATCAATCACCTCCGCCTGCACTTCCGTGCGACAATATGGACTTCATCCCCAAAGCATATCCATGATTTTATATACATTATTCTATATGTATCGTCATTTGATAACGGTTATCTGGATTTAATGAGTAATGTAACCGATCCCTCAAGTACGGTTTAATGACGCTCCATACTAATTGACATCGATCTACACACCTTACAGGGAAGCTCGAATCCGTTCGGCTACGAAACCTTTCAGGCTTTCCGTCATTTCACCAAGAGACTTCCGCGCAGCCGCGCTGGAAGTTAAAAGACACCACCAGCCATGCATCATCGACGGCATGGTCAAATAGGTGGTCGATACGCCGGCGGCGATAAGGCCTTGCGCATAGAAAAGGGCTTCATCCAGCAGGGGATCGCAACCGGCTGTCACGATAAAGCAGGGCGCGACCCCCTCCAGCTTTTTCGCCAATGAAGGCGAGACGCGACTGTCATGTTCCGGTGTCTCGCCGGCATACCATGAAAAGAATCTCCTCACCGCCTCGGTCGTCAAACCGTCGCCGTTGCCGAACGTGTGGTGGGACCCGGTCGAGGCGCGACGATCAAGACCGGGATTGATGAGGATCTGGCCGGCAAGCGGTATGCCGTCGTTGCGCGCCGCATGGGCGACGGCGGCCGCCAGATTGGCACCGGCGCTTTCCCCGGCGACGAATACCGGGCCGGGATATTGCTGCCGGGTATACGACAGCGCTTCCAGGCAATCGTTGAACGCCGCCGGAAAGGGATGCTCTGGCGCCAACCGATAATCCACGCTGATGACCCTGAGATCGAGACTTGCGGCCAGTACCCGTGCGCCAAGGTCGGCAGTATCCAGATCGCCTAATACCCAGCCGCCGCCGTGAAAGAACAACATCGTGCCGGGCGTGGCTTCCGTGGATTCATAGACGCGAACCGGAATCGGTCCCTCCGAGCCTTGTATGGTCTTGTCCTCTATCCGCATGACCTCGGGCTTGGGACCGCCCAATTGCTCGACGCGGCGGACGAAGGCCGAAAAGGCGGCCCGCATCTGGCTTGGCGCGGCTCCAGGGCCTTGATAATCGTGCATGGCGATGAGCTTGCGAACCTCAGGGTCCGCCTTGTCGTGCGCTATCGTCATCTGCGCACCCGATAGAGCCGCTCGCGCCGCACATGATCGACCGCCACGGCGGCGATCAGGATAACGCCGACGACAATCGTGTTGTACTGCGGGGGAACAGCCGCGACGATGAGGGCGTTGTCGATCTCCGAAAGAAGGATCGCGCCGAGCGCTACACCGGTGATACCACCCAGCCCGCCGAGCAGGCTGATGCCACCGATCAGTGCTGCGGTTACGACCGATAGCGTTACGCCCGATCCGCCGGCGGAAACCTGCCCGCTGCCGACCCGCGCGGCATAGATGATGCCGGCAAGCGCTGCGGTCAGCCCGCCGAGCACGTAGAGTACCGTCTCTATGCGCTTGACGCGCAGGCCATTGGCCGCGGCCGCCTTGCGATTGCCGCCGACGGCGCGCACCTCCACGCCGAGGGGCGTGCGCTCGAGCAAGAACCAAAAGATAAGGCCGATGACGACGGCATAGGCCACCACGTAGGGAATGCCGAGGATGGCACCCTGCCCCAGCCGCTGGAACTCGCGCGGGAGCGGCACGATGTCCTGCCCGCCGGTGACCTGAACGCACAGACCGGTGTAGATGAAATAGGTACCGAGCGTGGCGATGATCGGTGGCACGTGCAGTCGCTCGATTACCTGGCTGTTGACATAGCCGGCAAGCGCACCGGCCAGAAGGCCACCGACGACCGCAAGCGGCCAGGGCAAGCCAGCGGCCGCCATCAGCCACGCCGCTGTGAGGCCGCCAAGCGTGAAGACGGCTCCGACCGAGAAATCCAGCCCGCCGCCGATCATCAATAGCGAAGCGCCGCAGGCCATCACGAAATAGATGACGGCGGCGCGGGCGATGTCGGTCAGGTTTCCGGCATTAAGAAAATTGTCGTTCTTCAACGCCGTTGCGATGCCGATCACCACAATCAGCAATATGAGGGTCGTCTCCGGCCTCAGCAGGAGTTCGGCCGCCCGCGAGGAGGCGTTCGGGCTTTGTTGCTGTTGCGTCATCGTGGCCATGGTCTCAGCGTCCGCGCGCGGCTGCGGCATCGATCGTGCCGGTGATCATCCCGACGATCTCGTCGCGCGTCGTGTTTTCACGCGCCAGGGTCGCCACCGAATTGCCAAGCCGCATGACGGTGATGCGGTCGGCATATTTGAACACGAACTCCAGGTCGTGGCTGATGCAGATGATCGTCTTGCCCTGAGCGCGCAACTGGTCGAGGATATCGCCGACATGGGCTGTCTCGCGCACGCCCAGCGCGGCCGTCGGCTCGTCCAGCAGGATGATCGGCAGGTTCATGCGAACGGCCCGGGCAATGGCCACTATCTGCCGCTCGCCGCCGGACAGGAGCCCAATCTGCGTTCGCACTGAACCAACCCGGATCTTGAGGTCGGAAAGGACCTTCGTCGCCTCCTGCTCCATCCGCCGGCGGTCGAGCATGAAGCGGCCGCGACGCGGAATGGCGCCGAGCGCCATGTTGGTTGCCACGTCGAGGCATTCGACGAGCGCCAAATCCTGATGGACGACGGCGATGCCGAAATGATGGGCGTCGGCAGCGTCGCGCATCTGCACGTTGCTACCGTGGATCCGAACATCGCCGCTGTCGGGCCTGTAGATGCCCGACAGTATCTTCAGCGTCGTGGATTTCCCGGCGCCGTTATCGCCGACCACGAAATGGATCTCGCCGGCATGGGCCGAAAGATCGACCCGCGTCAGCGCCTTGACGTGTCCGAAAGCCTTGCCGACCGCGTGCAGGCCCATGGCGGGCGCACCGGTCGAAGTCGCCATCGCGGGGTGCTCAGCTATCAGCGCGCTCATTGCCAACCCTTGTCAATGAATTCCTGGATATGTTCCTTGCCGAACATCTGGACGCCGACGTCGAGATTGGCAGGCGTTTGCTCGCCCTTGTTGATCTTGGCCAGCGCATCCACGATCTGGGCTCCCGCGCCGCAAATGTTCTGCAGCATCACCTGGTAGACCGTTCCGTCCCGCAGGCCCTCGACGCCGCCGCCGGCCGCGCCGTTCGCAACCATCACGACCTTGCCCTGAAGGTCTTTCGCCTTGATCGCGGCGGCGGCTCCTTGCGTAGCCGTGCCCATGTGAGAGGCGATCACGTTGATTTCCGGATGCGCGATCAGTAGCGCGTTAGCCTGGTCGAGCGCTTTGTTGGCATCGTCCCCGGTGGCGACGGTAGCGATGATCTTTACGTTCTGCGTCTTGGCCGCCTCCGCCTCGAAGGCCTCGGAAAATGCCTTTCCCGCGCCGGTCGGCCCCTGGATCATCAGGCCGACATTCTGCTGGCCTTCGCGCGTGGCGATCGCCTTGACCATGATCTCGCCGACGGTGGTGAAATTGGCGCCGACATTGACTTGCGCGGCAGAGCCCGTTCCGCTTGCGCCATAGAGCGTGCCGACCAGAATGCCGGCGTCGAGCGCCTGCTGCAGGACAGGCACGAAGCCGTCGGTTGCAGGATAGGTGATGATGGCGCCGACATTGTTGGCGATGCCCTGCTGAATTTGCTGGATCATTGCCGTCGTGTTCAGCGTTCCGCCGGTCGGGCCGGATTCGGTCTCGGAAATGTTCTGGGCCTTGGCCTCCCTGGCGATGCAATCGCCGATCAGGCGCCAAGACGGATATTGCGGCAGCGGGTTGACGAACAGGATGGACTTGATCGGGTCGGCGGCGTGCGCCTGGCCAAAGGTGATGCCGGCAATGGCAATCGCCAGCACGGAGCGTCGCGCCGCGCTGGACAGCATACGGGCATGGAATGACTTCGGCACTTTGGTTCCTCCTCCAATAAGATCGCCGGTCTCCCGCCCTTGAGCCCCCCACGCCGGCGGCCGGTAAGAAGGACCGCCTGGCGACGACAGAGCGCGGCGAGCCTCCAAGCTGCACCACTCGGCTCTCCAGGTGCTTTCGATGGCCAGGCCGCAGATACCCTCAGCAGGCAGGGACAGATAAGCCTCGTTAACGAGCCCTGTCAATACATAATACATATTATGAATTGACAGACGTAGGTGAAAGCGATGCCAGCGCGGGCGCGCTTATTTTTGATAAGGAATCGGACTGTCCGGCTCGGCCGTTGGCGGAATGGCCCTCAAGGCAAACGGATGTCTTCAAGCTGCTCGTCGAAAAGGGCTGCCGCAGCGCTGAAAGCCAATCGCCGATCGGCCTCGTGAATGGCGGCGGCGGTACGGGAGTAGGCCTCGATCCTGCCAGGCGCCCGGAGAAAGGCCTTGAGGATGTCGCAATGATGGGATCCGAGCGCCGACACCGTCACGGCCGTCAGTGACCGCAAAAAAGGGTTGCCGGCCTTGCGGGCGATCTCCAGATGAAAGGACAGCGCATAGGTGACGCGGTCATCCTCCGACGATTCGGCGATTCTCGCGGCGAGTTCCACGAAACGCCCCCCCCTAGTTGCGGTGGCGGCCTTAGCGGCCAGCGCCGGCTGCGAAAGGGCAAGCGCGTCAAGCAGATCGGAGCCGATCGAGCCGAACGCATTACTTTCGCTCATCCAGCCGATGATCTGTCGATCGAGCAGGTTCCACTGAGTGGCGTCGACGACGGCTGTACCCCGGCGCCGGCGCGTCTCGACTACCGATTTTCCCGACAGATTCTTGATTGCCTCGCGAATGACGGTCCGGCTGACGCCCATTTCCCGGCCGAGTTGCTCCTCGGTGGGCAGCACTTCGGCGGATGTCCATTGCCGCGTGGCGATCGCCAGGAAAATCCGCCGTGCGGCTCGCTGGTTCAGATCGTCGCCGCTCTCGCGCAGTTTCGGCACGAACGGGTCGTCGGCTTGAAGTGGCTCCCGCCTGGGGATGGGATCTGGCCTACGGAAAATTGTCATGGGAAGGTTAGCCTATCAATGTCCGGTGATTTTGATCACTATCCGAATAAGTCGTACCTATGATAAAACGAGTTGTGCTGACAATCCAGATATTGGGAACCGAATGAAGACGATCGTTTGCTATGGAGATTCGATAACCTGGGGGTGTCTGCCGTTTGCCAGTGTCGCGGCGCCGCCGATCCGCCTGGCGAAAGCACAGCGATGGGCCCATGTCATGGCCAGGGAAATCATGGCCCGGGAAATCGGACAGGAGCTGGAGATCATCGAGGATGGCTTAAGCGGCCGCACGACGGTTTTCGACGATCCAATCGAAGGCGCACACAAGAACGGTTCGCGGCATCTGCCCGTCTGCATCGAAGCAAATTCGCCGCTTGATCTCCTGATCATCATGCTCGGCGGCAACGACTTCAAGATTCATTTCAACGCCACCGCGTTTACATCAGCGCGCGGCATGCTGACTCTCATACATCAGGTGAAGGGGTTTTATGCCCTTTCCGACGGTTGCCCGGAGATCCTGATAGTCACACCACCAAAGATCTCCACCCGAGCGGAACCCGCCTTCTGGGGCGATGCATGGCAACGCTGCCAAGGGCATGCCGATTATCTCAGTCAGGTTGCCGAGCGGACCGGGTGCCACCATTTTGACGCCAACAGCGTGACGGAGCCCGGCATGGATGGCACCCATATCGATGCCCGTGGCCACGAAGCCTTGGGAAAAGCCCTGGCAACACAGGTCGGCCAGATTTTAGCTCTGTGAACGAGTGTATCTCACCTACAAGCTTCGCGACGTGTGCGATTGATCGGCAGGTTTTAGTGAAATGGCCGAGGTGACTGGAACGTCCAAAATGGGAGCGCGTTCCTGACTGACTCCTCCGGGGCCGGCAGCGGACCGTCACGTGTTGGCTGGGTTTGGCGCGTTGCCGCCTGTCAGCGTCGGGGCCGATTCCGAACAGCCCGATCATGAAGGAGTTTGGGGTAAGCAGCCATTCTCCAACCGGCCCAATATCGGCTGTTGAGGATGCCTTTGAATGGGACCACCCATTGGTTCGCCAGTTCCTGTAAAGGCAAATCGGTTAAAGATATAAACATCTCTTTATGTCGCTATTGACATCCCACTCGCTTTCATAGACGATGCATTTATCGTGGTTCTCCGGCCATCTATCGATGGAAGGCTGGAGCTAAGAGGGAATTCGGTGAGCCGAGGAAGATAATCCAAGGCGATGCCGAAGCTGCCCCCGCAACTGTGAGCGGCGAGCCGCTGTCCAACATGTCACTGAGGCATCCGCCTTGGGAAGACGGACAGGAGCGACGACCCGCGAGCCAGGAAACCTGCCCCGATGAACTGAAACGTCCACGGGCGGGGTGTCCCGGTGGCTGCTTGCAACAGACGGTTTCGGCCGTCTTCTCTTGCACGCGCCCGCTTGACCCATGCCCCCAACCAATTGGGGTATGCCAATGTCTATTTCCAATGTTCCCGTCGCCACGCTCGGCGTGCCACGTATCGGCCGCCGCCGTGAATTGAAATTCGCGCTCGAAAGCTATTGGTCGGGAAAATCGTCCACCACCAATCTTCTCGACGTGGCAAAGAAACTGAGGGCCGCAAGCTGGATCGAACAGCGCGACCGCGGCGTCACCAAAATCCCGTCGAACGATTTCTCGCTCTACGACCATGTGCTTGACATCGCGGTTATGGTCGGGGCCATCCCCGAGGCCTACGGCTGGGATGGCGGTGACGTTGCGCTCGACACCTATTTCGCGATGGCGCGCGGCACCCATGGCGCGGCCGATCATGTGGAGTGCTCCCATGGCACCCATGGCCACGGTGTGCCCGCGTTGGAAATGACCAAATGGTTCGACACCAATTACCACTATATGGTTCCGGAGCTTTCGGCCGAGCAGGCGTTTGCGTTGACTTCGACCAAACCGCTGGATGAGTTTTTGGAAGCCAAGGCGCTGGGCATCCATACCCGCCCGGTGATCCTAGGCCCCGTTACGTTCCTGAAGCTCGCAAAATGCAGCGGATCGCCCTTCGAGCGCATGGCGCTGCTGCCAAAGCTCCTGCCTGTCTATGGGGCGCTGCTGCGCAAGCTTAGAGAGGCTGGTGCCGACTGGGTCCAGATCGATGAGCCATGCCTCGTGCTTGACCTCGATCCGGCGGAGCGTGCCGCCGTGGAATCTGCCTATCGGTACTTTGCCGCTGAAATTCCCGAACTGGAAATCATGCTTGCCACCTATTTCGGTGCGCTCGGCGACAATCTCGAACTGACCTTGGTCTTGCCCGTCGCCGGGCTGCATGTCGACCTGGTGCGTGCCCCTGAACAGCTTGAACCGGTCGCCCGGCTGGCTCGCGACGATCTGGTCCTGTCGCTCGGTCTGATCGACGGACGAAATGTCTGGCGCGCCGATCTACCGGCGATCCTCGACCGCATAAAGCCGTGCATAGCGGGCTGGCCACTTCACCGCATCGAGATCGCATCCTCCTGCTCGCTTCTCCATGTTCCGATCGATTTGGAACTGGAGACCGCGCTCGACCCTGACTTGAAATCCTGGCTCGCCTTTGCCGCGCAGAAGATGGATGAATTGGTCGTGCTCGGCCGCGCGCTTTCGCAAGGCCGAAACGCGGTCGCAGGGGAGCTGGGGGCATCTGCCGAAGCGTTTGCCTCCCGCGCCGCGTCGTTCAAGGTCCACGATCCGCTGGTCGAAGGCCGCGTCTCAGGCATCGATGAATCCATGATGCGCCGGCAGATCATATTCACGGAGCGGCAAGCACTGCAGGTCGCAAAGCTTGCCCTGCCGAGCTTCCCCACGACCACCATCGGTTCCTTCCCACAGACGTCGGAAGTGCGCAAAGCGCGCGCGGCCCATGCCAAGGGTGAATTGAGCTATGTCGACTACGAATCCTTCCTCAAGAAAGAAACGCAGACGGCGATCCGTTGGCAGGAAGAGATCGGCCTCGACGTGCTGGTACATGGCGAGTTCGAGCGCAACGACATGGTGCAGTATTTTGGCGAACAGCTTTCGGGCTTCGCCTTCACCAAGCACGCCTGGGTGCAGAGCTACGGCTCGCGCTACGTGCGTCCCCCGATCATTTTCGGTGACGTATCGCGCCCGCGCCCGATGACGGTGGCCTGGTGGCAATATGCGCAATCGCTGACCGACAAACCTATGAAGGGCATGCTCACCGGCCCGGTGACCATTCTCAACTGGTCGTTCGTGCGCGACGACCTTGCGCGTTCGGAAGTCTGTCGCCAGATCGCGCTGGCGATCCGTGACGAGGTGATGGATCTGGAGGCAGCGGGTGCGGCGATGATCCAGATCGACGAGGCCGCCTTGCGCGAAGGACTGCCGCTGCGCCAGTCCGAATGGAAAACCTATCTCGACTGGGCGGTCGAGTGCTTCCGATTGGCATCGACGGGTGTGGACGACGCGACCCAGATTCATACGCATATGTGCTATTCGGAGTTCAACGACATCATCGACGCGATCGCTGCCATGGATGCGGACGTCATCTCCATCGAAACGTCGCGTTCGAAGATGGAACTGCTGGACGCCTTCAAGACCTACAAATATCCGAACGAGATCGGACCCGGCGTCTACGACATCCATTCCCCGCGGGTGCCGGAGGTCGCTGAGATGACGAACCTGCTTCAGCTGGCGCGTGAACGGCTTGGCGACGGACAGATATGGATCAACCCTGATTGCGGCCTGAAGACGCGCAAATGGGAAGAGGTCCGTCCTGCTTTGGTCAACATGGTCGAAGCGGCAAGGCTACTTAGAGTCACCGCCTGATACTTCGATGCCGCCGGTCGATCAGGCCGGCGGCATCATTCTGCCAATTCTCTTGTGCCCTCGGCTATACTGGTACGCCCGACACCGGATTGGATCGGCTCAGAGCGCAGCGCGGGCCGGATGGTGCCTGCGCCTTCCACGGGAATTGCGCCGCGCCGGCTTTTCCAGCTGCTCGATCAGTTCGGCAAACATACTTGCGAGCCTCTTCGGCCCGTCATGGAGGCCAGCGTAGCACGAAAGACGCTTCGCTTCTGCCGTGGCGGCTGCCAGAAGCTCGCCCTTCGCGGACTGCGCCATCAGCCAAGCAAGAAAAACCTGCTCAGGCTCCGGCAGACCCGGTCGAACAGCAATTTTCTGGCTTTCAATCCATCTCAGTCCCATGCAAGCGCTCCGCCGTTCTGATACTCGATGACGCGCGTCTCGAAGAAGTTCTTTTCCTTCTTGAGGTCCATCGCCTCCGACATCCACGGGAACGGGTTCTCGACTTCGGAGAACACGGGTTGCAGTCCAAGCTGGGCGCAGCGCCGGTTGGCGATGAAGTGCATGTAGGTTTCGCACAGCGCCGCATTCAGGCCGAGGAAGCCGTGAGGCATGGTATCGCGACCATAGGCGGCCTCTAGTTCGGCCGCGTCCGAGATCATGCTGCGCACCTCGTCCTGAAACGCCTGCGTCCACAGATGCGGGTTCTCGATCTTGATCTGGTTGATGACGTCGATGCCGAAGTTCAGGTGAATCGACTCGTCGCGCAAGATGTACTGGTACTGCTCGGCGATGCCGACCATCTTGTTGCGGCGGCCGAGCGACAGGATCTGCGCGAAGCCGGTGTAGAACCACATGCCCTCGAAGATCACATAGAAAGCGACGAGGTCGCGCAAAAAGGCCTGGTCGGCTTCCGGCGTGCCTGTCCGAAAGTCGGGATCGTCGAGGTTCTGGGTGTGCTTCAACGCCCACGCCGCCTTGTCGGTGATCGACGGCACTTCCCGGTACATGTTGAACAATTCGCCCTCGTCCAGGCCAAGGCTCTCCACAATATATTGGAACGTGTGGGTGTGGACGGCCTCCTCGAAGGATTGCCGCAGGAGATATTGGCGGCATTCCGGGTTGGTGAGGTGACGGTAGATGGCAAGCACGATGTTGTTCGCCACCAGCGATTCCGACGCAGCGAAGAAGCCGAGATTGCGTTTGAGCATGCGGCGCTCGTCTTCGGTCAGGCCATCTTTTGATTTCCACAAGGCGATGTCTGCCTGCATGGAAACCTCGGTCGGCATCCAGTGGTTGTTGCAGCCTGACAGGTACTTTTCCCATGCCCATCGATATTTGAGCGGCAGGAGTTGGTTGACGTCGGCGCGGGCATTGATCATGCGCTTGTCGTCGACGCGAACGCGGCCACCGCCACGCTCGATGACACCGAGGCCCGTGGCATCGGCAAGGGGGGCATCCTCGGTTAAAGGCGGGATCGGGGATTTGGTTTTCGGTTCTGACCAGTCGAGCATTTCCTTAATCCTTCTTTCTCGGGCGCTTACTGGCAGGCTTCGCATTCGGGATCGTCGATTGCGCAGGCCTTGCCCCACGCCTGACCCGCGTCGATGTTGACGACGATCGGCGCGCTAGCTGTCAGAGCAGTAGACGAGACGGCGTTGAGCTTGCCGTCCGTGCCTTTGAGCGTCGATTTCTCGACATGCGAGGCCGAACGCGACCGCAGATAGTAAGTGGTCTTCAGGCCCATGCGCCACGCCAGCCGGTAAAGCTCATCGAGCTTCTTGCCCGACGGGTTGGCGATGTAGAGGTTGAGCGACTGCGACTGGTCGATCCATTTCTGGCGGCGCGAGGCGGCCTGGATCAGCCACGAAGAATCAATCTCGAAGGCGGTGGCATAGAGCGCCTTGAGATCGTCAGGAATCCGGTCGATCTGGCCGATGGAACCGTCGAAATATTTAAGGTCGGACACCATCACCTCGTCCCAAAGGCCCCTCGCCTTCAGATCATGGACAAGGGCTGCGTTCACCACGGTGAAGTCGCCGCTCATGTTCGATTTGACGAACAGGTTCTGGTAAGCAGGTTCGATCGACTGCGCGACGCCGCAGATGTTGGAGATCGTCGCCGTGGGCGCGATCGCCATGGTGTTGGAATTGCGCATGCCACTTTTCTTGACGCGCTTGCGCAACACCTCCCAGTCTAGGGTCGAGCCACCGTCCATCTCGACGCCAGGCCGCGCCTCTTCCAGCAGCCGGGTGGAATCGATCGGCAAGATGCCGCTCGACCACAGCGAGCCGTCGAAGCTCGGATAGCGGCCGCGCTCGGCGGCCAGGTCGCAGGACGCGGAAATCGCATTGTACGAAATCGCTTCCATGCTGGTGTCGGCGAAGGCTACGGCTTCCTCGGAGGCATAGGGAATCTTGAGCGCCTGCAGCGCATCCTGAAAGCCCATCAGGCCGAGACCAACCGGGCGGTGCTTCATATTCGACCGCCGCGCTTCGGGAATGGTGTAGAAATTGATGTCGATGACATTGTCCAGCATGCGCATTGCCGTCTTCACGGTGCGGGCCAGCCGTTCGAGATCAATGCCTGTGTCCGTCAAATGATTTGACAGATTGACCGAGCCGAGATTGCAAACCGCCACCTCATCCTTCGAGGTGTTGAGCGTAATCTCGGTGCATAGATTGGATGAATGCACCACGCCGATATGGCTTTGAGGCGAGCGGATATTGCAGGGATCCTTGAACGTGATCCACGGATGCCCGGTCTCGAACAGCATGGTCAGCATCTTGCGCCACAGGTCGAGCGCGCGGATGGTCCGGAATACCTTTATCCCACCGGCCGCAGCCCTGGCCTCATAGGCCTCATAGGCAGTCCTGAACGCCGCGCCATAAAGATCGTGCAGGTCGGGAACCTCGTCTGGCGAAAACAGCGTCCATTCGCCATCGGCTTCCACGCGCTGCATGAAAAGGTCCGGCACCCAGTTGGCGGTGTTCATGTCATGGGTGCGGCGCCGGTCGTCTCCGGTGTTCTTCCTCAGGTCGAGAAATTCCTCGATGTCGACGTGCCAGGTTTCCAGATAGGCACAGACCGCGCCCTTGCGCTTGCCGCCCTGGTTGACCGCGATGGCGGTGTCGTTGGCGACCTTCAGGAACGGCACGACGCCCTGGCTCTCTCCATTGGTGCCCTTGATATGCGCCCCGAGGCCGCGCACCGGGGTCCAGTCGTTGCCGAGCCCGCCGGAATATTTGGCAAGCAGCGCATTGTCCTTAACTGCCTTGAAGATGCCGTCGAGATCGTCGGCCACCGTCGTCAGGAAGCAGGAGGACAGTTGCTGGCGCAGGGTGCCGGAATTGAACAGGGTCGGCGTCGAGGCCATGAAATCGAACGACGAGAGAAGATCGTAGAATTCGATGGCGCGCACCTCCCGGTCGATCTCACGGGCGGCAAGCCCCATGGCGACGCGCATGAAAAACGCCTGCGGCAGTTCGAATCGCATGCCCTGCGTATGCAAGAAATAGCGGTCGTAGAGGGTCTGCAGGCCGAGATACTGGAACTGCAGATCGCGCTCGGGCTTTAGCGCCGCGCCCAACCGCGCAAGGTCAAAGCGGCCGAGTTCGGGTTCGATCAGTTCGGCCCTGATGCCGGTGGCAATGAAATCGACGAAATAGCTGGCGTAACGCCCCGACATCTCGGCATGCGTTGCCTGATCGGGCCGGCCCGCAACAAAACTCAGCGCCTCGCGCCGCAACCGGTCGAGCAGCAGACGGGCGCTGACGAATGCGTAGTTCGGTTCAGTTTCGACCAGCGTGCGAGCGGCCAGGATCGGCGCCAGTGACAGCTCTTCCGGTGTAATGCCATCATAAAGGTTGCGCTTGGTCTCGGTGAAGATCGTTTCGGACGATACGGAGTCCAACCCCGAACTGGCCTCACTGATGATCTGCCGGAGCCGTCCCTCGTCAAGCGGCGCCGTGCTGCCGTCTTCCGCCCTGACCTGAAGCGCCGACGTTTTCCCTGACGGCTCCGAAACCTGTGCAGCCGCGCGCTCGCGGGTGCGTTCCTCGCGATAGAGAACATAGGCGCGGGCCACTTTGTGATGTTCGCTGCGCATCAGCGCCAGTTCCACCTGGTCCTGCACGTCCTCGATGTGGAAGGTGCGCCCTGCATCCGCTCGCCGCGTCAGCCCGGAGACCACCTGAATGGTCAGTTCCTCGACGACATCATGCACACGCCGCGACCTGGCGGCGACCGAGCCCTCGACAGCCAAAAAGGCCTTGGTCAGCGCCACCATGATCTTGGCCGCATCGAAGGGCGTCACCGAGCCGTTGCGGCGGATCACATGGTAGCCGGGTCCGCTGCCGATAGTCGGTCCGTTCGAAGACGGCGTTGGAAAGTTGGTTGGTTCAGTCTCGAATTCGGCAGTTGCAGGCATCATCTTCCCCGATGGCTGGGGGCAGAGGCCTTGAGCGGACGCATGCCGGAATTCGGCTGGCGTGAACCAGCCAACTGCAAGCGCACACCAGGACACCCCGCCCGTGGACGTACAAATCTATCGAGGCAGGTCTCCTGGCTCGCAGGTCGTTACTTCTGTCGGGCCTTCCCGGCGACATCCGCGCCAGTGGCTTGAGTTCGACAGCAGCTCGCTGCTTACAGTTGCGGGGGCAGCGCCGGCATCGCGAAATCGCTCACCGGCTTCCCTCTTAGCTTCCGAACCCAACCGGACTCGGAAGAACCTCGATATCTACATCTAGCATGCACTTGGTTGCGATTGTCAATTCCTAGATTGAAAATCGCGAGCGATCCAACGAAGCGCCGGGCTCCCTGAGCGTAGCCTCCTGTCTGGCGAAGGCGCTCACCTCGTCATGCAGGGCAAGGAAGCCGGCGGCGCGTAAAATGGCTTTGCGAAGCCAACGCAGCCCGAACAACAGCAGGAAGACGCCGATTACCAGTTGCAGGGCATGGAGGGCACGCGGTCGAGCAAGGGGCAGAGCGTCGCGATTAGAAATTTCATCCGACGCCTGACACTTCGAATTTTTCAACCGAATAGCCGAGGCGCTCGCGACCGTAATACCCCCGCAAGATTACGGGCGCATCGCCGCAATCATGCGGATTTGTAGGGCAGCGCCTGCCGCCTTTCTTACAAAACCGTAAGCCGCCCGACAGGCGCAGGTGAAGTCGCTTCCCTATCGTTCAGATGCCGGTCGATCCGGCTCGAACCATGAACCCCGGCGCACCGCCGGCACCCGCCAATGAGGATACCCATGAAGAAGCTTGTTCTTGCCTTTGCGCTCGGCACGATCGCCGTCGCCAATCCGCTCGCTTCCGCTTTCGCGGCGCCAACACCCTGCGAAGACATGCTGAAGACGGTTCGTGCCGCGGAAAAAGCCGCCACCCTGAAGGCCGCCGACAAGACGAAGGTCTCCGAACTGGAAACCAAGGGCG
>JBARYG010000131.1:0-2871 GCA_049647745.1 Mesorhizobium sp.
GAAGGTGACCGTGGACGGATTGCTGAAATCGGTTGCCTCCGACGGCCGAATCCACACCACTTTGAATCAGACCATCGCAGCGACGGGGCGGCTGTCGTCCACCGACCCCAACCTGCAGAACATCCCGATCCGCACCGATGCCGGTCGCCAGATCCGCGACGGCTTCGTGGTCGGCGAGGGGTATCCCGAGCTGATGACGGTCGACTACAGCCAGATCGAGATGCGCATCATGGCGCACCTGTCGGCCGACGAGGGCCTGATCGAGGCGTTCAACACCGGCGAAGACCTGCACTCGTTCGTCGGGTCGCGGGCATTCTCGGTGCCCATCGACGAGGTGACGCCGGACATGCGCCGCCGCGTCAAGGCGATGTCCTACGGCCTGGCCTACGGGTTGAGCGCCTACGGGCTAGCCTCCCAGCTCAAGATCTCCACCGAGGAGGCCAAAGAGCAGATGGACGCCTACTTCGACCGGTTCGGCCGGGTCCGCGACTACCTGCACGAGGTGGTCGAGCAGGCCCGCAAGGACGGCTACACCTCTACGGTGCTGGGCCGGCGGCGCTACCTGCCGGAGCTGGACAGCAGCAACCGGCAGGTCCGGGAGTCCGCCGAGCGGGCCGCGCTCAACGCCCCGATCCAGGGCAGTGCGGCCGACATCATCAAGGTCGCGATGATCAACGTCGACCAAGCTCTCAAGGACTCCACCCTGCGGTCGCGAATGTTGTTGCAGGTGCACGACGAATTGCTGTTCGAAGTGGCCGACGGCGAACGCGAGCCGCTGGAGGCCCTGGTGCGCGACAAGATGGGCAGCGCCTACCCGCTCAACGTCCCGCTGGAGGTCGCGGTGGGATATGGGCGGAGCTGGGACGCTGCAGCGCACTGATGCTCGCCGCTTCGGTGGTGGCAGCTGTCAGAAAGTTTGAGTCAGTGGACCACCCTAAGGTCGAAAGTATGTTCGAATCGTCGGTGTCGCGGCTACCTGCGCCGGGTTCGTTGACTCGGGAAGACGCCGAGATCAGCGCGTCACCTCTTTGGACGCCGCGCGACGCCGCGGTTGCGTGAAAGGCTGGTCGGTGCAAGCAGGCGGCGGAGGCCACTACGCGACTACAGAACGAGGCTGCGGTGAAGGGGCGGGATCTATCAGAAGAGGCGCGTTGGATGGGCCACTTCTGGCTCCCAGACCACCCTGACAACCCTCAGCCGGGTGTCTTGTCGTACACGCCGGGCGACGGTCTGCATTTGTCGTTAATCGGTGGGTTTAGCGACGCTGCTTGGATACCACGGGATCCAACAACCCGACTCTTGACGCAGAGAACTCGTCGGTGGCCAATCATTCACGGCCATGCGGAAAACGTCCCGATCAGCCTTCTTGATTGCGCGGAAGAGCGCGGTCAAATGGCGGGTACCGGGAGGACGATGTACAGGCAGGACGTGCGCGCTGGAAGCGCACTCGTAGGCATTCGCATACCGGCACTAGAGAGCCCGTCATTCTCAGGAATCGAGATCGAGGTCGAAAACCTTAGTGGCTGGGCATCTGAGCCCGACATGACAATCGAATTTGATATGGAGGGTGGTCCGCGACGATGGCGTGTACAAACAGATCTTGCCGAGTCGCGATTTGCAACCGTCGAAGGCACTACCGCTGAGTTGGGCCGAAGGTACACCCTTCCCGACTTCGATCCCCGTCGCGGCAGCTTGTCTGTCGCAGGGGAAGCTGTGTCGTACATACGATTTCAAGCCGACGAGCCGAGGGCCCTATCCGCCTGGCTCCCCTACATTCCCGTTGTTCAAGATTTGATCTCGCTAGCCATCGACACGCCCTGCGGAGTTGTACGCCAGACGCTAATCCCGTCTGCGGAGGCCTTTGAGGATTCCGAGCAGGATGGCAGGGCTCGAATAGATCTGCACACGAATGAGCTGGTGGTTTCACAGCCGAAGGAATCGGGAGTCGATTCGTCCGACGCGATTTTCACGTTGAAGGACATCGACTTCGCGCATGTACTACCGGCATGGTTCGCCGTACGCGACCAGTTCCGCGCGACCTGCAACATGGTCATCGGGGCCATGTACCTCAGCGACCCCGGGTACTTGAACAGCCAAGTGGTTACAGCCGTAACTGCTGCCGAAGCGATGCATAGGGCCTTCACCCCCGACCCCCCGATCCCGAAGGCAGAGTTCAAGCGCCTGAAGAAGCAGCTTGTGGACAGCTTGCCCGAAGATCGAAAACAGTGGCTGCGGGAGAAGCTAGCTCACAATGACCACACGCTGAGGCAACGATTGGAAGACCTGGCGTTGCGGCCGGACGCAGACGTGATGGCTATTTTGTTGCGGAATCCGGTTGCTTGGGCTTCGGACGCAACGAAGGCACGAAACGGTCTCGCTCATGAAGGAGATTCCGAGGCAGATCTTCTACTAATGCACGCGGTCGTGACCGTGACACAAGCGGTGATCAAAATGAATCTTTGCGACCGACTGGGAGTTCCGTCAGACCGGCTCAAATACGCATTAGGTACGAACCGTACTTTGAGGCAGGCAGTCCGATTATCGCGTCGGCATTGGCCAACACTGCCACCCGAAGATCAAGGTGACGCTCCTTGACGGTCGCCATGTCCGAAGCATTGCCTGGTCCAGCCGCTTGGAGTGTTTTTAGTCAAGTTGCTGCCACCATCTCGTGAAGACGTTTTGGGGGTGGCGGGGTCAGCAGTTGCTGGATGGCACGGTGATCCTGACTTCGCCGTCGGGGCAGACCTATGTCACCACTCCGGGCAGTTCCCTGCTGTTCCCGCATTTGTGCGCACCTACCGGGGAACTGCCGGCACCGCTGCGCCGCGACGATGACCGCTGTGGTGATCGCACCGCGATGATGCCCCGCCG
>JBARYG010000132.1:0-111522 GCA_049647745.1 Mesorhizobium sp.
GGCTGGTGGCGGCGACGCCGGCGCCCGAGCCGGCCGCCGCTCCGGAGCCGGCTGAGCAAACAGCGCCCTCGGTACAGGTCAAGTCGCTGGCCGATATCATTGCGCTTGCCGAAAGCTACCGCGACCAGTTGCTCAAGGTCCATTTGAAGTCTCATGTCAGGCTTTTGAAAGTCGGCCCCGGCAGGCTCGATGTCGGTCTCACCGAAGCGGCTCCGAAGACGCTGCTCGGCGATCTCAAGAGCAAGCTCGAGGGCTGGACCGGCCAGCGATGGATGGTTTCCCTGTCGAACGAAGCGGGCGGTCAGACGCTGGCCGAGGCGGAAGCCGCCAGGCGCGAGACCGCCTTCATGGACGCCCGCAGCGATCCGGCGGTCGCCGCCGTGCTGGCGCGGTTTCCCGGCGCGAAGATCATCGACGTGCGCATTCCCGACGCGCCGGACGCGGAGACGGCCGATGCCGATCTGCCCGTGGAGCCGGCCACGGACGAAGACGAAGACAATTAGAGCAGGTATGACCTTTCCCGAAAACCGCTATGCGCTTTTCGGCATCATGCTTTGAGACAACGAAACAACCGGCAAAGGATCGGACCATGAAAGATCTTCTCGGCCTGATGGGCAAGGCGAAGGAAATGCAGGCCAAGTTCCAGGCCATGCAGGAGGAAATCGCCGGCATGGAAGCCTCCGGGCAGGCCGGCGGCGGCCTGGTGCGGGTAACGCTTTCCGGAAAATTCGAGATGAAAGCGCTAAACATCGACCCTTCGCTGTTCAAGGAAGACCAGGTCGAAATCCTCGAGGATCTCATCCTCGCCGCCCATAACGACGCCAAGGTCAAGCTCGAAGCGACCATGCAGGAAAAGACCCAGGCGCTGACGGCGGGCCTGCCGATCCCGCCCGGAATGAAGCTGCCATTCTGACCCTTCCTTTCGGACCGTTATCACGCAGTGTAACCGGCCGAGACGGAATGTTGATCGTATTCAATCCCTTCCAGTCCGATCTCAATGGCCGTTATTAAGGTGTTAGCCATCTTTTTGCCCGAAACTGCCTCATTCTTGCCGTGACACGTCTGGGGGCGGGGCAGCAGCAAAAAGAGGCCGGTTTGTCGATTTTCCACAGGTTGGTCGCCCTGCGACGCAATATCCCTGCGCTGTTGGGCATCCTGATCTCCCCGCTTTTGCTCGCCGGTTGCAGCCAGACCACCGGCAGCATTTCCACCGCCAGTCTGACCGACAGCATAAAGCCCGGGTTCCTCGGCTCGCGAACCTACGGATACACCACCAAGGACCGGGGGTGCCTGGCGCGGGCAATGTTCTTCGAATCCAATCGCTCCAGCCGCGACGGCATGGTCGCGGTCGGTACGGTGGTGATGAACCGCCTGCGTTCGGGCCAGCACGGCGATACCATATGCGCCGTCGTCGGCGAGAAACGGCAGTTCGCGCCCGGCGTGCTGAGCAGGCCGATGAATTCCAAAGCGCTGCCCGACGTGATGGCGGCAGCCGATGCGGTGCTGAAGGGCGAACGCGCGCCGAAGCTGAAGAACGCCATGCACTTCCACACCGCCGGGCTGAAATTCCCCTACAAGAACATGCATTACATAGAGGTTGCCGGCGGCAACGCCTTCTACGAGAAGCGCGGCCGCAACTGGGAGCCGCTGCCGGCCGAAAAGATAACGATGGTCGCCCTCAACGGGCCGACGCCTTCGACGCCGGCTTCTGCCTCTGCTTCCGAGGCCATGATGGCGTCCGCGGGCGCTTTGCCGGGCGTGAAGGTGGCGGATGAAACGAGCGCTTCGACGCAACTGGCAGACGCAGCCCCGCTGCCGACGCCGCGCTCTGCCGTCGCGAAGGTCGATGCCCAGCCGCGAAGCAGCGAACAGGAGCAATCCGGCAAGCAGGGCAGGGCAGTTCTGGTGGCGATGCAGGAGCCCAGTTCCGATCGTTTCGGCTCCTCCGATTTCGATACGGCACGACCGAAATCGATCCCGTTCCAGACAGCCTCCGCAGACGCAGAACAGCCTACGCTGGGGTTCCAGTCCACGCCGGATGACACCAACGCCGTCGCGGCGATGATCATGAGCGAGAACGGGCTGGGACAGTAAGCCGACAGGTCCAGTCGCCCGCTGTTCGGCCCGGCTGTTCGGCGATAGCCATTGGCTCTATATACCGGCCTCATGTCCAAGCGAATCGCCGGTCCCGAGATTGAACGCCTGATCCAGCTTCTGGCCAAGGTGCCGGGGCTTGGGCCGCGTTCGGCGCGGCGTGCAGCACTTCATCTGATCAAGAAGAAGGAGCAGTTGCTGCAGCCGCTGGCCGCCGCCATGGGCGAGGCCGTCGAAAAAGTGCGCGTCTGCTCGACCTGCGGCAATGTCGACACCGCCGACCCCTGTATGATCTGTACCGATCCGCGCCGCGATGCGGCGACCTTGATCGTCGTGGAGGACGTCGCCGATTTGTGGGCGCTGGAACGGGCCACCGCCATGAACGTGCGCTACCATGTGTTGGGCGGCACGCTGTCGCCGCTCGACGGCATCGGCCCGGAGCAGCTCAACATCCGCTCGCTGGTCGACCGCGTCGCCGGCGGCGAGGTCAAGGAAGTGATTTTGGCCGTCAACGCCACCGTCGAGGGGCAAACTACCGCGCATTACCTGACCGACCAGCTTTCCGGTTTCGACGTGAAGATCACCCGGCTGGCGCATGGCGTGCCGGTCGGCGGCGAACTCGACTATCTCGACGAGGGAACGCTCGCCGCCGCGCTGAAATCACGTACGGTGTTCTGACATGGCGCTATCACCCATCGCTTCCGCCTTGCGCGCCGTCCTCACCCGAAAAGCCGCTCTCGCCTTGGCCATCGTCGCGGCACTGCTGACGATGCTTGCTCCCGCTTCCGCCGCCCGGATCGACGATCAGTTCCAGGCATGGCTGCAGAACGACCTGTGGCCGCAGGCCAAGGCCGAAGGCATTTCGAAAAAGACCTTCGATGCGGCGTTTGCCGGGATAAAGCCCAATCTGAAGCTGCCGGATCTGGTCATGCCGGGCGAAAAGCCGAAAACGCCGAAGAAGCAGCATCAGGCCGAATTCGGTTCGCCCGGCAATTATTTTGCCGAGAAAACCATTGGCGCGGTGACGGCGGGCGGACGCGCCCGACTGTCGGCAAATGCAAAAACGCTCGCGGCCATCGAGAAGAAATATGGCGTGCCGGGTCCGATCGTGCTGGCGATCTGGGGCCGCGAAACCGGCTATGGCGCGGCCAGGCTTTCCTACGACGCTTTCGAGGTGTTGGGGACCAAGGCTTTCATGTCGACGCGCAAGGACATGTTTCGCAAAGAAGTGCTGGCGGCGCTGAAGATCGTCGATAAGGGGCTGGCTTCCCGCGCCGCGATGAAATCCTCCTGGGCCGGCGCGCTCGGGCAGCCGCAGTTCATGCCGACCTCGTTTCTGACGCTCGCGGTCGATTTCGACGGCGACGGCCATCCCGATATCTGGAATTCGACGCCGGACATTCTGGCATCCATCGCCCATTATCTGGTCGACTACGGCTGGGTAAGGGGACGCGACTGGGGTTTCGAGGTAACCGTTCCGCGAAACGTCTCCTGCTTGCTGGAAGGGCCCGACCGGGGCCAGAAGATAGCGCAATGGGAAAAGCTCGGCATAGATCGTGTCGGCGGGAAGCCGTTTCCGTCGAGCGAGGCGCGCGCCGAAGGATTTCTGCTGATGCCGGCAGGACGTGAAGGGCCGGCCTTCATCGTCACCCCGAATTTCTATGTGCTCAAAGAATATAATATGAGCGACCTTTACGCGCTGTTCATCGGCCATGCCGCCGACCGCATCGCCCATGGCGACAGGCGCTTTTCGGCCGGCTGGGGCGCGGTGGGCGGGCTCTACCGCTCCGACATCGCCGCGATGCAGCGGGGGCTTGAGAAGAAAGGCTACGACGTCGGTTCCGCAGATGGCCTGCCGGGCTTCAAGACGCGTCGTTCGATCGGCGCATGGCAGGAAAAGAACGGCCGCGCGGCGACGTGCTTCCCCGATGCGGAATTGGTGAAGACCCTGAAATAAAAGGGCCTGGCTATTGCTCCGTTCTGCCCGGATCGAAAACCGGGCCTGTCCGGACAGATGGCCTCACGCCATTTCGACCGGATTAACAGATCCCGACCCCAGATGAACGGCGCCATGGATAGCCGCTTGCCAACCGAGACTGGCCCAGCGCGTATCCAGTGCATGGATCAGGCCGGAATGCGGGAGGCACCCGGCGATGCGCTGTTCAAGCACGTCACGGGGATAGCCGTCCATGTCGACGACACCGCCCCCGAGAAGAAGAGTGCGGGGAGAATACATGACGATCGCGCTGGCGGCCGTTACCGCTTGGTGCCAGATGACGTCGTCGAGAGCTTTGCGCAGCTGCGTCGACGGCCTTGCGGCGAGGAAGAGGTCCTTCACGGCCATGCCGTGCGCCGAAGCAAGCTCCACCAGCGTCACCCCGGAAGCATAGGCCTCGACCCGCCTGACCGGTTCGTGGCGACCCTCTGGCTCCAGCACAGGCATATGCCCGATTTCCAGCGCCCAGCCGCCGCCGCGGAAAATTCCGCCTTCACCGAGATAGGCAGCCCCGATCCCGGTGCCGAAATAGATCGCCAGCACGTCGCGTTCACTGCGAGCGGCACCGGCGGCGCTCTCTCCCAGCAGTTGGAGAACCACGTCGCGTTCGAGACGGACGGGAACTGAAAGCTCGCGGGCCAGTTCGGAGGCGAGGCGAATGCCGTTCAGTTCCGGAATGTTTGCGGTATGGATGACGGTATCGAAGTCGCGCCCGATGAAACCTGGAACCGTCGCCACCACGCGCTGAATGGTCAGGCCGGCATCACCCGATGCGTGACGCAGAAGTTCCGCCAGCCGCGCAACCGGAGCGCCTTGCCGAAGCTCCGATGTCGGATAAGTGCGCGTAAACTCGAGCGGTGTGCCATGGTCAGCGAAGCCGACCTTGACCGACGTCCCTCCGATTTCGGCAACCGCAATCGTGCCGGTAGCGGCCTCGCCTGTCATGCCACGGCTTCCAGAAAGTCGGCAAGACAGGCGCGGAATTCCTGCCGATAGGCGTTCCGGTCGACGGCTTTCGGCGTTATGACCTTAAGGGTCGCGCCAGGGATCAGGCGCGCCAGCGTTACGGCGTAGCCGAGCGGATGCGCCAGGTCGCGACCATGGCCGATAACCAGCGTCGGAACCTCTATTCCGCGAACCTGACTCTCGCTGACGCCGGGACCGTCCGTTGCTATGGCGCGCAAGAGTTCACCAAAGGCGTTCGGTTCGGCGCGGGAAAAGAAACCTTCCAGACTGGCAAGGTTGTCGGGCGCGGCCTGCCGCAATTCTGCCGCCACCTCGCTCGCCTCGAACCTCCGCATGGCCTCCTCGGGGGCATATCGCCCAAGCAACTCGCCGACCAGAGCGTAAGGCCTCATATTGGCCGGCGCCGGCGACGTAACCCAGGCCGGGCGGGCGAGAACGAGCGCGCGCACGCGTTCCGCCCGATGTACCGCCAGACGCAGGGCGATAGCCGCTCCCATGGAAATGCCGCCGACAATGGCGGCGCCAAATTCCAGCCGTTCGGACAAGGCATCGACATCTTCGGCAAAGGTCGCAATGGAAAGCCGGTCGGCAGGTCCGAAAGAAGACTGTCCCTGTCCACGGCATTCCAGCGTGACCCTGCGAACGGATGGAACATCCGGGAATATGTCATCCACCTGCGCCGCGTCGCCGCCGAGGCCATGCTGGAAAACGACCGGCATGCCGTTCCCTGTATCGCGGTAGGCGAGACGGACGCCTTCCCGAACGAACATGGTCATCGGCCGTCGTCCTTTTCCAGCAAGCCTTTCAGGAAGCCGGCAACGGCGGGGGCATCCGCTTCGGGAAGGCCATGGGTCACCAGTGGTCCGTCAAAGCCGGATCTTTTCAGGCAACCGATGAAATGAGGAAAGTCGATCACCCCTTGGCCGGCGGTCGTAAAGCCGCCTTTGGCATCCCGGTCCTTCGCATGGGCCATTGCGATCCGGGATCCGAGCAGGTCGATCGCCTCTTCGACCAGGCGCTGCCTCTTATCCGCCGTCTCTATCTCGAACAGATTGGCTGGATCGAGCACGATCCGCAGGCGCGGGCTGGCGATCTCGGTGAACAGGCGTGTCGCGGCTGGAGCGCTGGAAACGACGTTGGCCAGTTCGGGTTCGATGCCGAGTTCGACGTCGAAACGTTCGGCGATGGCGACCGCTTTCTCCATTTCCACGAGCAGGTCGCGCCATGCATCGGCATCCGCATTTGCCGGATGCCACCGCCACTGGTCCACGGGGTCGCGCGTGCCGGTACACAGCGTCACCAGCCGCGTGCCCATGGCGTGGCATGCGCCGCACAACACCTCCAGCCGCGCCAGCCCCGAGGCCCGGATGGCCATATCGGGATGGATCATGTTGTAGGTGCCGGAGACGGCCGCAATTGAAACGCCGCTGCGCTTGGAGGCCAGTGCTACTTCTGCCGCTACGGCCTGATCGATGCTGTCGGGCATCGAAGGCAGGCCGAGGCAGGCAAGGTTGAATTGCGCGGTTTCGTAGCCTGCCGCCGCTACGGCATCCAGCGTCGGCTGTGCGCCTTGCGCGGCGAAGGTCTTGGCGAAAATGCCCGGTTGCATCACACCACCCCTTCGGCGTCAGCGAGGCGGAACGCTTTCCCGCTTGCTGCCGAGCGTGCAATCGCCACCATGGCGCGCACCGAAGCGATGCCGTCCTCGATATCCGCGCCCTCCATGGGCGCCCCGTTCAGGATCACATCGGCGAAACCTTCGACCTGCCGCCGGTAGAAGTGGCCGTCAGCCCCCAATACGCGGTGCCAGCTGGCGTCCGCCTCGCGGAAGATATCGACGTCGCTGCTCTTGTAGTACCAGGGGTTATAGGTTTTCGCGAGGACGCTGCCGTTCTCGCCGTAAATCTGAAAGCCTTCATGCCAGTCCATGCGAACGGCGACGGTAAGGTCGAGCTGGCCCACCGTGCCGTCTTCGAAATAGGCGTTCACGCACCAGCAATAGGCCCCGAACCGTTGCGTGAGCCGAGCGTCCATCGCCTCGATGGGGCCGAACAGATGCCGTGCGGTATCGACGAGATGGCTGCCGTGCGCGAGCATGTAGTATTGGACGAGATTATCCTTGGGATTGACCGCCGGCTTCCTTGCCATGGCGCTTTTGACGATCAGCGGCTGCACCGCATCGGTCATGGCGTAGCGGTGGGTATTGTCGCAATACCAGCCCTTGTAGGCGAGCCGCTCACCCATCTCGTTCGCCACGAACGCCTTCGCCGACTGGATGCCGGCATCGAACCGCTTCATATGGCCGACCTGAAGCACCTTGCCACTGGAGTTCACCAGCCCGCGCAGGCTCTCCACCTCCTCGACCGACACTCCAAGCGGCTTTTCGCATAGGACATGCTTGCCCGCCTGCAGCGCCATTTCGACGGCCTTTACGTGGAAGGTGTCGGACGTCGCCACGATGACCGCGTCGACGTCCGGATCGGAGAGCATGGCCTCATAGTCGGCGTAGGATTTTTGCGGGACATGGGTTGCGGCCATACGTTCGCGCAGATCGTCGGCGACATCGCAGATGGCATAGAGTTCGGCGTTCCTTGCCTTGGCGCACGATTCGAAATGCGCCGCCTGGGCGATGGGCCCACAGCCGAGAACGCCGATCCGTAATCTGCTGTCGTCTTTGCGGGGCATGGGAACTCCTGTCTGTCAGTGGCTGGCGAGGTCGCGCGTATGGAGATCGGAATCTCCCGAAAGCAACGCCTGATGAAGAAGATAGGCCGCCCCCAGGGCCGGCCCGTCATCGCCGGTGCGGGACATTTCGATGCGCGGCATCGGGTACCCTTCGATCAGGGCCGAGGCCAGCGGAGCCTCTATTTGTTCGGCCACGAAAGGATAGACGGCGCTTACCGATCCGGCGAGGATGATACGGCCCGGCTGTAGCACGCAGGCAAGCGCGCCCAGACCCCGAACCAGCCAGCGCGCCCAGTCCTTTGCGGCCGCGAGGGCGGCAGGTTCGCCATCGGCAAGCTTGCCGACGAAGGCGTCGAGCGTGCAGGCGCCGCCCGATATGTGGGCGTAGCGGGCAAGCAGGGCATCCTTGCCGATGAATGTTTCCAGACGGCCGGGGCGAACGGCGTCGTAGACGAAACCTGCCTCTCCCATCGGCATGTGGCCGATCTCGCCGGCGCCGCCCAACTGGCCGCGATGCAGCTTGCCGTCGCTGACGATGCCGCCGCCGACGCCGTTCTCTATCAGAATGACGAGGCTGTCCTCGCCTTCTCCTTCATGCGAAGCCGATCGGTAAGTCTCGGCCACGGCCACCGCATTGGCGTCGTTTTCGAGAAGGATAGGAATATCCAGTTCGATGGATTCGGAAATGAGTTGCGCGATGCTTACACCATGCCAGCCCAGAATGGCGGCGTGATAACTTTCGCCGTCGCCGCCCAGAAACCCCGGCAAGGCTATGTTGAGGCCGTGGAACCGCGTGCCGGCCGGCAAGGACAGCCGCACCTCATTGACCAGCGCCATGATGATTTCCATCGCCACGGCGGGCTTGCTTGCCGTACCTGAAAATGTCCGTGACCTGCTGGCCCGGATCGCCCCCGACAGATCGATGGCGAGAACGTCGACCCGATCCACGCCGATATAAGCGCCGAGGAAGAAGGCACCGTCGCCATCGATCTCGACAACGATGCCCGGCCGCCCGACCCGGGCCTCCCCGTCCTCGCCTTCAGCGTCGTCGCGCTCGCGCGCCATACCGGCATCGACCAGATTCTGTACCAGTATCCCGGTTGTCGAACGGGTCAGGCCGAGTTCACGCGCAAGGGATGCCCGGCTCAGTCCTTCCGTGCGGAACAGAGCTGAAAGTGCACGCGCCTCATTTGGCCGAAAAGGGAGGTGATTTGGCAAGGCAGACCTATTTGTTCGTTAAAATTACTAATAGGGCGAATGGCATCTGTCAATCACGCAGTATTTTGTTGCATCGCATCATAAAAAAGGCTCCGCCACGCTATTGACGCGAATAAAAAACGATGGTTTGTTCGACATAATTACAAAAATGTGGGGAGGCGCAATGACGGTTCTGGCGCGACTCGAGAATATCGTGAAGGATTTCGGGGCCGTCCGCGCGTTGGACGATGTCTCCTTGGACATCCATCAGGGCGAAATCCTCGGCCTGATGGGGGACAACGGCGCCGGCAAGTCGACGCTGGTGAAGACCATCGCCGGCAATTTCCAGCCGACGTCCGGCTCCTACGTGCTGGAAGGGAAACCGGTTGTTTTTTCCGGCCCGGCCGAAGCCCGTCGCCACGGCATAGAGGTCGTCTACCAGGATCTGGCGATCTGCGACAACCTGACGGCATCGGCGAACGTGTTCCTCGGCCGCGAACTGATGCGGCAGGTCGGGCCGCTGAAGGTGCTTGACCACAAGCGCATGAACACCCGCTCGGCCGAGATATTCAGGGAACTCAAATCCGAGACCCGCCCGGCGGACCTGGTGGTGCGCATGTCCGGCGGCCAGCGTCAGGCCGTGGCGATCGCGCGCACCCGGCTCGCCGAATCGAAGATTGTCCTGATGGACGAACCTACGGCCGCGATCAGTGTCCGGCAGGTCGCCGAAGTGCTGGCCCTGATCCGCCGCATGAAGGCGCAGGGCCTTTCCGTCATCCTGATCAGCCATCGCATGCCCGACGTTTTCGACGTCTGCGACCGGGTAGTGGTGATGCGCCGGGGACGCAAGGTAGCCGACAAGATGATCGAGCAGTCGAGCCCCGAGGAAGTGACCGGACTGATTACCGGCGCGATCCAGGCGGCCTGATTTCGAAGACCCGGAGAAGAGACGCATGAGTGCTCCCGAGGAATCGCCCGGCATGGATATCGATCTGCTGAAGGGCTCCGACAGCTCCTTCCGCAATCGCATATTTCTTGCGCAGGAAACCTGGATCGTGCTTGCGATCCTGGTGATTGGTCTGGTCGTGTCGATCATCTCGGCGAAATTCGCCACGCCCGGAAATCTGCTCAATATCTTCCAGAACGCCTGCTTCATCGGAATCATGGCGCTCGGCATGACGCCGGTGCTCATCTGCGGCGGCATCGACATTTCGGTCGGCTCGATTCTCGGCATGTGCGGGGTGACGCTCGGCATCGTGCTCAACATGGATATGCCGCTTGCCGTCGGCATTCTCGCGACGCTCGCCATGGGGATAGCCTGCGGAACGGTGAACGGGGTGGTCATCTCCTATGTCGGACTCCCGCCCTTCATCGTCACGCTGGCCACCCTTTCAATCGGGCGCAGTCTGGCGCTGGTGCTGACCAACAACGAGGTGTTCTACGAATTCGGCCAGGCCACGGATGGCATCATCGCTCTCGGTGGCGGCTATAGTTTCGGGCTGCCCAACGTCGTCTACGCCCTCATCGTCGGCGTTATCATCCTGCATTTCCTGCTGACCATGACCCGCTGGGGCCGTTATCTGTTCGCCATCGGCGGCAATGAGGCCGCCGCGCGGCTGGCCGGCATTCCGGTCGATCTCATCAAGGTCTCGGCCTACGCTTTCAGTGGCCTGACGGTCGCCATCACCGCAGTGTTCCTGGTTGGCTGGCTCGGCGCCGTCACCAATGCCATCGGCACGGGTTACGAATTGCAGGTCATCGCGGCGGCGGTCATCGGCGGAGCTTCGCTGACGGGCGGCTTCGGCACCGCGCTTGGCGCCGCCATCGGCGCGGTTCTTGTCGAGGTCATCCGCAACGCCCTGCTGATCGCGGGCGTAAATCCCTTCTGGCAGGGAACGTTCGTGGGAAGCTTCATTCTCGCCGCCGTCCTGCTTGAAAGAATCCGCTCACTGCGTCGGTGAGCGCGATCCACGACTGAAAACAACGGAGGAACTTCAATGCGCCTGTCCCGCAAACTCAAGATCACCCTTTCGGTGGCTTGTCTTGCCATCGGCATGACGGCTGCCCAGGCCAATGCCGCCGAGCGCGAATTCGCGCTCGTCTTCAAGGTTCTCAACAACGCCTTCAGCCCGCCCATCAAGCAGGGCTGCGAAGCCGCTGCCAAGAAGCTCGGCGACGTCACCTGCACCTATCTCGGGCCGACCGAATATGACGAGGCCAAGCAGGTCCAGCTTGCGCAGGATATGGTTACCCGTGGCGTTGCAGGCCTCGGCGTATCGGCGGGCAATCCGAAAGCCATGGCCCGCATCATGAAGATGGCCAAGGAAAAGGGCATCCCGGTCGTCACCTTCGATACCGATGTGCTGCCGGAAGATGCGAATCTGCGCTCCACCTATATCGGTACCGACAATTACGAGTTCGGTGTCGCGCTGGCGCAGAAGGTGCTTGAGACCAAGAAGGCCGGCGGTACCGTATGCATCCAGTCGGGTGCGCCGGCATCCGAGAACCTCAAGGCCCGCGTCCAGGGTATTCGCGACACGCTCGCCGGCGTGACGAAGGACAAGGGCGTGGACACGCTGACTGGCCAGAACGGCTGGACCGAGCCGGCGGGTTGCCCGGTCTACAACAACGACGACATCACGTTGGCCGCGCAGCAGGTTCGCGACGTCATGACCAACAATCCCGAGCTTAGCGCCTTCGTGGCGGTCGGCGGCTGGGCCCAGTACGCCCCGCAGGCTTACAAGCAGGCGATGGAACCGCTCAAGAAGCGTCTCGACAGCAAGGATCTGGTCGTCGTGTTCGGCGACAATTTCGGACCGCAGCTTCCGCTGCTGGCCGAAGGGCTGAGCCACTACAACATCGGCCAGCGCCCCTATGACATGGGTTACGAAACCATCATGGCACTGGACAAGTTGACCAAGGGCGAGACGGTGGAGCCGTTCATCAAGACCGGCACGGAAGTCTGCACCCCCGAGGATGCGCTGACCACCTGCGGTAAGATCGCGGAGTAATCGCTCCTCTCCATTCCGTGCCCCTGCCGGAGTCGGCCGGGGTGCGGAGCATTCCGGCAAAGGCGTTAAACGGTTTGCGCGCGAAAGTGCCGGTCAAGCAAAGAGACAGGACGGTTCTGCCGTTTCGGTAAAAACCAGAACCGCTCTGTCGTCGGATGCCGCAGGCATCTGTGGCGGTATGCGCCTGTTTCCCGGTCGGTTGCAGGCCGGCCCTGGTAGGACCCTCTATGATTGACAGGCGTTTCAGGCTGGGCATGGTCGGCGGTGGCCAGGGTGCATTTTTCGGTGCGGTCCATCGTCGGGCCGCGGCGATGACGCAGCGCTTCGAACTGGTCGCCGGCGCCCTGTCTGGCGATCCGGCGCGCGCGCTTGCGAGCGCGGCCGAATTGCATCTTTCTCCCGAACGCGCCTATGCCGATTTCAGCGCCATGGCGGCGGCCGAGGCCGCACGTGAGGATGGCATCGATCTCGTGGCCATCGTCACGCCGAACCATTTGCATGCGCCTGCCTGCCACGCCTTTCTGGCCGCAGGCATCAGCGTCATGTGCGACAAGCCGCTGACGGCGACGCTTGACGAGGCGCTGGCGGTCGAGCAGGCGGCGAAGGCCAGCAATGCGCTGTTCGGCGTCACCTACACCAATGCCGGCTTCGATATGGTTCGGGAGGCGCGTGCCATCGTTCAAAGCGGGGAACTCGGAACGATTCGCGTCGTGCGGGTGCAGTTTCCGCAGGAATGGCTCGCTACGGCCGCGGAGGCTGAAGGCAACAAGCAGGCCGAATGGCGTACCGATCCGAAGCGGAGCGGGGCCGGCAGCCTTGGCGACATCGGAACGCATGCTTTCCATCTGGCGGAATTCGTCAGCGGGCTGCGCTGCGCTTCCGTGTCCGCCGAGGTCGACAGCTTCGTTGCCGGACGGCAGGTGGATGACAATGTTTCCGTCCAGCTTCGTTTCGAAAACGGCGCCAAAGGCAGTTTGTGGGCGAGCCAGATCGCCATCGGACAGACCAACGGGCTCCGCATCGAAGTCTACGGCGACAAGGCTTCGCTCGGCTGGGGCGTGGAAGAAGCGAATATATTGCAATTCTGCCCGCTGGGCGGGCAACGGGTCTTCATCGACCGGGCGTCTCATGGCACCCTGTTCAAGGGACATATGCCGCCGGGACATGCCCAAGGCTTCGTCGAAGCGCTTTCGCAGCTTTACGACGACATGGCCGGCCAATTGGAAGCGAGCCTGTCGGGCGTTCCAGCGGCCCCGAATGCGCTTTTGCTGCCGGGTATCGAAGACGGCGTCCGGGGCATGCGATTCATCGATGCGGCCCTGCGCTCCGGCGCCCGCGATGGCGGGTGGACTGCGCTGTAGTGCCTGAGCGGTTTGGAAAGAGAGGCTGAACGATGGCCGAGCGGTTCAAGATATTCATCATGGCGCATCCGCGCACGGTCGAGGATGTGTTCGACGGCGGCGACCTGGAAATACTCCGCGCACTGGGCGACGTGACCATCCACGCCGGCAGCGAACTGTCCGAGCGGGAATTCACCGACCTTGCGGTGGATGCCCATGTGATCATGGGGACGTTCGACATGCCGGCCGAGAGGCTGGCTCGTTGCAGGAACCTTCGGGCTTTCATCAACAGCGAAGGCAATTTCCTGCCCAATATCGACTACGATTATTGCTTCAGGCACGGCATCCGCATCCTCTCCGCGAGCCAGGTCTTTGCGACGCCGGTTGCCGAAATCGGACTGGCCATGGCAATCGACCTCGGCCGCGGCATCACGCGCTCCGACCGGCTGATGCGCCAGGGTGAGGAAAGCTATGGCTTCGGGGCGAACAGGGACGCAAGAAGCCTGTTCCACGCCGAGGTGGGACTGATCGGTTTCGGCGATCTGGCGCGGGCGCTGCTGCCGTTGCTCAAGCCCTTCCATGTCCATGTCAAAGTCTACGATCCATGGGTTCCTGATCTGCTTATCGAACAGGCCGGATGCGTGCCGGCGCCGCTCGACGACGTTCTCGCTAGCAGCACCTTTGTTTTCGTCCTTGCAGGCGTGACGGACGATAACCGGAACTTTCTCGACAAGGAAAAATTCGCGCTGATGCGGCAGGGCTCCAGCCTGCTTCTGCTCAGCCGGGCGGCGGTCGTGGATTTTCCCGCCATGCTCGATGCGGCCGAAGCCGGCCATATCCGCGTTGCGACAGACGTATTTCCGGTCGAACCGGTGCCGCAGGACCACGCGGCGCGCCGAAATCCCAACCTATTGTTGTCGCCGCATCAGGCCGGCGCTCTTGGTCAGGTCCTGAAAGCCATGGGCAGGGCGATCGTTGCCGATATCGCGCTCATTTCGCAAAACCTGCCGCCGATGGCATGCAAGGTGGCTCAGCCCGAAACGGCTTCCCGGTTCAGGAGCATGCCGGTCGCGAAGAGCTGACGGGAGGCCTTCAAGTTCGGGGGAAGCGTATCCCGGGTTTGCGAAGCAGTTTTCGCATTCACCGATATGGGCAACGGCGTTTATCGCGCCCGCACCGGCGATCGGGCCAAAAATGGTTGAAGACGAGGCCGGCATCCGCTTCTATGCACGGATGGTTCGACACCCGCTGAGATCGACAGCCCGTCAGATCCGGGCCCGCCTGTTCGCCGCGATTGGTATCCTCGCCGCCATTGCCGTCGCCTGGTGGATGAAAGTGGAAGACGCGCGCGTGCCGGACGCATCGCCGCAGATCGCCTTCGGGGAGCCCGTCAGCCTGGGGCGCGCGGTCTTTACGCCGCAGAAACTGACCGTCGAGAAGGCCGGGCCGTCAGCGACAGCCGGTTCGCAGGCCGGCCGGAAACTCGTTCTTACGGGGCAGATCGAAAACGTGACGGGCACCAGCCAGGCGGCAGTGTTCGGCCAGCCGGAAAAGCTGCTCGCGCTCTCCTCGGGAGGAGCGGGTTTTCCGCTGCCCGAGGTTTATCTGGTCCGCGACAAGGAACTGCTGGGACAGATCGAACCGCGCATACGCGAAGATATAGCGATCGTCTGGGACATTCCGGACAATTGGCATGAACAGGATGTGACGATCGAATTCAGCGCGCAGCAATTCAAGCTCCGGGACAATCTTTACGCGAAGGCAAGCTGGCTGCTTTTCTATCCGGTCGGAACCTTGAGCGCGCGGCCGGAGCGCGGCGCATGAGCCATCTTGCCAATCTCATGGCCGTCGCGCTCGGCGGTGCGATGCTGGGAGCGATGATGAACACGCTGCCCGGCTACGACAGCAGCTTCCAGCCCTTTGCCGTCGATGCAAGCGAAAACGGCGTCGGGCAGGGGCGGTTGTTCACGGCTGAGTTGATCGGTCTCAGATCGGCCGGGGCGATTTCCTATGAGCGATACGGCAAGAATGTCGTTCGCGACACGTCCGCGACCTTTCTGGTCGCCGAGCTTGCAATTTCGGCACGCGAGGAGTCCCGGCAGATCGAAGCGGTCTGGCTTGGGGCGACCGGCCGTCAGTACAACCAGTCGACCCGTCTCGAAAATGTTCCTCGCGGTCTTTCCCAGGCCCGGTTCGAGCCGCGACTGACGGATCGGCCGCTTGCCATATTCGAACTGCCCGACGATGAGATTGTCGGCGGACGGCTGGTTCTGATGGCGCGCGGCAGCATGCGCATGGACAGTGCCGTGCATTTTGCCTCGCCGGCATTGGCGCCGGAAAGGCAAGCCATGTTGAGGCTCGGGCCATGAGACAGGTGCTCTGGCTCGGAGTCACGCTGATATTGTTCGCCGCCACGCTGGGCCTGACGGCATGGCCTGACTACAGGGATCTCGCCCATCAGCGGGAATGGAACGTCATGCGCGCCGATGCGGCCGAAGGCGAACTGGCAGGCCTTCGCGTCGGCGTGCGGGAGGCGCATGCCGCCGTCGTCGACAGTATGCCGGACCGCGCGCTGCTTCATGTGCGTTTCGATCTACGGGGCTCGCCCGCAGCCGCTAAGGCATGGGTGGATTGCCGCGCCAGCCTGCGAGGAGAAGGCGGCGAAACCTGGCTGCCCCTCTACGACTATTCGATACGCGGCGCGATCAAGATTCTGGCCCCGGACGGCAAAGACAACGGCGATTGCAATCCCGGGGCTGTCCCGGAAGCCGGCCCGGTAACGTTTGACCAGCTCTACCGCCTGCCGGTGTCGGTGCTCGGCGACCTGACCCTGCATATATCGGGCTACGGAACGCGCCCAGCCGCGCTTGCCCTCGAAATCAAGCCGACCGTGCGCACCTTCAAGTCCGAATGAATACGGGTTTGCTGGTCAGTTTTGCGGGCGCGGCGTTGCGCCGGCTGTTGCCTGTTGCTGGGCACGGCCAGCCAGTTCCAGACCGGCTGCAAGAACACAGAACTGGACGACAACGACGATCAGGCCGGTCTGAGGCTGACCCGGAAAGCCGAACAGGATGTTTAGCGGGTGTTCCGCCAAGCGCCACACCTGCTGGCCCTGCGGGCCGACGAGTTGCGCCGCTCCGATCCAGGCCCATCGCCCGAGCCAGTCGGCAAGGCGCCACAGCACGATGACCGAAACGGTAAGCGCTACGCCGGCCGAGGCCGCCAGAATCATCCCGTTGACGACCGCATGCCACCGCTTCACCGTTCCGCCCCAGAAATAGCCGATAAAGTCGGTGATGGGCTTCGGCAGGCGGGTCCAGGGGGTCAGCACACGGTGCGTTACCCGTTCGGTCGCGCCCGTCATCATGTTCAGGTCGTGGCCATAGATGATGGCGCCGAGATTGAACCAGATCAGCGGCAGCACCGAATACCAGAACAGCGACGTCAGCCACGGCCACGGTCGGAACTCGGCGGGCCAGTCTACCGGCCTTACCGCCGGGCTCGTCACTTCGGCACCGGCTGCCGGGACCAATGATTGCAAAAGTTCCTGCGGCGAAGGAAGGTGCGCAAGCCATTCCGCGAACTGGGCCTGCCAGCCCGAAATCAGATAGAGGCCAAGCAGGACCCATGTCGTCTCGCAGGCAACGATGAACAACGGCCAAAAGCGATTGCCGGCCTTCTTGTACCTTTGCTTTGCTACCCGGCGCAGCACCCAAATGATGAGGACCGCGACACCGACCCACAAGGAGCTTTGCACCTCCAGCGCGGTGGGGCCCGATTTTTCAGGATTCAGGAAATCGATACGGCTCATCTGCGTGTCGAGGAACAGTTTCGAATAGTCGCGCAACGTGTTCGACAGGAAGCCCCAGCCCGCATAGTAGCCATAAAACGGGATGAGGACGGCGAGCAGGGCGCCGGTGAAGAAACCGCCGTCGCGGACTTCGGGCTCGCCCGATTTCGGCCCAGGAGGCTGCCGACGCCTTCGCAGCAGCGGCAGTCCGTCGCGCAAGACGATGAACATCGCCGCGAAGACGATAAGCTGGAGCAGGATGATGGGCGCAAGCGCAATCAGGCCCGCGAACCGGCTGAGGAGGCCGATTTCGACCGCGCCGCGCAGCAGCAGGATATTGAGGAGGTAGCTGCCCATCCAGATGGCGCTGAGCGGGGCGCCGAAGCGCAGGAGAAGGCTCGTGCTCAGCCTGAGATGGGCGCCGACAATATTCAGGGTTTCGGGCATGTGTCGTCGCGGGCCTCCGGCAAGTGATGCCTTGTCGTCGAGGCCCCCGCCCGTCAGAGTTCCATTCTAGGCCGTCCCGTGATCGAAAAGAAAGGGGCAGGGCCCCCGCACACCCTGGTCATGATCCACTCGACAGTCCTGTCGATGCGGCCGCCGTCGCTTCTGTGGCTATGTGGGTCAGCACGAAAGCCGGGAGAAGACTGTCGGAAAGCCAGCGGAAGCAGGCGGGCTAAGCTAGGGAGCGTCCTGCCGCTTAAATCGAACAATGTGGGCAGGTGTTCGTTCGGCCGTCGACATGATCTGGTGCGGGGGCCTTCACGGGTGCAGTACGATTTTCCCGATGCTGGCGCGGGCTTCGCTCAGCCGGTGCGCGTCGGCCGCCTGTTCGAGCGCAAAACCTGCGGCGATGACGGGAGTGAGTTTTCCGTTCGCGGTAAGCTCAAACAGTTCGGCCAGGTCCTTTTGCGGGTTACCTGCCTGAAGCAGCGGGATGAGAGCAAAACCTTTGACGGTCTGTCCGCGCGCCAGCAGGGCGTTCATGGCCCCGGTATCGAGAGCAAAGCGGCCGAGTGCGCCGAACAGCAGGGCTCCCATAGGCGCCAGCAGCGTGGTCAGGGGCTTGCCGAAGTTCCCGCCGACGAAATCATAGACGATGGAAAAGCCGTCGCCGCCGCTTGCGGTGGCGCATTGGGCGAGCCAGTCGTCGTCGCGATGATTTACGGCGGCGTCGGCACCAAGCGATAGCGCGGCGTCGAGTTTTTCCCGCGACCCGGCGAGCGCCACGATCCGCTTGGCGCCGGCCTGCCTGGCGAACTGGATCAGCAGCGTTCCCACGCCGCCGCCTGCCGCGGTTATCAGAACGGACCGGCCTTCGGGAGATGTCTGCCGTATCGCGTGAAGCGCGGTGAGGCCTTGCACCTGCAAGGCGACGCCGGCATCGAACGGCACGCTATCCGGCAATGGGATGCAAGCCGGATCCTTGACCACGACATAGTCTGCATAACCACCGTCCCTGCCATACGCGAACAGCGGAACGGCGACGCGGCTGCCGACGCCCAGCCTAGACCGACCGCCGGCCGCCTCGATGATGCCGGCGACCTCGACGCCGAAGCGGGTGGGCAGCGTCGGCGTCACCGCATAACGGTTGCGCCGCATCAGGACTTCGAAGAAATTCACCCCCGCAGCGTGGACGCGAACAAGAACCTCGTCGTCGGCCTGGATCTCCGGGCGCGCAATCTCCCGGACTTTCAGCACGTCCGGCTCACCAAATTCGTCGATCTGGATGATTTTCATGGCGCCGACTCCTTTAAGTTGACGGGGTTTTCTAACGGTACGGTAGCCGGCTACTCTACGGAGAAGTTTCTCCCATACAGACCAGGAGGTAAGTATGACTAAGCCGATCAAGAACCTGCCGGTCCTGCCGATCGAACGCGCCATCCGCACGATCTCCGGGCGGTGGAAGACGGTCATCCTCTATCACCTGTTCGATGGGCCGAAGCGGTTATCTGAGCTGACGCGGCTGATCCCGTCGATCAGCCAGAAGGTACTTGTCCAGCAGCTTCGTGAGCTCGAGGCGCATGGGCTGGTCGACCGGGAGGTGTTCCGGCAAGTTCCGCCACGGGTCGATTATTCGGCCACTGAGCTCGGCCTTAGCCTGGAGCCGGTGATGCTGGCGCTGTGCGACTGGGGGCAGCGGCACGCCGCGGCGCTCGACGAGGCGAATCGTCTGGCCGATTGCATCGTCCGGCCGGTAAACACCAAAGCCCGCCCGGTGGCCTGAGTATCGGATCATCAAAGTCCGGCATTCTTCCGGTCCGGTCAGGCACTTGTCGGTGAGGGATGCGGGACAGGCACTGAAAGCGCCCAATGGGGCGCTCGTTGTGCAACAGAAATTTGAAAGCGCCTAACAGGCTGCCAACTCGCCGAGGCGACACCCCTGTCCCCTGACCTCGGCGAGTTTTTAGACCTGAAGCATTATCAGGACCGGCAAATGCCGGCAGTCTATTCCAGCAAGTTTCATGCCGAAGTTTTTTGCTTCAGAGTGGGGCAGCGTGTACTGGCAAGGATATTATTTCCTGCATTGGTTCCGCATCATCAAGCCGGTTGTACCTGCGCCGTCACGTGGCTTGTTCAGAAGCCTGCGCAATTTTCAGGAGCCTGCGCTCTGGGGCCTACAGCCATGCCTGAGGGCGATAAGGCATCTTGAGGAATGGAGATTTCACCGAATCGAAGAGACCGCTTATCACGTTGTTTCGGCCGCGTTTCCGGCCAAAAGCGTCCATTCTTGTTGGAAATACTCTGGACCGTCGTGCATCCTAACGGATGCTAGGTGGCGATCTATCTCCTTGTTTGAGCATCGGATTTTCCCGAAAAGCGGTTCCGCTTTTCGGCCCGATGTCATAGGCGGGTCCGGCAGCCGGGCTTAGGTTTGGGGTGGGCTACCGGACCCTAACCCGAGGCGCCTCGGGTCTGCGTCTGTAATAGCATTGGGCGTTGAATCGCATAGCTTGGCCAGCCGTTTGCACACAAGGGGATTCCCGTAGCCTTAATGCGGGGTTAATGCCACGAACACGCAGTCGTTCGACTGGTCGCTCCGGTCCGATGGATTGTGTGCGGTTTTGGCACAGCGCGCCCCCGGGGCCGCCATTTTTGATGCCGCCGGCTGCGAATTCAGCCGCAACCGTTGGTGAATGTAAGGATCGGCCATTTATTCTGCCGCAACGCCACCTTGCGGATCCATCCGTCCTTGTCGCCGAACTTCGCCTGGCACCAGACGCCGTCCGAAGCTGTCAGGCAGCGCTCGACGGCGACGCAGGAGTTCTCAGGAACCACGCCCACGATGCCGGCGTCGTCACGGGCCTCGGCACGCACGTTGAGATTGACGATCACATTAATTTTTTTCTCGGCATCGGGCGCCGAGGAGAACGGGTTGGCCAATTGTGATTCCGGCGCGCACTTGCTGGAAAATCCCAGATAATAGCAGCCGCGTGCCTTGACCGCCGCCGCCATGACGTCCTTCAGCCCCTGGTCACCGACCCGGTCGATCACGATCGGTTTGTTGGAAGCCGTGGTCCCGCTGATACGGTGCTGGTTACCGCCCAGATGAGCGATAACGCCGTCTTTCGCGTCCATGACAGCCAACTGGCCGTCCGCAATTCCCCATTTCGAGGCACCGGACAGTTCGCCGCCGCAATTCCGCGATTGCAACGCGTATTTTCCATCGTCCGCCTTGTCCGAAAGCGTCAATGCGCAACGGGCGCCACCGGATGAAAAGCTTGTATCGAAAACCTCCCAGTTTCCGGCAAACGCCTTGACGAAATCGGCCTCGCTCTGCGCCAGCGCAGGCGCGGCCACAGCCGATGCCGCGAGAAGAAATACTACCCGAATCGAAGAAGACTTCACGACAAACCCCATGCCCAAGTGGCCCCGTTGAATTCCTAGCACGCAATTGTTTCGCGATGAAGTCCTATAGACGCAGCCTGTGCATCAGCCGCCGGTCTTCAAAGTAGTTACGGAAACAATAGAACCGCGCTCGGTCAGAACAAGCCGGACCTCGAGCAAGTCTCCCTTGTTGTAGGAAACCCCGATCTGGGCAAGATCGGCCGTTTGTCCAGCCGCTATGTCCAGTTCGCCACCCTGCCTGGACGTAACGGCGCCGGAAGCGCCTTTGCGGCTGACGCTCAATTCGCCGGAAATCTTCGCGTCGGCAAGTGCCAGTGCCTGTCCGACGACCCGAATGCCATCCTTGGTAGTGTCAACATGGATGATGGCGATGGCTGAACCGGCATGGGCAGCCATGGGCGCCAGCACTGCCATGCCGATCGCCGAGGACAAAACGAGCGACATGCTTTTCATCGCTCTCTCCCGGATGCAGGGTCAGAAACGTGTCTGGGTTATGGTTACTGTGGCGCCGTTGGAGATGACCTGCACGCCACCGGCAGGCATATTGGTTATGTTGTCGCCGTTAAGAGTGTAGTCTACAGAAGTCCCGTTCCCGAACACGGCCAAGCTCGTATTGTTGCCATTCCCATTTTGGGTGACCGAGCCTTTTGCATTTTCGCCTTCAATCTTGAGTCCAGGTTCGGTGAGCGTTCCTACATTGTTGAGGTTGCCTATCTGGCTGACACTGCCGATCGTATCCGTCCCTTTGACGCTGATGTTGGCGACGTTACCTTCTCCGTTCTGAGAAACCAGCCCAAGGCCACTGCCCAGCACAGATACGACCGCGTTGTTGGCCAAACCCGACTGGCTGCTGTTGCTCTGGAATAGCCCGATCTGGCCGCCGCCAATACCGCCGTCGTCGGTTATCCGCAGATCTGCCGTATTGCCGTTGCCGAGTTGCTTGGCGGTGCTGCCCAAGCTCAACACGTTGTCGCTGTTCAGGTCGGCACCTCCGACGACGCTGTTGCTGGCCTGAGACTGGTCCACGGTCAGGCTGTTGGCCAAGCCGTCCTGTTTGATGGTGATCTGGTTGTTCTCGCCGGCATAAGCGGTACCGCAAAGAGCGACCAGTAGGATCGCCGACATCGTGATGTTGCGCGTCAGGGTGCTATGCATCGAAAATCCTCTTGGCAGGCAGGGCTACCGCATAAGGCCAAACCCTACCACGATCTTTGCATTATGCTAACTATATTTCCTGTCCCGTTCTGCGAAAAGCTTGCGACATTGGCGTTTCCGACTTGCGATACACTCGCCTGGTTTGCCGAACCGACGATGGATGCCGTCAGCATATTGCCGCTGCCGTTTTGTGCTACCGCGAAAAGATTGTTGGTTCCGAGCACTTCCATGGCAATGCTGTTGCCTTCGCCCCGCTGTACGATCGAGCCGGGTTCGAGGCCCGGCAGCAGGGCCGCGCCGGAAAACTGGGCGCCGAGCGGTCCGCCGTTCAAGTCGCCCTTGATGGTGAGCGTGAGCGTATTGCCGGCGGAAAAGCCGGAACTGTCCTGCATGATCTGCAGGCGGTTATTGTCGCCATCGACCTGATAGAGCGCGGTATTGGTTGCCTGGTCGACAGTCAGAAGGTCGATGTTGTTGGCGGCCGAGGCGGTTTGCGAGGAAAGAGCCAGGCCCGCAAGCGTGATAACGGCAAGATACTTGATCATGTACCAGTCCCCTGAGAAACATTGGGGGCACTATCGATGACCGGCCGCTAAGTTCGCCTTCTTCATTTCGCTAGAATTTTATATAAGCCCGAATTACACGCGCCATGCGGGATGCATTTGGCGCACGCGGTAAATATTCCGTTGAAAAACTTCGGCCAAAGGGAAAGCAGGCCACCACGAACAGGGTGATCTTGAGGAATTTCAGGCGCGCATGCCTCGTCGATGTCCGCAACGTTCACGCCTTGGCGGCATTCGGCCTTCGGCTATGTGGAGGAGATGCGCGGCATAAACACCGCAAGACTGCCACCGCCGTCTTTTGGGCGCCGGAGTGCGAAAGTCATATCGCGCCATGCTATCGGCGCCATCCATAACGCCCTAGAACTGGACGATGCTGACGCTGTTGCCGCTGCCGGATTGCCCGATCGCCGCCCGATTCGCGTTGTTGGACTGATCCACCACCGCCTGGTTGGCCGAACCGCTCACCACCACGGCCGCTGCGTTGCCGATGCCTTCCTGCCGGAAGGCGAAAAGATTGGAATCTCCCGACAGGCTGACCGTCACGCTGTTACCGTCGCCGTTTTGTAAGCCGTCTCCGGGCGACAGACCGGCATTGGATGCCGTCGCCGCGAGCCTTCCTCGAAAGTTACCTGTCGAAACGGAAGCGCTATTGTTGTTATCGTTGCCGCGGATGGCGATATCGAAAAGATTGCCGTTGCCCCTCTGCGACAGGTTGAGTGCGTTCCGGTCGCCGTCCATGCCAGCGCTGCCGACATTGTCGCTGCCCACGATTTTCAGCGACAGATCGTTGCCGTCCCCCTGCTGAACGACGCCGACCTCGTTGCGTGCCGCATTTTCCGAAGTCGCGCCCTCGGCATGGCTGATCGTCACGATTGCGCCATTGCCGTCGCCGTATTGCATGATGCCGGCAAGGTTCTCGTTACCGCCGCTGACAGTGTATGAGATGTCGTTGCTGTCGCCGATCTGGACAAAGGCGCCTTGGTAAGCCTGAGATCCGATCAGTGTCCGGGTCGCGAAGGCGCCTTGCCCGCCGAGATTGTCGCCACCATTGTCGTCGCCGGCGATGGTCAGTTTCATCCGGTTTCCGGAAATCGCCACACCCTGGTTGCTTTGGAGCACCCAGGCGATGTGGTTGCGGTTCCCGGACTCGACGATCTCGGCCTCGTTGCGGGTGCCGGTCTGGTCGAAGGACCCGACCGTATTCTGGCTGCCGTCGCGCTGCTCGATCCCGACCCGGTTGTGGTCCCCCTGCTGGCGGGCAAAGGCGACGCTGTTGCGGCTTGCCGACTGGGCGATGGAAGCGGCGTTCGCATAGCCCGACTGGACGAGGCGCTCAATCGTATTGCCCAGATAGTTGTTTCCTCCGGTCTGCGTCAGCGTCGCGGTGTTCTCTCCCTGACCGTTGGCGGTGCTGATCTGCGTGACGGAACCGATGCGGTGCCCGGTCGTGCCGTCACCGCCGGTTTCTTCCTGCACGACGGTCAACAGGTTGGCCAGCGCGGAACCGCCCGAGAGGCTCGACTGGAAGACCGCGCCGAGGAAATTGAAGGCGTCGAGCACCAAATTATGCTGTCGGACCGATAATTGGTTGTGATCACCTTCCTGGTTCAGCCCTTCGGGAAGGTCTTCGCCGAGCGCATCCGCGCCGGAGGCGTTGGAATGGCCGAACTGGTCGATGGACAGAGTGTTGAAGCGGCCTTCCTGGTTGATGCGATGAGCGGAGTTGTCCGCGCCGGCCCGGTTCGCGCTCCCTTGCTGGAGGATCGAGATCGTATTGGTTTCGCCGGTCTGGCCGATCCACGCTTCATTCGTGGAGTTTTCAGCCAGCGCGGCACCCGAAACAGAGCCCAGGAGCCCGGCAGCGGCAACGGCGGCCGATATGGTGCGAACCTTCATGGGCGATGTCCCCGCTTCCTGTCCCGCAGGCTCATGGTTTACCAATGGTTAAGCGGTTGGACCATGCTTGTCAAAAGCAAATCCAGTAAAACGGCATGCCCGGCAAATATTTCCGTTGTATGGTAAAGCTGCGCCGGCAACAAAGCGCAAGAGACACACAGCCCCACTTCGCCGGAACGCCCGGTCGAGCAGCCGCTTCGGCACTGCCGCCCTCAGTTCTCCGGTATCGTTTCCGTCAGTTGAAGGCTACGGCGACGGCCGTGATGGGTTCCTTGCCGGGCTTCGCGTCTTCCGAGGACCCGACCACCTCGTTCTTGGCGGCGGGCGGAGGCGTCACGCTCGCCGGCAACGGGGAAACGGCGTCGGGCGAGATCGAGCCGACGGTTTCGTTCTTGGCGGCGGGCGGTGGTGTGGCGGGGACGGCCGGTGCCGCGGCCCTGGTGGAGCGTGGCCGCGGTTGCCGCAGTTCGACCGTCTCGACGACCTTGGTGGGGTTCTGCGTATCCGGCGGCACCGGTGAGGCGGCTGCCGGCGTGATCTTGTCGCCGTACTTTTCCTTCTTATACGCCTCGATGATGTCGCGCCCGCGGGCGCTGTCGCGGAAGGACCAGATTCCGAGTTCGGCGCCCTCGATAATCAGCGACCGCACTGCTTTCTCGATCGATTGCTGGACGGCGATCTGCTTCGGCTCGTTCTGCGTGACGCCGGCCTCGGCTTCGAGAATCTTGTCGAGCGTCACATAGCGGAAAGCCCCTCCGGACACCGCGTAGGATCCGATCGCCTTGTGGACCGTCGTCGTGGCCAGCACCTCGCCGGTGTCTGTGGAGACGGCGCGCAAGGTTACCGTCACGGTGTCCTGCTGCCATTTGCCGTCGGCGCCGATGCCGAGATAGCGGGCGCCGAGGCCGCCGGTGAGCGTATTGGTATCATAACCGATAATACCGCCCTCGAGGATGATGCCTGCATGGCGCAGCGGCGGCAGCACGCTTGCGCTTACCTTGGCCTCGTTGCGGTATAGCCGGCGCATCTCCGTCAGGATCTGGCGCTCCTTGAGGAGATCGTCGAGCCGCGCCCGGTCGAGGATGGTGAACCACTGACGCTCGCCGGCGTCCTGAAGCGCCTTGATCAACATCGGCGCGCCACCCTGCGTGACTGCCTTGGACAAGGTCTGGACGTTCGTGGTGTCCTTGAACTGCCCGGTCATGTCGGGAAAGTCGTAGACGGCCACCACGACCCGCTTTGTCGGAGGAGGCAGCACACGCAGATTGTCGTTCTGGACTGTGATCGGCGCCAGCGCGGGCGCGACCAGACCGGGGTTCAGGCCGGAATCGATGGCGTTGCTGCTCTGGCAGCCCGCAAGCAGCGAAAGACCGGCCATCGCGACCAGGGCACGAACCGCGCCCTTGTTGGAAACTGTTTTCATACCCTGCCCCAAAAGGCGCCGTCAGGCGCCGCCCCCAAGTTGATGTGCCGGTCAGTTCAACGGCGTAGTGAGATCGGAAGTCAGCGGCGCCCCGCTGGAAAGAGGATTTGCCAGCTGATTTGCCGAGGTAAGAGAATTGGCCGACTGCGGAGCCATGAGCGTAGACAGGCTCGAAGCCGAGTTAGATGTCACCAACTGGGGTACGACGATCGTCGTCACCGTGCCGTCGCCTGCGGTGATGGTCAGCGAGATGGAATCCAGCGTGCGGGTGAATTCGACCGAGGTGTCCCCGAACTGGATGGTGCCGTGATCCTGCGGATTATCGCCGAAGATCGCATCGGTGACCTGGCTGGCCAACGCCGAGAGCAGGCGCCCTTGCAACTGCTGGATGAAAAGGTCGACATTGCTCTGGCTCGTCGAACCACCGGTGCCGCCGGTGCCTGTCCCGGTGCCGTCGTTCTTCTTGGCGTCGCTGGCTGTGGCGTCGCGCTGCGCATTGGCGAGCCCGAGCAGATGCGAGGAATTGAGCGGATTGCCCCCGAAAGACGGGTTGACCGGCGTGTAGACGAGGTCACTTGCAAAGGCGCTGCCGGCCAGCAGGCTCGCGGCCGCGAACTGAGCCAGGAATATTTTACTCTGTCGCATGTCCCCCATTCCCCACTAAAACCCACCTGCCTACATCGGCGCCGCTGGTAAATCAGCTTTCCTATCCTTTGGCAATCTGACCGGAGGCCATTCTCACCTTACCATCGAAGTGATGCGGGAGACTTAAAAATCCATAGGGGTCGCCAAAAACCGAAAATTTCCTGCAATTGAAGTAAAAGAATCATCTCATTCCGCAGCTTAAGCTACAAATATCCCCGGGAACTCCAAACTCGCCTGAGCCCTGGAGGCCGCGGCGGCTGTACATTTCCTCGCAATGTGTTGCCTGAAATCCACAGGCGATTTTTCTCCGCGCGTGGCCGAAACCGCCCGTAGGTAAGGAATCCGACGGTTTCCCGGCGGCTCTCGGTGGCGGCAGGGATGCGCGCGACTCCCGCTCGCCGAAGGGCGAATCCGGTGACAATCAATAAAGAAGGCGGCTGGCGGACGGCGAGTAATAACTTTGAAGAAGGTGCTCCGATCTTAACTTTAACGGAAAATTCACTTTGCTTATTAGCAGAAGATTGATAATCTCGGCACGGTTAGGCCATTCGCGGAATACGGGGGCATTGGGTCCGTTGAACGCGAAGCGGCCTGACCAAGGTGGCGGCACGCATGGCTGCGCCGCCGACAGGGGTTAAAGGGCGTCAATGGGGAACATCACGACACAATAGCGATTTGACGCCGGTAGACCCGGCGATGTCAGCACGCATATGCGCCGACGAGCGGTCTGCCCAAGCAGGCCGGCCTTGTGGGCAATCCAGTTTAATCAATGTGCAAACGCAACGTTTGCGCAACGTGGGAGTTTTTGTCATGAAACTTAAGGTTGTACTTTCCACCGCCTCCGCTTTGGCCCTTCTGACGGGCGCTGCCTGGGCGGGCAGCGGCAATAACGCTTTTGTTAAACAGGACGGCGCGGGCAACACTGCGAAGGTCCAGCAGGCGGCTGGCTCGGGCGGCAATGACTTTGGTACCGCAGGCGCGCCAGCCCTGCAGCAGGGCAATGGTAACAGTATCGTGGAGACGCAGTCGACAGGCGGGGGATTCAGCCGCGGCGACAACGACACCATCGTCCTTCGGCAGGTCGGCAACAGTAACTCTTACGGTTCTGACTATTCTAACAGTGCCGGCGGAAACCGGATCAACAGTGTGATCCAGAACGGCAACAGCAATCACATTAGTATCGGCCGCAATGCCGCCACCAATTCCACGGTCGAAACTGTCCTGCAGTCCGGTGATGCCACCAATACTACCACCGGCAGTTCCAACTGGTTGTCCATTTCCCAGTCCAACTTGGGAGCCCTGCGCGACGGCAACCGGGTAGTGCTCGTCCAGCAACTGGGAAGCAATAACGGGGCCGGTTCGCAGAACGCAGTAAACGGTGGTACCACTCTCAGTCAATCAGGTGCCAACAACGTCATTATGGAAGCCACCATCAATGGCGACAACAACAATCCTTCGATTTACAATTCGACCTTTGGCCCGGTATTGAGCATTTCGCAGAAAGGAACCGGTAACGGCTATCTTTCGTCGATTGCACGAATGACTGGTTCGAATGGTAATTTCATTCATGTAACTGAAACAGGCGATAACAATAATTTCTATGTCGTGCAGGGTATCGACAGATCTTCGACCCAAAACAGGGCGACTGTCATTCAGACAGGTAGCGACAACGACGCCTCCGCCACATCGCTCGGCAGCTATGATACGGCTTCGATAACTGAAATTGGCAATTCCAATCATGTCAAGATCAGCCAATCGGGCGGTGACACCAACACCGCGACGGCGAACATCACCGGTAATTTCAACGGCAGTGCCACAGTCAGCGGCATTGCAGGCAACCTGGCTTCGGCCAACGGCCTCGTGAGCGGTGATATCCTGCAGGTTGGTGCCAACAACACGGCCACCTATACCGTGCTTTCAAGCGACAATAACCAGTTTGCTTATCTCCAGCAGGGCAGCGGCAACACTATTGACGGCACGGTCACCGGGACCGGCAGCAATCAGGTGGCGGTTGTCCAGGTCGGTGCGGGCAACACCACCGGCTTCAGTCAGGCCGGCGGTGGCAATAACGGCATCAGCGTTAGCCAGTAAGCACATTGAAAAAACCGGGCGGACCTCTCCGTCCGGTTTTTTGCTCCGGCAATAGCGGCGTAGCGGGTCCTACGCGCAAAAGATGCGGCCAACAAAACGGCGCGAGCCAGAACTCGCGCTGCATTTCAGCGACGCAAGCCGGCACGGCCCGGCGCAACAGGAGAGTCACGCAAATGAAACTGAAGCTTGCATTGGCGGCCACGACTGCCCTTGTCCTGATGACGGGCATGGCCATGGCCGATAGCAACGACGCCGTCAGCAACCAGAGCGGCAACGACAATTCGACCGACATCGTCCAGAGTTCCACCTCGAACAATGGCCACAGGGCTAATTCGGACGTGATCGGCAACCACAATACGATTTCGATCGACCAGAACAGTACGAGCGCTGCCCACGGCAATGCATCGGTCCTCGTTAACGGCGATAACGGCCAAGGCGACTACAATGCTGTCACCCTGACGCAGAGCAGCTTCCAGGGGCACAGCATTGGATCTGGCGAGCATCAGACCGCCGCCGTGGACATCCATGGTGACGGCAACATCGTCAACGGCACGCAGAAATACGGCACCGACTATGAGCAGAACAAGCTGACGGTCACTATTCGCGGCAATGGCGAAGGCAGCGGCAACGCTGTCGATGTTTACCAGGGCGGCAACGGGGAAACATCGACGACGACGATCTGGGGCGACGGCAATGATGTCGACGTGAACCAGGGCTCCGGCCACAACACCGCCACCATCTATATCGACGGCAATGCCGGCGACGGCGAAGGCAGCGGCAACAAGCTCGACGTCAGACAGGACCATAACGGCGTTTCGTTCGGTAACGGCCTCACCGGCAATACCGCCCAGATCACCGTCTTTGGCGACGGCAACAACGCAAGCGCGAACGGCGGGTTCTTCGGCGACATGGCCACCCTTGCGGCGGGGCTTACGCCCGGCAGCATCGTTCAATCCGGGGCGGCAAACCTCGTTACGCTCAACGTCGGGTCGAACGGGTTCGATTCCAATAGCAACGCTTTCGCCGTCAGGCAGGCAGGCACCTCCAACAGCCTGACCGGCAACATTCTCGGCAACCACAATCAGTCGGTCGTGGCTCAGAGTGGGGATTCGAACATCACCACTCTTCTCCAGTCTGGCGATTACAACGGCGCCGCCGTCAGCCAGGTGGGCAGCACCAACAGCACCGCCGTCAGCCAGATGGGCAACGGCAACGCCACTACGGTGACGCAGAACTGAGAGAGCAGGGTTCCCGCTCCTGTGAGGGCGATAACCCTGCAATCACTTTGTGCTTGGGGAGGCTAGGCAAAAGCCTGGCCTCCCCGGCAAACGAGAACGGAAACCGGCTTCCGGAAAGATCGCATTCGAATGTATTTGATGAATCCGAAGAACTGGCTCGTTGCCGTATCCGCCCTGGCCATCATGGCCAGCGTTGCCCATGCCGACGGCAATTTCGCCAATGTCGCGCAGAACGGCACGGACAATGACGCCGCCGTCGTTCAGGGTCCCGGCGACTTCAACAGGGCGGGCACCGCCGATGGTGCGGGGGCACCCGGCGCCGTCTTGCAGAAAGGCGACGACAACGCCCTCGCCATCACCCAGAGCGGTTCGAACAATGCTGTCGGCACGCTCGGTGAAGGTTTCGACCAGAAAGGCAACCGCAACCGCACCACGATAGAGCAGGCATCCGGCTCCAACCGCGTCGATGAGGTACAGCAAACCGACAAAACCCGGTTCGGTTCGGCCGACCGCAACACGCTCGATATATTCCAGGGCGGCTCGACCGGCGGCAACACGATCGGCAGCGTCCGCCAGACGCGCAGGGAGCTCGATTGGGAACCCGGCAACAGCGCCACGATCAGGCAGACGAGCGACGGCAACTCGCTCGGAAAGCTCGACCAGGAGGGCTACCGAAACACGGTCAGCCTCGTTCAGTCGGGCGGCAGCGGCAACCATGCCGGAACCGTTAGCCAGCAAGGCGCTTACAACAGGATCGCGCTCACCTTCAGCGGAGCCAATAACGGGGCTACCGATTTCGCGCCGGTCATGCTTTCGGGAACCGCGGCCTTCGCCAATCTGACCCAAGGTGACGTTACGCAGATCGGTATCGGCAACGAGCTCAACGACTTCGTGGTGACGGGAGACCGCAACGCGTTCGGCTTCAGCCAGAATGGCCTTGCCGGAAACGAAATCGGCGGTTACGTGACCGGCAGCGGCAACCAGTTCGGCGTCTACCAGAACGGCATTTTCAACGCGTCGACGATCGGCGTTTCTGGGAGCGCCAACGAAGTTTACATCCGCCAGGACGGTTCCTTCAACGCCGCCCTCGCCAACGCTGTCGGTGGTGATGGCAACGGCCTTATCGTCACGCAACAAAACAACAATAACAGCGGCAGTGTCGTCGTTGACGGCGGTTCCAATCTGGTCAGGCTAGCGCAAAACGGCGGTGCGCTCATTGGCAACAAGGCATCGGTCAACATTACCGGAACCGGCAACCATGCCGATATCGACCAGACCAAATCGGGTTTTGGCGGGGCCAACGCTCTTACCCTGGACATCTTTGGCAACGACAACAACAATAACCCGTCCCTGATGGCTTTTGGAGGCGCGGCGTTGCTAGCCGCACAGGGAACCGGCCTCGAACCCGGCCTTATCCGGCAAAACGGCTCGGGCAACTCGATCACGATGAATGTCGGAAAGGCCACCTCCAGTTCCGACGGCAACGTTTTCGCCTTTCTCCAGGATGGTGGTTACAACACGATCGAGGGCTCGGTGCTGGGCAGCAGCAATCAGGTGGTCGTGGTCCAGAGCGGAAGCAACAACTTCACCAGCTTCAGTCAGAGCGGCAGCTTCAATATAATCGGCGTCAATCAGTAAAAAAACGGAGTTACGGGATTCGGTCGAGCAGGGTGCTTGCAGCAGGCAAGCACCGGTGGATTCGGGCAGATGATCGGCACCGGAATCTGGATTGCCTGTTGCGCCGGCAGCGCCTCGCTTGTTGTCGCGGATCCCGGAGCATCTTGGCTGAAGCGACATTTTACGGATTGCCCTGCGGCTATTCGCCAGCAATGCGCCTCTCAGCTAATCGGACTCTATTGTCGCCTGTCATGTGAGCATGCAGAATTCTGAGCCTCTCCGGTCAGGTACGCTCGACGATGGCCGTCCCTTGCGCAAAAGGCTCTCGAGCTCTGCCTACAGCATTCCGCCATCGGCCCGGATCGTCCGGCCGTTGATCCAGCCGCCGTCATCCGAGGCAAGGAAGGCGACAAGGCCGGCGATATCCTCGGGCTGGCCGATCCGCCGCAAGGGTGTCTGAGAACGGATGGCCTCGCCTCGCTCGCGGATCACGCCTGCAGTCATGTCCGTCTCGATCACCCCTGGGGCGACGGCGTTGATGGTGATCCCGAGCGGGCCGAGTTCCTGCGCCAGCGCCAGCACCAGCGCCGAAACCGCCGCCTTCGACGCGGCATAAACAGCACTGCCGGCAAGTGGCGTCTGCGCGAGACGTGATGAGAAGTGGATGATGCGCCCGCCAGGTGCCGTCATCACCGGGGCCGCCGCGCGCGTAAGCGCCAGCGCCCCGAGCACATTGGCGTCGAATATGGTGTGAAAGTGGTCCGCATCGGCCTTCGCGAGCGGAAGATAGGCCGCAACGCCGGCGACGTTCGCGAGAATATCGAGCCGGCCGAAAATTTCCAGCGCCTGCGTGACAAGTCGCTCGCAACCGTCGGGCCGGGCGATGTCCGCCGCTACGGCATGTCCTGTGCTTCCGGCTGCCGCCAGTTCCGCGATCACGCGCTCGGCCGAGGCCACGTCGGACTTGTAGCCCACGACGATACGCGCCCCCTCGCGCGCAAGCCGGAGAGCGACAGCGGCGCCGATCCCGCGCGAGCCGCCGCTCACCAGTGCAACCTTTCCTGTCAGATCTTTCTTCTCAGCCACCCATCCCTCCTGTCCGTACATTGCCCCGGATCGTTTCACGCAAACGATCCGCCCCATTTGCCCCTACGCTGTTCCGGGCGGAAAGCCGCTTCGCACGCTTTTCCAGGATCGCGCTAGAAGGCCACCTTGTCGCCGCCCTTCAGGTTCAGGATTTCGCGTGCCTCGTCAGGTGTCGCGACTTGCAGTCCCAGGCTCTCGACCATCTCGCGCGCCAGGGTGACCTGTTCGGCGTTGCTGCGGGCCAGCCGCCCACGCCCGGCGTAGAGTGAATCTTCGAGCCCGACGCGCAGGTGTCCGCCAAGCAGCACAGATTGCAGCGCCACCGGCATCTGGTGACGCCCCGCGCCGAGCACCGACCAGTGATATTTTCCACCGAAAAGACGGTCGGCAGTTCGCCGCATGTGCATCACGTCCTCGGGATGCGCGCCGATGCCGCCGAGAATGCCGAAGACAGACTGCACGAAGAACGGTGGCTCGACGAGTCCGCGCTGGACGAAATGGTCGAGCGTATAGAGATGACCGATGTCGTAGCACTCGATCTCGAAGCGAGTCTGGTTGCCCGCGCAGGTGCTGAGAATACTCGAAATGTCGGCGAAGGTGTTGCGGAAGACCCGATCGCGCGATCCTTCCAGATATGCACGTTCCCAGTCGAAACGGAAATCGGTCCTCTTTTCGAGGATAGGGTAGAGGCCGAAGTTCATCGATCCCATGTTCAGCGAAGCGACCTCGGGTTCGAAAACCATGGCCGGGCGCAGGCGCTCCTCGACCGTCATCGTCGGCGCGCCGCCGGTCGTGATGTTGATCACCACGTCGGATCGCTGCTTGATGACTTTCAGGAACGGCGCGAAGGCTTCCGGGCGCTGGTCCGGCTGACCGGTTTCGGGATCGCGCGCATGCAGGTGGACGATCGCGGCCCCCGCTTCGCAGGCGCCGATCGCGGCCTCGGTGATCTGTTCTGGGGTGATCGGCAGATACGGAGACATTGAGGGCGTGTGGATCGATCCGGTCACGGCGCAGGTGATGATGACTTTGCGGCTCATGTGGCAGTCTTTCCTGAAGAGAGGGGCTGGCCAAGAAGCGCTGGCCGATTGCATGCCGGCTTTTCATGACTTTGTTGTATTGTTTCGTCTATAAGAACATAGAGTTACAATTAAAGCGATGAACGAAACAGATCGGAGAGTCAAGTCGGCGCCGCTGGCCTTCCGAAAGCCGTGCGCCTGGGAGTTACGCTCGGCCTCGCGGAATCCGATCCCGATGGACGACATGTGGATCAAGCTGTCGATACTGCTGTGGCGCTTGTTTCGTTAGAAAAAACATCATAGCTATTTATATTTCGTGCAACACAATGCGCGGCCGACTGCTGCGCGCTTTCAAATCACAGATCCAAGGAGGCTAGGATGCCGAAGGTGACGGGTGAGTCCGGCGACGGCGTACAGGCTGTTGCGCTGGCGCTAAAGATTCTCGAGAAACTGGCCGAGGAGGGGAAGCCGATGGGTGTGACTGCCCTGGCCGAGGCCCTGGGGACAACCAAGAGCCGCATCTTCCGCCATCTGCATACGCTCAAGCAGCACGGCTACATCCTGCAATCGGAAACGACCGAACGCTATCGGATCGGCTTGCGGCTGATCACGTTGGCGCGCGCGGCGAGCGACAACCAGGACCTCGCGATTGCCAGCTACCGCGCGCTTCGCGCGCTTCGGGACAGGCTCGGCCACTCCGCCGTCGTGTCGCAGGTGGAAACCGATGGGGTGCGAATTTTATCAACGATTACAGGCAAATCGCCAATAGAGATCGGGGTTAGGCCCGGCTCGCTCCTGCCATTCCACTCCTCGGCGCAGGGGAAGATCGGGTTGACTTTCGGCTCGGAGACGCTGCGCGCCCAGGTGCTCAATTCCCGGCTTGAGAAAATGACCGAGCACACGATTGCCACGCCCTCTGCCCTTCGCGCCGAGATAGAACAAATCCGCCACCAAGGCTGGGCCACCGCCCCCAACGAAGCGCTGATCGGCATCAACACGCTGGCCGCTCCGATCTTCGAGGGATCGGGCGCTCTGGTCGGTGCGGTTGCCGTTGTCGATTCGGTTCAGTTTCTTCCACCGGTCCCTGCCCAGGAGCAGATCGCGGCGGTCATCGAGGCCGCCCGTACCATTTCTTCGGAGTTCGGCTACGTGCTCGAATAGGCGTGAGGGGCTTGACATGGCCTCCCCAGTTGTTTCAAAAATACGAAACACTGTTTCGGTAAACGAAATCATCTCTGGGAGGAGCAATATGTCGAGACGCATCATGTCCATCGCGGTTACCACTGCGTTGGCGCTCACGCTGGCCGCGTCGGCCCGTGCCGCGGATGTTTACAAGATCGGCGCCGCCGTTGGTTTGACTGGCTACGCCGCCACGACCGATCGGGGTTGGCGCGACGGGCTCGAGATCGCGGCCGATTATCTCAACGAGAAGGGTGGGATTGACGGGCACAAGATCGAACTGATCGTCGAAGACAACAAGTCCGATCCGCAGCAGGCCGTCGTCGCCTATCAGAAGATGATGTCGAACGATCAGGTCCAGATCTTCGCATCGGGTTGTGTCTCGGCCGGCAATTTCGCCGCCGCCGGCGCGGTCGCGCGTGCCAATATCCCGATGGTTCTCTGCTCGATCCTGCCGCGCCGCGATAACGAAGTCCATTGGGCCTTCAGTTTCCTGCCGCCGCCGATCTTCGAACTCGAGGCGCGAATGCAGTACCTCAAGGAACATACCGATATCCGCAAGGTCGGCGTCCTGAACGACCCGACGCCCTACGCGATGCTGATGGCCAAGCTCGCCGACCCGGCGGCCAAGAAGTACGGCATCGAGATCGTTGCGCACGAAACGTATCAGCAGGACGACAGCGACATGAGCGTCCAGATCGGCCATATCAAGGCTGCGGGCGCCCCCGCACTTATCAAGATCGGCATCGGCGGCTCCACCGTAACGATCGCGAAGAATGTCCATCAGCTCGGCTTGAAGGACATGCTGCTTATGGCGGGGCTCGACGACGCTGCGCCCTATCTCCAGGCCGGACAGGTTCTGGGCGACCATTTCATGTTTGCCGCGACCACCGTGCAGATTCCCGACGCCGTACCGGCCGGACCTGCGCGCGAAGCGCTCGACGCCTTCCTTACACGCTGGAAGGCGAAGTACGGCGATCGCGACGGGAGCGCGGCGTCGCGCGCCTGGGACGCGATGATGGTGATCGCTAAAGCCGTGGAGACCGCGCATTCGACCGACGGCGCGAAGGTGCGTGACGCGCTGGAGCAGGTCTCGCATTACCAGGGAGCCGCCGCGCTCTATGAGTTCTCGCCCGAGCAGCACGTCGGGGTGGTCAAGAACCCCTTCGTGATCGGCGAGGTCAAGGACGGTAAACTCGTCCAGGTGAAGTGAGCCGGGGATGACTACGCCGCTTCTGGAAATCCGCGAGCTTTCGGCGCGTTATGGCCATGTCGAGGCGCTCAAGCCGACCTCGCTCACGGTCGCGGAGGGCGAACTCGTGACGATCCTGGGGCCTAACGGGGCTGGCAAGTCGACGCTTCTGCGCGCCGTCACTCGTCTTACTCCCGGCCCGGGCGCGATCCTTTTCAAGGGCCGCGACGTCAGCGCCTTGCCAACGCACAAGCTTTCGGAGCTTGGCATAATTCTGGTGCAGGAGGGGCGCGGTCTCTTCGGCGAAATGAGCGTGCGCGAGAACCTGATCCTCGGGGCCTACAATACCGGCGGGAACGCGGCCGAGATCGCGGCGCGATTGGAGAAGGTCTTCACGCTATTCCCTCGCCTCAAGGAGCGTCTCGACCAGAAGGCGGCGCTGATGTCCGGCGGCGAGCAGCAGATGCTTGCCATCGGACGGGCGATGATGGCCGGCCCAAAGCTCCTGATGCTGGATGAACCTTCGCTCGGTCTCGCTCCGCGTGTGGCCGCGGAAATTATCGAAACGCTGGGCGAACTCAACCGCCAGGGCCTCGGCATCCTTCTGGTAGAGCAGAAGGCGCCTCTGGCGCTCAGACTTGCCCGGCGGGTCTACGTGCTTTCGTTGGGGCGTATCGTTGCGGAGTTGCCTTCTCATGAAATCAAGTCCCATCATGACCTTACCCATTACTACCTCCACTAGCGCTGGGTTGCCGTGGCGGCAGATCCTGCTTGCGGCATTGGGCGCATTAGTCGTCGTTTTTGCCTTCTCCGCCAACGGCTACGTCGTCACGGTGATCGGCTTCGCCGCGATCTACGCGCTGTTCTGCACCGGCCTCAACTTCTTCATGGGTTTCACCGGACAGGCGTCCTTCGGGCAAAACGCTTTCGCCGCTCTCGGCGGATATGGCAGCGCCATCCTGACCGCCGATTACGGTTTCGAGCCGGCAGTGGCGCTGGTCCTGACCATGGCCTTTTCCGGTGTGGTCGCGCTGATCGTCGGCTATCCGACGCTGCGTCTGCGCGGCCACTACCTCGCCATGGCTACTTTCGCGCTCGGCCTCATCACCTATGAGATCTCGATCAACTGGACAGACCTGACCCAGGGCTACATGGGATATTCCGGCATTCCGCCGCTGGGTATCGGGCCTTATTACGCCGATACCCCAAAGCAGCAACTCGCCGTGATCCTCATCCTCCTCGCACTCGGTGTCATGGCCGCGGCGGGACTGAAGAATTCCCGTTTCGGGCGGGCCTGCCGCGCGATCGCAGGCTCGGAGCTTGCCGCTGGCGCGTTGGGTATTCCGGTGGCGCGCTACAAGCTCGTCTCCTTCGTGATCGCGGCGCTCTACGCTTCGGCCGCCGGCTCGCTTTTCGCTCACTTCGTCGGCTTCATCAGTCCCGAAGTCTTCGGCACCGCCATGGTCGTGCAGAGCTTCACCATGCTCTATCTCGGCGGCATCGGCACGATCGCCGGGCCGCTGATCGGGGCAGTCGTCGTTTCGCTCCTGCCTGAACTGATGCGCGGCCTCAAGGACTACCAGACGATCGGCTATCTGGTGATCCTGCTGGGAATCCTGATTTACGCGCCGAAAGGCATTGCGGGTCTTCTCGACCGGCTTCTGCCGAAGCGGGAGGGCTGAGGCATGGCCATGCTGGCGATCCAGGGCATCACCAAGCGCTTCGGCGGTCTCATTGCCAATGACGACGTCACCTTCCAGGTGGACAAGGGGCAGATATTCGCCGTGATCGGTCCCAACGGGGCCGGCAAGACGACGCTCTTCAATATGGTCGCCGGGACCTTTCCCCCCTCCGAGGGGGAGGTGATCTTCGACGGCGAGGTTATCTCTGCCCGGCCGGTGGCGCAGATCGCCCAAGCGGGCCTGGTGCGGACCTATCAGCTTGTCCAGCTCTTCAAGGATTTGACGGTTGCCGAGAACGTCATGGTCGGCTTCCACCGTGTCACTACCGGCGGAGTCTTTTCGGCGCTGCTCAGGTCGCCCGGCATGCGCCGTCAAGAACGCGAGATTGCTGCGAAGACGGCGGAGATCCTTGAGTTTGTGGGGCTTTCGCATCGCGCCAACGTTACCGCCGATCTTCTTCCCTATGGCGAGCAACGGCTTCTGGAGGTCGCCCGGGCGCTGGCCGCAAGCCCGAAGCTGCTGCTCCTCGACGAGCCGGCGGCCGGGCTTAACATGGAGGAGACGTCCGAACTGGCCCGGGTGATCCGCAAGGTCAACGAGAATGACGTCACCATCATGCTGATCGAGCACGACATGGGTCTGGTCATGCAGATCGCCCATCGCATCGCGGTGCTCGACTACGGCCGCAAGATCGCCGAGGGCACGCCGGATGAGATTCGCGTGCACCCCGATGTCATCGCCGCTTATCTCGGCGGCACGGAGGGATATGATGATTGACGCCGTGCAACTCCTGCAGAATCTCATCAACGGGATAGGACTTGGCCTCATTTACGGGCTGATCGGAATCGGTTTCTGCGTCATCTACAATGCCTCCGGCATCGTGAATTTCGGCCAGGGCGTTTTCGTCATGCTGGGCGGGATGATCTGCGCCACTTTCCTTACGCATGTCGGCCTGCCGATCTGGCTCGCGGCGGTCGTGACCGTTCCCGTGGTTGCATTGATCGGCGTTGCGATGGAGGTGGCGATCGTCCGGCCGATGTGGAAGCGAGGCGCATCGATCTTCGCGATCATTCTCGCCACGCTCGCCTGCCAGATGCTGATCGAACAGATCACTCTTCTCGGCCTGGGCGACCAGCCGCGCACCTTCGATTCCTTCACGCCGGGCGGGCCGCTGATGATCGGCGGCGTCGCCTTGCCCTACCAGTTCTTCTGGGTCCTCGGCTGTGGTGCTCTGATGGTGGCAGGCCTGTGGGCCTTCTTTACCCGTACTCGTAGCGGCCGGGCGCTGCGGGCCTGTTCCCAGAACGCCGAGGCGGCGGCGCTGCTCGGCATCCCGGTACGACGCATGATGATGCTCTCGTTCGCGTTGAGTGCGGGGCTGGGCGCCGTCGCGGGAATCCTGATCACCCCGAGCCAGATCACCGCCTACAACATCGCCACGCCCTTTGGCGTCAATGGCTTCATCGCTGCCATCATAGGCGGCTTCGGTTCGGCGGCTGGTGCAATAACGGGCGGACTTCTGCTGGGCGTGTTCCAGGCCCTCGCCATCGCCTTGCTTGGCGCGAGTTTCAAAAATGTCGCGGCGCTCAGCGTCCTGCTTGTCGTGCTTCTGGTCTTCCCGCAAGGCGTACTCGCCCAGATCAAGACCTTGCGCGCAGGCCGGCGCTGACGCCGCATCGGAAAGGAAAGATCATGTACGACCCAACCGACCCCCGCTCGAGTCTCGCGCCTGTCGCTGCTGGCGCGCCCGTATTTACCGCCTATGCCCCCCCGGATATCGGCCGCTTTTATGAGGACGCGCCGCAGATCGACGCGGACGGCGCGCGGACCTGGCTGATCCGGAGCCAGAACGCCGTCGTCGCCTATTCCAGGGCAGGCGACGACGCGATCTTTGAGCGCGCCGCTCAACCCGACGAGTATGTCCTGCTGTTGCCGGGAAAGGACGTTACGGCGACAGTCGAGAGCGATGGGACGACGACCGCTGTGCCGGCCTTCTCGATCGCCTTCGTCCCCTCGGGGCCGAGCAAGGTGACGGTACATGGCAATGGGGAAGTGGTACGCATCTTCACCACCGTGGCTTCCGATCTCACCGCAGCCTGCGCCAATGCCGAAGCCTACGCCGAGGACCACCCGAACGTGGCTCCGATCACGCCATGGCCTGCCCCCAGGGGAGGTCGCAAGGTGCGCGCATATTCGCTTGACGTGCCCCCCGAACCGGGGCGTTTCGGCCGTATCTGGCGTGGCGAGACGCTGATGGTGAACTTCCTCGAGCCGCAGGTCGGCCCGCGCGACATCACCAAACTGTCCCCTCATCACCATGACGATTTCGAACAATGCTCGCTCGCCCTTGAAGGCAGCTTCATCCACCATCTGCGCTGGGCCTGGACACCCGACATGCGGATGTGGCGCGACGACCGGCACGAGACATGCGACGCACCCTCGGTCCTGGTGATCCCGCCCCCGGCGATCCACACCTCGCGCGGTGTAGCCGAGGGGGTGAACCAACTCGTCGACATCTTCTGCCCGCCCCGGCTGGATTTCTCGAAGAAACCGGGCTGGGTCCTGAACGCCGACGACTACCCGGTGCCCGGGGAGTGAGGCGATGCGGGTGCTGATCGTCCACGCCCATCCGGAGCCTGCCTCGTTCAGCGGCGCGTTGACCTCTGCCGCGGTCGCGGCACTGGAGACGTCGGGGCACGAAACCACCGTTTCGGACCTTTATGCGGAAGGCTTCGATGCGATTGCGGGGCGCGGTGATTTCACTGACGCGGCGAATCCGGCAAAGTTCCATTACCAGGCGGAGCAAGCCCACGCTGCCCAGGTCGACAGCTTCGTTCCCGAGATCGCGCGCGAACAGGCGCGGGTAAGGGCGGCGGACCTGCTGATTCTGCAGTTCCCGCTCTGGTGGGGAGCACCGCCTGCCGTTCTCAAGGGCTGGTTCGAGCGGGTCATGGCTTATGGCTTCGCCTACGTCGATGGCTGCCGATACGACACCGGCTTCTTCAAGGGGCGCCGGGCGCTGATATCGGTAACCACCGGCGGGACGCCGAAACGCTTTTCGGACGAGGACGTCTACGGCCCGATCGAAAAAGTTCTTTATCCGCTGAAGCGTCTCGCACTCGAATACATGGGTTACGAGGTAGAGGCGCCGTTCGTCTCCTATGCCGTCCCTCGCATAAGCGGAGGGGAAAGAGCCGATTATCTCGCCCGGTGGAGGGCGCGGGTGGTGGCTGCGGCCGAAGCCACGCCACGGATTGAAATTCGCGACCCACGGACAGCGCTTACCGAGATGGGCGCACAGGCCTGGACCCGTGCGTGAACAGATCCGTCCAGCCCGGACAGGACATCGTCCGGAATGGACGTTCCCGACACAAACCCAAAAGGCAAAAAAATGAATACCTCCTTCACGCCCGCTCCCGAAATTGCTGCCCGGATCGACAGGATCCTTCAGGGCGCGATCGATCCCCATGTCCATTCCGGTCCCTCGATCGCGCCACGCGCGATCGACCATCTGGAACTCGCGCGCCAGGCCTCGGCCGCCGGGTTTAGTGCGGTGGTGACCAAGGATCACGACTATGCCGGGACCGCGACGGCGATCCTGATCAATGACAATTTCCCCGAACTGAAGACGAAGGTCTACACGTCGCTCGTACTGAACAATGTGGTCGGCGGCATCAACCCCTATGCGGTAGAGCATGCCATCGCCATGGGAGCAAAGATCGTCTTCCTGCCGACGCTCGCCGCCGAGAACCACCTCGAATGGGAGAAGAACGCGAACTGGTCGCACCCGGCCTCGACGCAGAAGATGCGCCATGCCTCTCCCGTTCCGGTGCTCGACGCGAACAAGGAAGTGCGCGACGACGTCAAGGAGGTGCTCGACATCGTCGCGAAGAGCGACGTCGCGCTGGCCAGCGGCCACATCCATGTGTCCGAGACGTGGAAAGTGTTCGAGGAGGCCAAGCGGCGTGGCGTTTCGCGGCTCATGTTCACCCATCCCGAAGACATCGTCGGCGCTTCGCTGAACGATGTGAAGGGAATCGCCGCGATGGGCGCCTATGTCGAGCATTCGCTGGCATTCTTCCTTGAGGGCTCGAAATTCAGGACGAGGACGAACGAAGACCTGCGCAACCACATCGAGGCCGCCGGCGTAGACCAGACGATCTTCTGCTCCGACCTCGGTCAGGTCGGGACTTTGGCCCCCGTCGACGGCTTCCGTCGCGCCGTCGCGCTCTGCCTCGACCTCGGCTACGACGACGAGGCAATCCACAAGATGGTCGCCTCTAACGCCGCGAAGGCACTGGGGCTCGACGCGGCCTGACCGCCGGCCTGATCCGCTCCGGGCCCGTCCGGCAGGCAGAGTAAATATACAGAACTGGAGATGCACATGACCGCCGCCACCGGCTTCCGCAAGCGCTTTTTGGACCGGCAAGAGCTCTACGGCTCCTTCCTCAAGATTCCCGCCACCATGCCTGCCGAGATTCTCGGCGCCGTGGGTTACGACTTCGTCGTCGTTGATGAGGAGCACTCCCCCTTCAACCGCGAGACCACGGATGCGATCGTGCTGGCCTGCCGGGCCTGGGGCATCGCCTCTGTCGTGCGCGTGCAGAGCGCCCAGCCGGCGGCGCTCCTGTCGGTTCTCGACTGCGGCGCCGACGGCGTTCTCGTGCCCCATGTCGACAGCGCGGAGAAAGCGCGCGCCGTGGTCGCTGCATGCCGGTATCGCCCCGGAAGTCGAGGCTTCGCGCCGACCACGCGGGCCGGCGCCTTCGGTGCGGAAGGTATGGAGGAGCATATTGCGAGGCAGGATGCCCGCGTTACGGTAATTGCGATGATCGAGGATCCCGAGGCGGTGGAACGTATCGACGAGATCCTGAAGGTCGAGGGCCTTGACGGCATCTTCATCGGCCGCGGCGACCTCGGCGCCGCTTATGCCGCAGAAGGGAAGGGGCCGGAGGCGGTGGCCGAGGCGACCAAGCGCGTCCTCTCCGCGGCCCGCGGGAAGAAGCCGGTGGCGATCCTGCCTGGAAATCCCGAGGACGCGGCCGACATGGCGGCGCAGGGTGTCTCCGCCTTCATCCTCTCCGCCGACCAGGGCTTTCTCAAGACCGCGGCCAAAGCGGCTTTGGGCAACATCCGCAGCGGGGTGGGAGCAGCGAGGTAACATCGGATGCCATGTCGGGCCTCTCATGAGTCCAAACCATCGCGCCGGGTCTCTCCGGACTTCAGCGGCCCCGGCAGAATGACATGACCCGCTTGCAAAGCCGCATCGGCGCTCTCGACCTGAAGAACCCGGTCATAGCCGCGCCGGCGGAACATATGATCGTCGACGGCGGCATCCAGGCTGCGATCCGCGCCGGGGCGGGCGCCGTGGTGGTCAAGTCGACCAACGAGAGCACGGCCGCCAAGGCACAGCTTCGCGCGGCCGAATATGTCGCGCTCGACAGCCGGTGGAGGCCGGTTGAATGGGGGCCGCAGGCGGACCCGGCGACGATGATCCTGTCGCGTTCGGGCCTGCACCCGCTCGAATTCGACGCCTGGCTGGCGCGCGCTGTCGCCCACGACGCCTTGGCTCGGAGGCATGATTGCCTTTTGGTCCCGAGCCTCATCCTCGCCGACCTCGACGGCGCGGTCGGCATGGCCCAGGCGGTCGAGGAGGCAGGATTGCGCGTCCTGGAATTCAACATCGGCACACCCTATGCGCGCGAGGCAGCAGCAGGTGCGGTGTCGACCGAAACCGTGGCCGACCGGGTCGCGACGATCACCCGCCGCATCTGCGACGCGATCTCCATCCCCGTCTGGATCAAGCTCACGGGGCAGTCGAACGACGTTCCGCAACTTGCCAGGGCGGCGGCCGGCGCGGGAGCCAAAAGCATCATCGTCGCCGGGCGGCTTCTGGGGATGCTGCCCGATCTCGAAACGCAGGCGCCGATGATCGGCACCTCCGGCGGCTATGGCGGGTTCTGGAACCTCCCGCTCACCTGCCATTGGCTTGCGCTGTGCCGCGCCGCTTTAGGGCCGGACCAGCCGCTGATCGGCATCAACGGCGCAACCGGCGGACTTGACGTTGCACGCATGATGCTGGCCAGGGCGTCGGCGGCAGGGCTGGCCTCTGCCGTCATGCTGCGCGGCTTCGACGTGATCTCCGAGAGCGTGGCAACTCTCGAAGACTATTGCCGCGGAAAGAACATGTCGGCTTCGGATCTTGTGGGGCGCGCCGCGGATGCGCGCAGGACCTTTGCCGACATGCCCGAGCTTTCCGAACGCTGGAGGGAGTTCGTCCCGCCCGAGAGCAGATAGGGATCGCGCTATACCGGGCTACTCGTATCGTCCGTTCCGCACATGGAAGAAAACTGGATCCTCATAGGCGGCTATGAGAGGAGCAGGATCGGATTGAGAATAGCCCATTTCATCGGTTTCGATCGGCAATCGTCAATACGCGGATGTAGCCGTATCTGGTTTGCACAAACGGGTGGCACAGGACGGCGGCGGACGGTCCAGGTTCTCGGCTCAGGCCTGTTGTTACAGTAACGTACTCCAATCGGCGGTTGAGAGTGGGATTGTGCGATTGGCGCCAGGAGGGTTGGTAAGGCGCGGGCGGCGGCAGGATCGGTGCCTATCATCGTAGTATGATGGCTGGCGGGATGCCCAACATCGACAAGTTCACCAACGAGGCCATGATATTTGTGTCTGGCCTCCAGCGACTGCCCGTCTTGGCAAACGGTTCGAACTGCCTGCCACAAGGATCAGACGGAAAATGCGTCGCAACCGTGCATCCCATCCTCGGGAGGAAGACATGCGTACCATTAATGCTTTCATCGACCGGACCATCAAGTGGTTCCTGGTCCTGTTCGGACTGGTCACATGCGCAACCTTGCCGCTTGCGTTCGATATCGGCGCGATTACGTCACTGCTTGGTGGCTTTGTCGATTACACGCCTTCCAGCATACCGATCCTGCGGCATTGGGGTTTCATGGTGTTTGGCGTCGGCGTCTTGATGGTTGTCGCCGCGTTTCGTCCATGGTTGCGCTTCGAGACGATGCTGTTCAGCGCTGTCGAAAAAAGCCTTGTCGTCTATCTTTTTCTCACCAATCTCGATGAGCCGTGGGTAATGGGCTACTTTCCGGCCTTTCTCGCCGACGCAACGATTGTCGCCTACAGTATCGTCTACTTCATAAGCGAGCGGGGCAGGCCCGCCCGATGGACGGCGGCAGGCAGCACACCTACACCATAGCCTTCCTTCTGAAGCGCGTTTCGGCCGATGCGAGGGGAAGGTGGCGCAGCAGGCGTCGGGTAGGCATGCGACCCAGCACGACCGGCTCCAGTTTGTCGCCGAACGACACGACCGATCGGCCGCCATCATGGGCGGCGACGTTCTCCACGTGATCGAGGTTGAAAAGCAGCGAGCGGCTGACCCTCACGAATGGTGGCCCGGCAAGCTCGGCTTCGAAGCTTCGAAGCAGACGGCATACGAAATGGTTGTGGCCGTCGGCCATCAGGATGCGAGTGAAATCTCCCTCGGCCATCAGGAGCGCGATCTTGTCGACAGGCACGATGGTTGAGCGGCCCGGCAGCCTGATGTGGACGCGTTGTGGTTGATCCGGCGAGGCCGAGCGTTCCCGGCCTGCCTGCTCTTGAAACCGCCGTATCCGCTCCAGCGCGACCGAGAGCCGGTCTTCATCCACCGGCTTCAGGAGGTAGTCGAGCGCGGCGACATCGAACGCCTGCGGCGCGTAGCCGCTGTGACCTGTAACGAAGACGATGGCTGGTCCCAGATCTATCTGGTCCAAAAGGTTGAAGCCCTGCCCGTCGCCAAGCTCGACATCCAGGAAGATGGCGTCCGGCTTGAGTGCATTGGCCAATTGGCGCGCGTCAGCGATCGAATCCGCTTCGCCGACGATTTCGGTGTCTGCGTCCATGGTTATGATCCGCTTCAGGCCACGGCGTGCGCGCGGTTCATCATCGACCAGCATCAGGCGTAACATGCGTCCCCCCATAGCGTCAGTCTTACAACCACCTCGTCCCCTATCTGGTCGATGGTCAGCCTATGGCGATCGGGATAATGCAATTCCAATCGGCGGCTTGTATTGGCAAGACCAACGGCCGGCCGGTCCCGGCTGTGGCTCTTCAACTGGCCGGAGTTGCGGATTTCCACCACAAGCTGCGTATCGCGTCGTTCGGCTGCAACCGAAATCGCGAGACGACCGTTGGCGGTGGCGAAGCCATGCTTGACCGCATTTTCGACAAGCGGCTGCAGGACGAGATGGGGAACCCGGACTTCCTCGATATTCGGGCCTGCATCGAACTTGTAATCCAGCCGATTTTCGAACCTCAGTTCCTGGATGCGCAGGTAATTGTGCACCGCTTCCAGTTCCTCGGCCAGCGAACACAGGCGCTGATCATGATGGGCGAGAGAGTAGCGCAAATAGGCCGCCACGCGCTTTGTCATCTCGAGCGCGATATCGGGTGATTCCGAAATCTCCATCGCCACGATGTTCAGGGCGTTGAACAGGAAATGCGAATCCAGCTGCGAACGCAGTTGGTTCAATTCGGCGTTGAGGGCGGCTTCGCGTGCCTTGCCGCGTTGGAACCGCGCCGTGCGCGCATCGATTTCGGCGTTGATCCACAGGTAGGCCAGCGACCATCCCATGAACACCAGCGTGTAATAGACGGCAGGAATGACGAGCTTGCCGGAAACCAGGCCAGGGTCGTTCTGCGGCAGCATCGCCGTCTTGATCGCATCGGCGACCAGCATTTGGCCTAGCCCGGCAAGAACCGACAGCATCAGCGCAACCGCGACAACCATCAGGGTTACACCGTGCCTGATGCGATCCCGGAAGAACGAATGGGCCAGCGCGGTCAGCGAGAATCCGATGGGTTCGAGAATAGCCGTTAGCATCAGGGCAAACGCCAAATCTTCGAAGGCGATGATTCGGCAGACGAAGCCGAACACCGCACCGAAAAGCCAGCCGGCGGTCTGCGCCCGCCAGAACGAACCCAATGTTCGCTCCAGGCTCGTTATGGAGCGGGCCGCAGCTTCGCGTGTCGGAACCTCCGCAAACGTGTCGCGAACGGCAACCGTATGCGGCACCTCCTGTCCGGCATCGGCAACGACGCTCATCGTACCCCCCAATGCGCGGCGGCCGCTCCAACCGCCGCTTCATCGACTTGATCGACTCCTTGGTCGAACAGGATATGTCGGCACACCACCCGCCGTGCCACCTTAAGACTGCAACGGCGGGGCAACGTCTACCATGGAACCGCTGGATGGCCAAATCGCGGGTAAGTAAGATATTGAAGAAAAAGCTTAATTAGCAATGTTTTGGGAGCAGGACACGCCTGGCCGGCTTCATTTGAGTCTGGTCAAAATGGGACGGGGCGCATCACGCGAGCGGATGGCGATCGAAGAGGTGCGGTCGCCCGTCGACGAAAAGCCGAAGGGTTCTCCGGTTTCCGAAGAGGAGACAATGGCGGAACTGGAGCGGGTGCTGTCTGACCCCAAGTTTCGCTCATCCGAACGGAACAAGCGCTTTTTGCGCTACGTCACGGAAAAAGTGCTCCAGGGCGCTACCGACAAGATCAAGGCCTATTCGATCGCCGTGGACGTTTTCGGCCGGCCAACCGATTTCGATCCAATAATCGACCCTATCGTGCGGATAGAAGCGATGCGGTTGCGCTCCTCACTCTCACATTATTACGAAGTGCATGGGCAGCAGAGCTTGCTTCGTATCGATCTGCCCAAGGGTGGGTATGTGCCCACGATCAGCAGGCAGCGACCTTCGCCGGCGCGCGAGGCCCGAACTGTCGACAAGGTGCTCCCTGCTGCCGGCACTTCGAATACTGCATCCGGGAAAGGGCGCCCCGCGCATGCGGCCAGACTGTTTCGGGGGCTTGCGGCCGCGCTGACCGCAGGCGCGGTTGCGCTGGCCGGGTTTGCCTTTTGGCATTTTGTGGCGCCGCAGGCGCGCACAATATCGGAAAGACCCCGAGCCATCCTGACTGTCTCGGCAGGCGGCGACGAAACCGCCGAAGCCGCGCGCGACCTAAAAGAGGCCTTGCTTGATGCGATTTCCCGGTTTCAGACCATCACGATTGTGGAGGGGACCGATGATGCGGTCCAGCTCGACAAAGCGCGAACGGCACCTTCAATCGGGGCGATCGACGCCACCTACCAGATCACGGTGGACTATCGCTCGCAGTTGCCGCGGCAGTCGCTGTGGTGGCAGGTTAGCGACCGCAACGGCGGCGTGGTCCTCATATCGCGTGTCGAACCGATGCCGCAGGGGGCGGAAGACCGGGACCGGATGGTGGCGCGGTTGGCGAATCGTATTGCCGGCCTGCGGGGTACGATCAGCAATTCGGAATTGCGCAGGGACTATGCTGCGCCAACCCTCGGCAACGGGTGCGTTCTGCGTGCCCATCGGGCGCTGCATTCGCCCGATCGTGCAACGCTGCGAACGGCGAAAGCCTGTCTTGAGAAAACCATCAAGATGCGGCCGGGCCATGCCACCGCTCATGCCGCCCTTTCCCGCGTGCTGCCGATGCTTGATACCGTGCGGCCTCCCGGCGATCAGGCCAGGCGCGCCCTCAGCCTGGCCAATACAGCGACCGTTCTCTCACCCGGTTCGGCCGTGGCTGCCCGAGCGCAAATGGAAGCGCTGTTCGATCTCGGCCATACAGACGCCGCGATCAGGGCAGGCCGCCGCGCAATGGTGTTGAACCCGTATGACCACGAGGCCGCGGCAGCCTTTGCCGGCGTGCTGGCTCTTACCGGGCGTTGGGAGAATGCGATACCGCTTATCGAGAAAACGCTCGATCTCGCAGAAATGGCCAGCCCCGAAATTCACGCCGTGTTGGCCATGGATGCCTATCGTCGCGGCGCCTACGAGTCGACGCTCGCCCATCTTGTACAGAGCAATCCGGCACCCTGCTGTGAAGTCGGCATCCTGCATGTCGCGACGCTAGGGCAGTTGGAAATGCAGCCGGCCGCGCAAATGGCAGCCGCCTCGCTGCAGAGGGTGGGCCTGGGATCGGAGACTTCGGTCCGCAGCTACATGATGGGGCGCCACGTCGATCCCGCCTTTGTTTCGCTGTTGCAGGACGGTATTTCCAAGGCCGGACTGCCCATCCAATAGCGATCAGGATGCCAAAGCCGCGCTATCGCTGTCCCGCAAGGTCTGTAGCCGGAACTATGAAACCTGTCTGAAGCGCGCCTGTAAGGCACCAGGCTTGTTACGGTAACGTACTTGGTTTTCGGCACTCCATCACAACATCCTCCGCTCCCGACAGCCTGCCCGTTATACGCGCGTCTTTGGAGAAAGATGGGGCAACGAGGCGTGCGGTCCGACCGGAGTGGTTTGATTTGAGCTTTGTCCAACAGTCGGGTCACCGCGCCAAACTGGGGTGTGGGGCGAGTCTTCTCGCCTTGTCCTGTCTGGTGACCGCACTGTCGGGCTGCGGTCACCCTGTGGGAGTGCTGGCTCCCATTGTTGCGACGGTGCCCGACGCATCGGTCGCGGATATTCTGGTCGTCACGACGCGTCGTCCGTCGGGCGATCCGGGCACGCTTTACAGCGGCCAACGCGACAGTGGTTTTTCGATCGACGCGATCAAGGTTTCCATCCCGCCGGATTCGGCCAGGAAGGTCGGCGAGGTCCAGTGGCCGAAGCGGCTTCCCCCGAATCCCGAAACGGACTTCGCCACGCTGGCCGTCGATCATCTGCCGCCGACGCAGAAGGCCGGGTCTGGCTGGTTGGCGCAAAACCTGCCGGAAAGCCGGGACGTGCTGGTCTTCGTCCATGGGTTTAACAACCAGTACGAGGACGCCGTCTATCGCTTTGCCCAGATATTCCACGATTCCAAGGCTGCGGTCGCGCCGATCCTGTTCACATGGCCTTCCGGCGGCAGTGTCTTCGATTACAACTACGACAGGGAGAGTACGATCTACTCCCGTGACGGGCTTGAGACGCTGCTGCAGCTTCTCTCGCGCGATCCGCGTGTCCACGAAGTGACCGTCATGGCCCATTCGATGGGCACATGGCTGGCGATGGAGTCCCTTCGCCAGATGGCGATCCGAGAAGGCCGCGTCGCGCCAAAAATCCGGAATGTTATCCTGGCCTCGCCCGACATCGACGTCGACGTATTCTCCAGGCAGTTTCGCGATCTTGGCGAGCGTCACCCCAATTTCACGGTCTTCGTCTCCCAGGACGATCGCGCGCTTGCGGTTTCGCGAATCGTGGCGGGCAACGTCAGCCGGCTGGGTCAGATCGACCCCAACGCCGAACCCTACCGTAGTGCTGCGCAAAAGGCCGGGATAACCATGATCGACCTGACGAAGCTCAAAACGGAAGGTAGCTCCAACCATGCCAAGTTTGCCGAAAGTCCTGAGATCGTGCAGGCGATCGGGACCCGGCTGGTGGCGGGGCAGGCGCTCACGGAATCCAGCATCGGGCTCGGGGACAGCATTACGATGCTGGCGGCCGGCACCGCCAAAGCCGTAGGAACCGGTGTAGGGCTCGCGGTCAGCGCTCCGCTTTCGGTGGTCGATCCGGCTACGCGGCGCAACCTCTCCGGCCAGACCGACAATCTGATCGGGCAGGTCAGCGGTAGTGCCCGAGGCGTCGACCAAAAAGCTGGAAAGGCCGCAGAAGAATTGCTGCTTTCGCCACGAAGCAGCCCTCCAGAATGACCGCCTGAGGCGGGATTGCAGCGCGCCTACCTGTATGGATTTATGCGGATGCGCATCAAGCGCTTGTCGTGATGCATGTCGTTGCCCCGAAACCCGCCGCGACCGCACCTCGAAAACTTCGTGGTCGCCACCAGTCTGGTCGCCTCTGCTGATGGCTCTGACGGAGGCCCGACCTAGAACTTGCCGGCTACGTTCAGATAGAAAGCGTTTCCCTTCATCCTGTTCCTGACACCGAACTCCGGTGCCCAACTGATGGAAGCACTGATGGGATTTGCCTCCGATCCGCCCGTGTATTTCAGCATCGGGCCGATTGCGAAGGATCTTCCCTTGAAGCCGTCAAGGCGCTCAGCGACGGCACCTTTGTCGTCCTCGAGCTGATAGAGGATCGAGCCGAATATCCCTGCACCGAATTGCTTGTTGAAATTCTGGATGACGGCCGCGTCGAAATGCGCCAATGCACCGCTCGTATAGCCTGTGGCCGAATTTCTGGTGTTGAAGTCGATGCCGCCCGTCACATCGAATTCGAGGCCATTCTCCGGGTTGACGGTGGTGAAAGACAGGTTTGGCGAAAAGGTCCAGTAATTGGTGCCTATGTTGGCGATCGCGTCTGGATCATAGTTGCCGGTCGGCGCGAAAATACGCAGGCTGGCCGATGCAAAAGTCGTTCCCGAATCCGAACGCCATCCGAGCATGGGGCCGAATATGATATCACCCAACCCGCCGTCGCTATCGGATGTGCCGAATCTTCGGACGTCGACGGAAGCACGTAGGTGCTGCAGGGGCAGCGACACACTGAAAGCCAGCGTCAGGTTATGGTCCAGTTTCAGCTCCGGCACCCATATGCCGGTGAAAGTCTGGCTGAAATAATTGCTCTTCAAGCCAAGCCGGATAGATCTGCCGACGGGAATCTGAAGGTCCTTCGAGGCAGAACCGTGGTAGTACATTGTGGAACTCTGCCAGTATACGCCCGGCGCGGGCGGTACGTACCCAACGCCTGGCGCGGCAAAGACACCAGGCGTGTAACGCCCGAAAGCGGCCTCGGTGGCCAGGGCTTTCGTCGACGCCAGGGCACAGATCGCGACGGCAGATGCGCCTGCCAATTTGAATACACTGGTTTTCACGGACGATCCCCTCGCGTTGTCTCAGCCGAACGAAGCCGGGGCCAAACTTCGCCGCATCGCGCGATCAAGCGAAGTACGTAACTGTAACAAGTCGGCTCTTTTCTCGCTGCCCCGGAAGGGTGTGGTTTCACGCAACGCGCTATGAGGTTGTCAATTCAGCTTTCCGGCCAGACTGACTGTTCCCACTCACTCGGTCGCGCAAAGAGAGATGATGTCGCTCTCTATCTCGTCGCAAATGCTCCGGTACTCTTCGATTTTCTCCCGCTCCGAAGGGCTGTTTTCCCTTAACAGCCGTTCCAATGTGACGCTGGCCTCTCCGAAGGCAGCGCAAAGGTCCAGGACATCGGGGTTCCTTCTGCTGAGGATTTGTAGTCGGCCGCGCAAAGCCGGCATCTTCAGCATCAGCTTGACGAGTCCCTGGTGGCTATAGTCGACTTCCGTCGGCATTGTCGTGCCTCCCGGCGAAAACAGCCGCTGCATCCCCGCAGGCGATCCATGCCCGAGTTTCGCCAGAACGCTTGCCGGTTCTTTGCATCCGGTGCCTGGAACGAGGTCTGCGTAGGACAACGCGACATCCCCTCGACCAACTGTGTCTCAGTTTTCTCGAATGCATGAGCACGTTACAGTAACAACGGGTGCAGGCACTTCATCGCCGCCTGCATTTTCTATCGCCGGCTAATGGCGCTCACGCCATCCATGCGAGCCGGGCAGACTTCCGACCGTTGTTCTGTGGCTTCCTTGTCCAGCTGCCTGTTACGGTAACGTACTTCAATACGACATGGGTTCTTTTGAGAATACCGGCGATTGAACGTGTCTGGCTGATGCCGACGGACAACGCCAAGGAGTTCGGACCAATGAGTTCGGCAGGTTTCTCAAACTAGCGGGTATCTGAACGAGCATGTCGTTCCAGCGCCAGCATGAGCGCTGACTGCACATTGACGCCGACGGCAGCGGCAGTAGCCAACGACATAACATCGGACCGAGGCACATGTTGGGATTAAGAGACAGACCAATGAAAGCCGACGATTTCTCCTTTGGGAACGATGGCGAGGCGGGGTCCACGAGCATCGATTTTGTCGGGCATGTCGCGAGGGAAGGCGGACCGGAAAAGGCCACCTGTCCGCCCGGCATGGTTTTCGTGCCCGGCGGAAGCTTCCGGATGGGTTCGGATGCCCATTACCGGGAGGAAGCTCCCGCCCACCGGGTGAAAGTCGACGGGTTCTTCATCGACAAGACGCCCGTTACGAACCGCCAGTTCAAGGCATTCGTCAAGACCACCGGCTACGTTACGCTTGCAGAGCGGGTGCCTGATCCAAAGGACTATCCCGGTGCGCTTCCGCATATGCTCTTTGCCGGTTCTCTAGTGTTCCAGAAGGCCGCAGGGCCTGTCGATCTGCGCAATCCGGCGAAGTGGTGGGACTTCGTCCAGGATGCGAACTGGAAACATCCGCTCGGTGCGAAGAGCGGTCTCTTCAGGAAAGAGAACCACCCGGTGGTTCATATCGCCTACGAGGACGCAGTGGCCTACGCGCGCTGGGCGGGCAAGGAACTGCCGACCGAGGCCGAATGGGAATATGCGGCGTGGGGCGGCGTCGAGGATGCCGAATTCGCCTGGGGCAACGAATTTGCACCGGGCGGCAGGCAGATGGCGAATACCTGGCAGGGCGACTTCCCGCACCAGAACCTCCTCGACGATGGTTTCGAGCGGACATCGCCGGTCGGCTTCTTCCCGGCGAATGGATACGGCCTCCACGACATGATCGGCAATGTCTGGGAGTGGACGACGGACTGGTGGTCGAGCCGGCATCCGGACAAAGAAGCGAAGAGCTGTTGCATCCCGCAAAACCCACGCGGCGGGCCCGAGGCCGGCAGCTTTGACGAGCGCCAGCCGGAGATCCGGATTCCCAGAAAAGTGGTCAAGGGCGGCTCGCATCTCTGCGCCCCGAACTACTGCCGCCGCTACCGCCCGGCCGCGCGCCACGCGCAGCCCGTTGACACGTCGATGAGCCATGTCGGCTTCCGCTGCATCGTCAGGGCGGTGTCCGATTCATCGTTAAAAAGAGAAAGGTGAACAGCTATGAGCGATACATCCAGAGATAAGCGGGGTTCGACTTCGGACGCACGGCAGGCCTCTCCCACGGGCGGTGTCAGCCGTCGCAGCATCCTGCTTGGCGGGACGACGCTTGCCGCCGCTGCCGCGCTGGCCCAGACAACGAGCGTGCATACCGCGAAGGCTCAGGATCAGGCTGCCCCGGCAGGCGGCAAACCGAACATCCTGGTCATCTTCGGCGACGACATAGGCATCTCCAACCTCAGCGCCTACTCGCATGGCCTGATGGGCTACCGGACGCCGAACATCGACAGCATCGCGCACGACGGCATCATGTTCCTCCACTACTATGCGGAGCAGTCATGCACGGCGGGCCGCGCTGCGTTTCTCACCGGCCAGCACGGCCTGCGAACCGGACTGACGAAGGTCGGTTTCCCCGGCGCGCCGATGGGCATGAGCCAGTTGGACCCGACTATCGGCGGATTGCTGAAGAACCTCGGCTACGCCACAGGCCAGTTCGGCAAGAATCATGTCGGCGACCGCAACCCATCGCTGCCCACCGTGAACGGTTTCGATGAATTCTTCGGCAATCTCTACCATCTCAACGCCGAGGAGGAGCCGGAATTGCCGGACTATCCGAAGGATCCCGGATATCTCGCCAAATACGGCCCGCGCGGCGTTCTCAAATGCAAGGCGACCGACGTGGACGACCCCACCGAGGATCCGCGTTTCGGCAGGGTCGGCAAGCAGACGATCGAAGACACCGGCGCGCTCACCAAGAAGCGCATGGAGACGATCGACGACGAGACCTCGGCCGCGGCCATCGATTTCATGCAACGTCAGCAATCGGCGGGAAAGCCGTTTTTCTGCTGGTTCAACTCGACACGCATGCATCTGCGCACCCATGTCCGCGACAGCCATCGCGGCCGATATCAGCATGGTGACAGCGAATATGTCGACGGCATGATGGAGCACGACGATACCGTCGGCGTCGTGCTCAAGGCGCTCGAAGACATGGGCGTCGCGAACAACACGATCGTTGTCTACACAAGCGACAACGGCCCGCATCTGAACACCTGGCCGGACGGCGCCATGACCTGGTTCCGCTCGGAAAAGAACACCAACTGGGAGGGTGCCTTCCGCGCGCCCTGTTTCGTCCGCTGGCCGGGCGTCATCAAGCCCAACACGGTCACCAACGAATTGATGAGCCATAACGACTGGCTTCCTACACTCTGTTCGATCGCCGGCGAACCGGACATCGGCGAGAAGTTGAAGGCGGGTTACACGGCCAACGGCCTCGACTACAAGGTGCACCTCGACGGTCACGACCAGTCCGAATTTCTGCGCACCGTGACCGGCGCCGCAGCCAGCAACAACGGAGTGAAGAGCGCCCGCGACAACTTCTTCTACGCCGACGACGATGGCCAGTTGGTGGGCTTCCGGAAGGGCGACTACAAATACGTATACTCGGAGCAGCGCTCGCCCGGCACGCTGGAACTGTGGGCGGAGCCGTTCACGACGCTTCGCCTGCAGAAGATCTTCAACCTGTTCCAGGACCCCTTCGAGCGCGCCGACATTACCTCCAACACCTTCTGGGACTGGCAGCTCGACCATCTCGGCGGCATCTACGGGTCAACGAACGACGTTTTCGAGTTCATAGCCACGTTCAAGGACTTTCCGCCCCGGTCCTTTCCGCCGAGCTTCAATCCTGCAAACATCATGGAAAGCACGATGGACAACTTCAAGCGACGGGAGGCCTTCAGGCAGAATCTCGATCTTGAAAGGATTCGAGGCGGGCTCAACAACATGATCAACGAGGCACTCGAGCATCGCGTCGCCAACTAGCCGCGCGCCATTAGCTCCGCCCGCTTCGGTGGGCGGAGCCGTTTCACCAGAAATATCTGTGGGCATCGGCCCATGGAGAGCCTGCCCGTGCTGCTGGGATTCGAGGAGAGTCTGATGCTGAACCGCCGATTCGCTATCCTGGCCTTTGTCTTTGTCAGTTCGTTCTGCTTAGGCCCTATGGCGTTGGCGCAGGCCGACCCATTGCCGTCGTGGAACGACGGGGCCGCAAAATCGGCTATCACGGAATTCGTCGCCAGGGTGACGACGGAAGGCGGCTCAGATTACATTGTGCCGGCCGAACGCATCGCCGTTTTCGACAATGACGGTACGCTGTGGAGCGAACAGCCGCTTTATTTCCAGTTCGCCTTCGCCATGGACCGTGTAAAGGCCATGGCTCCCGAGCATCCCGAATGGAAGGATGCCGAACCGTTCAGGTCGATCCTCGCCGGCGACGTCAAGGGCGCTCTCGCGTCGGGGAAAAAAGGCATGGCCGAAATCATGGCGGTGACCCATGCCGGCATGACCACCGACGCGTTTGCGGACTCGGTCAGGAACTGGCTCGCGACGGCCCGTCATCCGAAGTTCGACCGTCCCTACAATGAACTGGTCTACCAGCCCATGGTGGAACTGCTGGCATACCTGCGCGCCAACGACTTCAAGACCTTCGTCGTTTCCGGGGGTGGTGTCGAATTCATGCGGCCCTGGGTGGAGAAAGCCTATGGCATTCCACCCGAGCAGGTGATCGGCACATCCGGTATCGTGTCTTACGTGCTGGAAGGCGACAAGCCCGTCCTGCAGAAAGAAGCGAAGATAGAGTTCGTAGACGACGGTCCGGGCAAGCCGGTCGGCATCAACCGTTTCATCGGCCGGCGGCCCGTCTTCGCCGCGGGAAATTCGGACGGCGATCTGCAGATGCTGCAATGGACGACGCTCAATGACGGTCCCCGCTTCGCGCTGATCGTTCACCACACCGATGGCGAGCGGGAATTTGCCTATGATCGCGAGTCGCGTGTCGGCAAGCTCGACAAGGCCCTGGACGAGGCGCCCAGTCGCGGCTGGACCGTGGTCGACATGAAATCCGACTGGAAAGTGGTTTACCCAACGGCAAAGCAATAAATGGCGAGCCGGTGCGGCGAGGGTTGGGTTAGGGGTTCCTGCAATCGGCTCGGAGAGCTTTCTTGTGGTCGCCGTCTGTTGCATGGTGGCGATCTCGTGCATGGAAGGCTCTTCGTGCTTATGCCTCCGTAGCAACCAGGGCACCGTCTCCATCGTCCCGCTTTTTGCCCGCAGCTTCGTGGCGGACGCGGCCGAGGCTGACAACGGCGGCGAGGCCGGCAAAGGCCGCGGCCAGGACAAGCGCCATGTCGGGCGCCGAAGCGAGGGGGACGACCCCGAAGATGACCGCCATCGCTATGGCGCCGAGGGTCTGGCCGGTCAGCCGAGCGGTACCCTGCATGGCGCCGGCGGCGCCGCTGCGCGCCTTGGGCGCCGACAGCAGAAGGATGCGATTGTTCGGGGTCTGGAACAAGCCGAAGCCAAGACCAGCGATCACCGTGCCGGCGATGAAAATCACGTGGTGCGTGCCGTCCGGCAACAGGCCGACGCCGATGAGGCCAACGGCGAGGAGGGCGCCGCCTGCGGCGCATAACCAGGCCGTCTTGACCCGATCGGCAAGCCACCCGGAGATCGGCGCGGTCACAGCCACCGCCGCCGGCCAGGGCATCATGTATAGCCCCGCTTCGGTTGCCGTCATTCCGAGCCCGTGTTGGAGATAGAAAGGCAGGGCGATCACACCCAGCGTCTGGCCGGTGAAGCAGCACACCGAGGCGATGGCGGAGAAACGGAACGCCGGTGTGGCCAGGAGATCGATCGGCACGAGCGGCGCCGCGCTCCGGCGCTCGATCCGTAGCAGCGCGAACAGGCAGACGGCCGACCCGGCAATCAGCAGACCGCCGGCCAAGGGGGCTTGTGCGATGCGGTCGGCGCCGAGGAAAAACAGGACGAACATCAGCGAGTTGGCTACCAGCGCCCTGCCGTCGAGCCGACGCGGCACGCCCTCCGTCCGGGCCAGGACGCTGCCCGACGCCAGCACGACGATACCGAGCGGGATGTTGATGGCGAAGAGCCATGGCCATGGCGCTACGGCGAGGATGGCGCCGGCAATGCCAGGCCCTGCGGCCGAGGCGATGGCGACCGTCATCGCGTTTATGCCGATGATCGTGCCGAGCAGGCGCTGCGGGACCGAGAAGCGCAGGTTCATGATGCCCAGCGCCATGATCGCGCCGCCGCCGAGGCCTTGTACGAACCGCGCGGCAACCAGCATGGAGAGCGTGCCGGAGAAGGCGCAGGCCGCCGAAGCCAGAGTGAAGAGCCCGACGCCTATGAGGAATACCCGCCTGGGTCCGACCATTTCGCCGATGACGCCACAGGGCAGCAACGCCACCAGGACCGCGAGCTGGTAGCTCGAAACCACCCAGACCGTGTCGCTAGGGCTGGCGTGCAGCGAGGCGGCAATGGAAGGCAGCGCGATGTTGGCAATGGCGATGTCGAGGACGACGAGCACCAGCGTCAGCAAGAGGACGGCTATGGCGAAGTAGCGGCGTGGCGCCGGCAGTCCGTCCGTGTGAGATTCGAGTATCTTCTGGGACATGTGAGCTTTCCTTTATGGCTCCATCCTGATACGGCCTCGTTAGAAATTGCACCAGACGCAACAGATTCAATTGACTATTGCATAGAACGCCATGCGTGACATCGACCTGAACCTGCTCGCCGCCCTCGACGTCCTGCTCCAGGAGCGTAGTGTGACGCGTGCGGCGAGGAGGCTCCGCCTCAGCACCTCCGCAATGAGCCGCACCCTGTCGCGAATTAGAGAGGCGCTCGGCGATCCGATCCTGGTGTCGGCAGGGCGCGCGATGGTGCTCACGCCTCGTGCCGAGGCCATCGCCGAACAGGTCAGCGCGCTGTCGGCGGGAGTGCAGGCGGTGCTGCAGCCTCCGCCGCCGGTCGACCCTCGGCACATGGAGCGCGAGTTTACCATTCGCGCCAATGAGGCCTTTACGCAGCTCTATGCCGCGAAACTGACCGCAGTTGTGTCCGCCGAGGCACCCGGCGTGCGGCTGCGCTTCGTACCGAAGCCCGACAAGGACATCGGGCCGCTACGGAATGGCACGGTCGATCTCGAGATCGGGGTGGTCTCCGAGGATGGCGGCGAACTTCGCGCCCAGACCCTCTATCGAGATGCCTATGTCGGTATCGCCCGGTCCGGTCATCCCCTGTTGGATCAGCCGGTCACGCCGGAACGGTTGTGCGACTGGGGCCATGTGGTGTTTGCGCGGCGGCGCGGCCGGTCCGGCCCGGCGGACGAGGCGCTGGCCGCCATCGGGCTCTCCCGCCGGGTGAGTGTCATCGTTCCAGGCTTTCCGGCAGTGATCGCCGTGGTCTCGGCCTCCGATCTCCTGGGCCTCGTCCCGCGCTCGGCCTGCCTGGCACTCCCCGGCTACGAGATAACGCTGTTCGAACTGCCAATTCCGATGCCTGAGCTAGTCATATCGCAGATATGGCATCCCCGCATGGACGCCGATGCAGGCCATCGCTGGCTGCGCGCGATGGTGTTCGAGACCTTCCGCAAGGGTCCCTGACGGGCGGGGCGGCCCTATGGGTTGCCCACGTCTGCAAGAGTAGCTCAGGTGAGCTGTGAGTCGCCTAAATTAGCATAAGGCATTGGCCTTCCCGCCTCTCGGCTGAATGCTCTCATCTTTTCGCGTATCTTCGATTCGCTTTGACTTGAGCAAGGCATTCGCCGTTCCGAAGCTGTTGGCAGCACTGCCTGTATTCTCGTCAAACCTTTCAACACTCATTCGGGCTGAAAGGCGGTTGGCGAGTGGCGCTCGCTGATCAAGCCGGGAGAATGAATATGTTGATTGGTGACGTGCGTCCTACGACGCTCGATGGTGTCAAAAGTCTTGCTGCGCAATTGCATAAGGAGCAAGGCATCAAGCATTGCCATTGCGCTTGACCCTGCGGCTCAGGCAGCGAATTGCTTGAATTTCAGGAATGCCAAACGCTTGCTTCCCCAGCACAATGTGAAGGCTGCGCACCCTTGCGTGTTGTTGAGCGTTTGTTGGCGAGATGAGAAACAAGGACATCTCAGCGGACGTGAGGTGCTAAAGATTGAACTTTCGCGACCTATTCTGGATATCTGTGGGCCGTAGGCCCATTACGATGCGGCACCCACGGGCCGTCGGGAGGAAAAGAGCGACGAGATCGTCTGAGCCACTTCCGTCACCTGTGGAGCAAGCTGGGCGCGGGCATCATCGAACGTCCAACGGGTGACGGGCACCGATACGCCGACGGCCGCAACCGCTTGGCCGTCGGCGCCGAAGATCGGTGCCGCGACATTAATGTCACCACGGAAGAATTCGCCGAGCGCGAAGGCAAAACCGGCAAGCCGCGCATCGTCGATCAGCCGGATAATCTGAGCTTTGTCCGTCAATGTCGCCGGGGTGTAGCGGTGAATTTCGGACTGCTCCACGATTTCATCCGCCCTCGCCTTGGGTAGGCCCGACAGCAAGGCGCGGCCGGCGGCGGTGCAGTGGATCGGATAGCAACCGCCGACCGGTAATTGCACCGAGATCTGGCGTCTCCCCGGATAACTGACGGTAAAGATCATGTCGGTTCCGTGCGGCTCCGACAGGTTCACGGTTTCGCTGCACTTGATGTTCAGGTCGAGCAGGTAGGGCCGAGCGCTTTCCACCAGATTGCTGCTGGTGATGTAGCGCATCCCCAGCCCCAGTGTGCGCGGCGTCAGCGAATATTTCTTGGATTGCGCATCTTTGCGAAGGTAGCCGAGGTTCTCCAGCGTATAAGTCAGCCGCTGGACGGCGCTCTTGCTCAGCCCTGTTATCGCCGCGAGCTCGGGCAGGTTCATCGTGCGCCGGTCTATGCCGAAGGCTTCCAGCACCGCGAACGCCTTGCCAAGCGATTGATTGAACAGGCGTGAGTTCGCCACTTCGCCGTGCTCATCGAGCGGTGTGTTCACATCCGACATTAGGCCATCCTTCCTGCGACCATCCCGAACCATCTGGTACCGACGAATGATCGGAATTCCAATATACGTTATCGTATCGCATAGCGATATGCAAAAATCGATTGACGATATAAACATATTACTTATAGTCGCTCTGGCGATAAGAAAACACAAATGTGCTCGCTGCAATGAACCTGGCGCGCAATGCGGACTACCGCAGGTCGTGCCTTTGCAATGGAGGGGAACATGTTGAGAAGAAATATAATCCATCGTTGCCTCCGCGCTCTCGCGGTCACGGTCGCGCTTGCAGCCGGCCCAGCCGCTTCCTTTGCCGATGAGGATGTCTTCAGCGGCTATTCGGGCGAGGAATTCCTGATCAACGGCGCTGGCCACAGTGGCACGCTGAAGGGCGGGCTCATGGATACGGTAGGTGCGGATTTCGCCGGGAAGACCGGCGTGACCATGAGCTTCGACACATTCTGCTGCGGCATCGCCAAGCTGGAGGCTGCACAGCAAAGTGGCAACGTGCCGTGGGAGATCGTCGCCTTCTCCACCATGAGCGATCTGCGCCTGGCCCAGAAGGCTGGTTTGCTCGCCAAGATCGACACAAGCATCGTGCCCGTGGACAAGCTGGAAGACGGCACCTACGACGAGACCGCGATTTACGGCTATCCCTATGCGGCCGTGGTCGCATGGAACACCGGAAAATGGCCCACAAACGGCAAGCACCCCCAGAAGTTGGAGGATATTTTCGACACGGCCTCCTTCCCCGGCAAGCGCTGCCTCTACAAGTACCCGCAATTCGGCGGCACCATGGAAGCGGCACTGCTGGCCGACGGCGTTGCTCCCGACAAGCTCTATCCGCTCGACGTGAAGCGCGCGCTTGCGTCGCTCAACAAGATCCGTGACGACATAGTATGGTGGAACACGGGGTCACAGGGCGTCCAGCAGCTCATGTCCGGCGCCTGCGACATCGCTTTGGTCTGGAACGGACCCGTCTCCGACGCCATCCGCGCAAACGATGCCCCGTTCGCGATCGCCTGGGGGCATACCATCTGGGACTACACCCCGGTCACCATTCCCAAGGGCGTAAAAAACGAGAAAGCCGCGCAGGCGTTCCTGAAGCTGATGATCGAGGACCGTGCCGCGCAGGAGAAATTCGTCGCGCAGACGGCCTACGTTCTGATGCCGATGAAGGACCAGGTAGCGATTCCCGAAGAGATCAAGCCCTGGGTCCTTGCCGGAGAAAACACCAGCACCGCCATCCATGAGGACGCCAATTATTATATGGAAAATATCGACAGCGTCCTGAAGCTGTTCAACAGTTGGGTCGTCAGCGGCGATATCCCGCAATAGCGGACGAGGACAGTTGCGGCCGGGCCCGCCCGGCCGTCTAGACCATCATCCATCGAAGCCGTCGTCCCGCGGGATGCGGCAAGGAAGGCGACATGCGTTACAGACCCAACAGGGCCGCGCTGCTGGTCCTGCCTGGCCTGCTTTTCCTGATGGCCACGTTCCTGTTTCCGCTTGGCGGCGTGCTGCTGCGCAGTTTCGATCCCGAAGGCCGCCTTTCCTTCGAGGCGCCTCGCTTTGCGCTGGCGAACTATTCCGAACTGCTTGCCGATCCGCTCTACCGAGTAATCCTGCAAAACACCTTCGCCGTTGCGGTGGCTGCCACCGTCGCGACATTGCTCCTGGCCTATCCTGTCTGCTTCTTCATGTCCCGGTTGCCGGGTAGATGGGGGAGCTCACTGCTGCTGCTGGCGCTGTTCCCGTTCTGGACATCGATACTGGTACGGCTGTTTGCCTTCACGCAGATCTTGCCGCAGTTCGGGCTGATGTACACCACCGCCGCCACTGTCATAGGCATGGTTTACTACCTGCTGCCTTACATGATCGCGGTGCTCTACGCGACCATGATCGGCATCGATAATGAGTTGATAAATGCCGCGCGCACTCTTGGGGCCGGCATGCGACAGGCTCTGCTGCGCATTTTCGTTCCGTTGACCAGACCCGGCGTGATGGTGGGCACCACCATGGTCTTCGTCATCAGCCTGGGCTTCTTCCTGACTCCGGCCATTCTCGGCGGTGGCTCGGACCTGACCGTGTCGACCTACATTCAGCAGCAGGTCAATATCGCCCGGTGGGGAAGCGCCAGCGCCATGGGCACGGTGCTGCTGGTGCTGACGCTGGTGCTGTTCTACGGCTTCAATCGTTTCTTCGGAGAAAACGACATGGCCGTCGTTGGTGGCGGCAGCCAGAAAGGCGTTTCGCGGACCGAACGCCTGCGCCTCAGCTGGCCGGTCGGCATCGGTTTCTTGTTCACGGTGGCGGTCTTCGTCTTCCTGCTGGCTCCACTGGTGATCGTGGTATTGCTTTCCTTCACGTCGACGACCTATCTCACCTTTCCGCCGAAGGGATTTTCAGGCCGCTGGTATGCCAGTTTCTTTGCCGACCCGGATTGGCTCGCCTCCGCCTGGCTGAGCCTCAAGGTGGCAGCGCTGACTGCCTTGACGGCAACCGTGCTCGGGCTGCTCACGGCGATCGGCCTGGTGCGCGGTAACCTTCCGTTCGGCCGTTTCATGGCCGCGCTCTTCCTTGCACCGCTGATCGTGCCGGTGATCCTGATCGCCATAGCGCTCTTCGACATCGCGAACCGGCTGCATCTTGTCGATACCGTCATAGGCTATGTCGCCGGGCACACCTTGCTTGCCCTCCCGGTGACGGTTCTGATCGCCAGCAACGCGCTGCGTTCGATGGGCACTGAACTTGAGCAGGCGGCGCGGACGCTGGGAGCCTCGCGCGTGCGCGCCTTCCTGTCGGTCACGGCGCGGATGATCGCGCCCAGCCTGGCCGTGGCGGCGATCTTCGCCTTCGTCACGTCCTGGGACGAGCCGGTCGTGGCGCTCTTCCTCTCTACGGGGCGCACCACACTGCCAGTCCATATCTTCAACCACATACAAACCGAAGTGACGCCTGCTGTCGCGGCGGTCTCGACGATGCTCATGGCCGTCGTCCTGATCGGCGGTCTCGCCTATGCGGTGCTTTCGGCAGCGCGCAGGCGTCGCCTGAGCGGGTTTGGAGGCAACAATGGATAGTTCCACGTCGAAGGCTGCGCCCGGCCGGGGAAGCGAACTGACCATCGAGAACATCACCCATCGTTATGGCGCTCTCACCGTTCTCGATGACGTCTCGACGCGTATTGCAGGCGGAGAGTTCCTTACCTTGCTGGGTGCCAGCGGCTCGGGCAAGACCACACTGCTGCGCATTATCGGCGGCCTGATCGCGCCGGCCGAAGGGCGAATCCGCGTTGCCGGGCGCGACATCACCGGCCTGCTGCCGGAGCGCCGCGATATCGGCTTCGTATTTCAAAACTATGCCCTGTTCCCCCATATGACGGTCGGCGAGAATGTCGCCTTCTCGCTATCGGTGCGCAGCGTCTCGAAAGAGGAAACCGCACAACGGGTTGAGGAAGCGCTGGACCTGGTCGGGCTGAAGGGCTTCAGCGGACGGTATCCCGGCCAGATGTCCGGGGGGCAGCAGCAGCGGGTGGCCCTGGCGCGTGCGCTCGTCTTCCGGCCGGCCATGTTGCTACTGGATGAACCGCTCGGCGCACTCGATCGGCAACTGCGTCAACAACTTGCCGTGGAGTTGCGCAGTCTCCAGCGCCGCAGCGGTATCACCATGATCTACGTTACCCATGATCAGGAAGAGGCATTCACCATGTCCACCCAGGTGGCTGTCATGGCGAATGGCGCCATCCGGCAAATGGCGCCGCCGGCCGATCTTTATCGCTCGCCGAACGATTTGCTGGTCGCACGCTTCGTCGGCGACCTGAACGAAGTGGCTGGTGAAGTAACCGATGCGGCAAACGGTGATGTCCGGGTTGACGGGCCGCTTGGGCCGCTGATGGCCCGGCGCGGCGACTCGCAGGTCTCCGGCCGGATAGTCTGCGGTTTGCGGCCGGAGCATCTGCGGCTGCGACCGGGTGAGCCGTCCAGTGCCGTCAACGAGGTCGGTGCGACCGTGCGCTCCGTCATCTTCGGCGGCAGCTGGCACCGTGTCGATCTGGAGCTCGCATCCGGCGTCGTATGGCGCGCGGAGGGTCGCGGCGAACCGCCGCCGATCGAGGAAGGAGGGCGCGTCGCCGTCAATTTCGACGCCGAGCGCCTCATGTTGTTCAGTGAAAAGGGAGTAGGACGATGAGGGGAAAATTCGCGACGTTCGAGGAGGCCGAGCATAGGGCGCGTCTCAGGCAGGTGCGCGCGCTGATGAAGGAACGTGGCATCCAGTACTGCATCAGCATGGCGCCGGAATCGCTTTACTATTACGGCGGCTACGATTCCTGGGTGAGCGTCAACAGCCCGCAGGCGCTCATCTTCACGGCGGATGACGACGAGCCGACCATCGTGTTGCGTGATACCGACCTGTCGCTCGCCTACGAAAGCAGTTGGGTGCGGGATATCCGGCCCTACAGGCTGATGTTCGACAACGTCGCTGGCACTATCGCCTCTGTGGCGAAGGAGAAGGGGATGAGGGGTGGAAAGGTGGCGATCGAGACGCAGACCTATGCCTTGCCCCATGCGCTGGGCCTTGCTCTTGCCGATGCGCTTGCGCCGGCGGAGATCGTCGATTCCACCGCCATGATGGGGTTGCCGCGCCTTATCAAATCCCCAGCCGAGCTGGCCTGTCTGCGCGAAGCCGCCGGCCATGCCAAGGCCGGCCTTGAAGCGATGCGCCGCGCGCTGCGCCCCGGCATGACCGAGATCGCACTTGCCGCCCAGATCGAAAATGCGATGCGCGTTTCGGGCAGCGATTACTGGTCGATCCCCACCGAACTGTCGGGGGGCGAGCGCTCGGCAGGCGGCCATGCCACGCCCCGCAGTCGCGTCATCGTAAAGGGCGACCTGGTCCATGCCGAGTTCGCCGGTGTTTCGGCGCGCTACCATGCGACTGCGATCCACACGATGGCGGCCGGCGAGCCGGATGCGCGGGCGCGCAAGGTCTATGAGGTGGCGCGCCAGTGCCTCGCGGCCGGCACGGCAGCCATTGCTCCGGGCGTGCATGTCGGCGACATTGAGGAAGCGTCTCTGGGACCGGTGCGCGCGGCCGGCATGGAAGACGCGGCGGTAATGCGTTTCGGCTACGGCATCGGCGTCGCATACCCACCGATCTGGCTGGAGCCGCTGCAAATCAGCCGCGGACCCGACCAGCGCATGGAAAAGGGGATGGTGTTCGTACTGCATGCCTACCTGCAATTCCCGGACGAAGGACTCGGCGTCATCCAGGGCGGCACCTATGCGCTGACCGACAACGGCGTCGAGATGCTGGTCGGTAGCGGCGACACGCCACTCGAGGTCGCGTAATGCCGATCGAGGTCGCTACGGTGGACGACGATCCACAGGCGCCGACGGATGCCGATGTGGTGGTGGTCGGCGGTGGTATCATCGGCGTTTCCACCGCCTATTTCCTGGCCGAGGGCGGTCTGCGTGTCGTTCTTTGCGAGAAGGGCGTTATCGCTGGCGAACAGTCCAGCCGCAACTGGGGCTGGTGCCGTTCGATGGGGCGCGATCCGCGCGAAATTCCGTTGATGCTGGAAAGCCTGTCGATCTGGCGCGGCCTGAATGACCGGATTAACGATGAAACCGGGTTCCGGCAGACCGGAACCCTCTATATCTGTCCCGACGAAGCGGCCTATGCCAAGCGTGAGGCGTGGCTGCCCCATGCGCGTGAGAACGGCATTGAATCCGTGCTGTTGCGTGGGCCACAGGTCAACGAGGTCTTGACCGGGGCTGCCCGGAGCTGGACGGGCGCGTTGTACACTCCGGGCGATGGCGTTGCCGAGCCGAGCCTTGCTGCACCCGCAATCGCGCGCGCGGCCCGCGGGCTGGGAGCGACCATCCTGCAGCGCTGTGCCGTGCGCGGCCTCGATATGCAGGCAGGTCGGGTCACGGGAGTGGTGAGCGAGCGTGGCCGCATCCGTGCCGACCGGGTTGTGCTCGCTGGTGGTGCGTGGTCCAGCCTTTTTGCCGCGACGGTCGGCATCCGCTTCCCTCAACTCAAGGTTCTTGCCTCGGTGCTGCGCACGATGCCGACAACGGAGGGCCCGGCAATCGCCGCATGGGGGCCGGGGCTCGCGCTGCGCAAGCGGCTCGACGGCGGCTACACGGTGTCCAGTGGCTCGGTCGTCGCCCAGGTGGTGCCCGACAGCTTCCGTTTCCTTACCGATTTCATCCCGCTTCTGCGCCAGGAATGGTCAGGTATTGCGCTGCGCTTCGGCCGCGCATTCTTCGATGAGTGGCGACTTACCCGGCACTGGGACATGGATGCCGTCTCACCTTTCGAGAAAGTTCGTACCCTCGACCCGGAGCCGTCGGCTGCAGAAATCGCGCGTGCGCGCCGAAACCTGGAATTGGCGTTCCCGGCCTTCGGCTCCGTGCCCACGGCTTCGAGTTGGGGGGGCATGATCGACGCTACGCCGGATCTCGTTCCGGTCATTTCGGAAATCGCTGCCGTGCCGGGACTCGTCCTTTCGTCCGGCTATTCGGGGCATGGTTTCGGCATTGGGCCAGGCGCAGGAAAGCTCACCGCACAGATCGCCTCCGGCGTGACGCCGGTGATTGATCCCACACCCTTCAGCTTCTCACGGTTCACGGATGGCAGCAGAATTCAACCGCTCGCCGGGTTCTGACCCTGTAGCTACGTCACCGGGCGGATGGCTGTAAGACGTGCAGAGGGGACGGCCTGCGCAATGGCCCGCTGAACGGCGAGATATTCCACACCCTGATCGAACACTGGCGTCGGCGCCAGAGCGGTGCTTAACTTCTGCAGGCGCCATGGGACCTCACAGGTCCAGCTTCGTGCTTCGAAAGTCGCATAAGAGGGCGCAGTGGAACCTCCCAGCGAGGCCCCGCCGTAGTTTGGTCGCAGGATCGGTTGCGGCGAATATCGACGACACGACGAGCCTCCGGGGCGGTATGACAAACAATGCTGTGCTGGTGTTCGCCCAATCGACGGCCGGGACCTTCTCGGGCATCAGCTCACTGGCCACGGATGGTGCTGAAACGCTCACCGTTACTGGCCCGAACACCTATCCTGGCGGGGGACCACGGTTTCGACGTTGACTCTGGTCGATGACGTACGAGCCGGCAAGGCGATACCCTCGACAACGCGACGCGCAGCCCCCACTGGCATTAAGCGCGGCCGTTGACGAATTCCGAGGAGGTCAGGCGCTGTATCTGATTTTGAAATCTGGCGTTCTTGGAACGCCCAACGAGAAAATAATCGGCCGGGGATCGCTTTAATTATGGCCAGTCTTGAAACTCGCTTGCGCCATCCCCAAATCGCAGAAGCGGGCCGGGCCCCTCTGACTGTCGCCTTCGAGCGATCGTGATGTCGGACCGCGAAAATTGGGCCCACTCCATGGTATTGAAGATCATCAATCCGGTTTGAGGGGCTCAGGTCCCAAGTCGATCCGGAGATTCGCATCATGTCTTCCGCCCCCGGTCTGAACTGCCCTTCCTGTCGTGTTGCTCTGGTGATGAGCGAGCGCCAAGGCATCGAGATTGACTACTGCCCGCAGTGCCGCGGCATCTGGCTTGATCGTGGCGAACTCGACAAAATCATCGAGCGCGCCAGCAGGGAAACTGCGCCCGCGCCGCAACCATCGTCCTATACGAGGCCCCCCAGCAGGGGCGTGGCTACGATGACGATCATGAACGCTCGCGTGACCATCGGTATCCCAAGCGCAGAAAGTCATTCCTCGAAGAATTGTTCGACTGACCGCGCCGGCCTGCGAGGCAGGAACATCCGCTTCCTCTCGTTGCGGACGCTTCTTGAGGATACCCAACAGCCCCCCCTGCATCCACTGAGGAATTGCTGATGTCGACTTTGCCCACCGTCCGATTTGCAGCCTTGTTCGCGGGCCTGTTTCTGGCTTTCTCCATGGTCGCGATGGATCATGCGGAAGCCCGCCGCGGTGGCAGCTTCGGCAGCCGCGGTGCGCGCACATTTCAGGCAGCGCCACCGACGAGGACGGCACCAGCGCAAACCGCGCCGGTCGAGCGTTCGATGACGCCCAACACCGGTGCCAGCAACGCGGCACGCCGGCAGCCGGTAGGCATGCAGCGCCCGGGGTTCCTGAGTGGTTTTGGCGGATCGATGATGCGCGGCCTGTTGCTGGGTGGTCTGTTGGGCCTACTGCTGGGGCAGGGCTTTGGCGGTTTGGCCGGCATCTTCGGCTTTCTCGTCCAGGTGCTGCTGATCGGCGGTGCGATTATGCTAGCCATCCGCTTTTTACGGCCGCGATCAGCGACTCCAGCGATGGCCGGAGCCGGCCTTTCCAACGACTCGACCAGTTTCGGGCACGCTCACTCTTACCCACGTGAAGCGCCCAACGCTTCGACGGCCGATAATTCTGGCATCGGGACGGGCGGTGGGACCGAAGTCGTTGCGTCGGAGGAGATAACGCTAGCCCAGGACGATCTGGATACCTTCCAGCGAATGCTGACGGAAGTTCAAGAAGCGTTCGGGCGTGAAGACCATGGTGCGCTGCGCCGCCTGGTGACAGCCGAAATGGTTTCTTATCTGTCTGAAGAATTGGCAAACAATGCTCAAAACAGCGTCCGCAACGACGTTTCGGATGTCAATCTGTTACAGGCCGACATTGCCGAAAGCTGGCGTGAGAACGATCGTGACTACGCGACGGCAGCGTTGCGCTATTCATCGCGTGACGTGACACGAGATAGGGGAACCGGCAAGATCGTAGAGGGCGACGCCGACCGGCCAACGGAGACCACTGAACTGTGGACCTTTACACGCCAAAAGGGTGGAGAATGGAAACTTTCCGCAATCCAGCAAGCGTGATGCTTCCAGCGCAGGTAAGGTAGTTGCCGTTCTGCCGAGAAGCGAAATAGATATCAGCCTAGGCGCAGCGAGCCGTACTCTGAGGGTGGAATTCGGCGAGCCCATCAGACATGCTGCGACCAAAGAAGCCTTGCCGCCCAAATCCGTGGGCAAGTTGTGCGTCATCGGCAGCGACCGGGACCATCGCGTGTGTCACCATCCAATGTCACCCCAGCAGCTTGCAACCGGCGCAGGAGACTTGGGCTGGTCCAGCACCCCGTGAAACCGCCAGAAGCTCATCGCCTTGCAGCGAAGGATCGAGATACCATACGGACATGCCGACGCGGTTCGAGCGGTTCATACCGATCGAGTCGGACAGCATTGAATGGGCCCTTTCCCCTGCGCTACACGGGCGCGGCTTTAATTTTGCTTGAAGTGCTGAGGCACTGCTTCAGGCTCCACATGTTTCGAGTTGCGATGCATTTTCGCGGCCACCGATGAGCACTATGCCAAACCCCGCAGCCGCCAGCAGGCCACCGGCGATGGGGACGGCCGCATAGCCGAGGCCCATGCTGATGACCGCTGCACCGATCGCGGCGCCCAGTGCGTTGCCAAGGTTGAAGGCCCCGACATTGATGGAGGAAGCCAGCCCCGGCGCTTCCGAGGCCGCCTGCATCACCCGCATCTGCACGGGCGGAACGATGGCGAATGCCGCCGCACCCCAGAAGAGCAGGCCAATGGCCGCCCCCGTATGGCTGGCGAATGCCAGCGGCAGGACGAGCATGATCGCGGCCAGCGCCGCGAGGAAGATCTTGGTGGCACCGTCAAGAGACCAGTCGGCCAGCCGCCCGCCCAGCAGGTTGCCGATGGTGAAGCCCGTGCCTATCAGCACCAGCCCCAGTGTCACGAAGCCGGCGGAAGCGCCCGTCAGCGCCGCCAGCGTCGGGGCGACATAAGTATAGAGCGTGAACATGGCGCCCGCACCCATGACGGTGGTGGCCATGGCAAGCAGTACGGCGGGCCGGGCAAGAACGAGAAGTTCGCGCTTCACGTCGGGCATCGCGCCGCGCTCGCCCTTCGGCAGGGCAACCCACAGCGCAGCGATCGCAGCTATACCGATCAGCGCCGTCCCGGCGAAGGCCATGCGCCAGCCGATCTGCTGGCCGACCCAGGTGGCCGCCGGCACGCCGCCGATATTGGCGATGGTCAGCCCCATGAACATGGCGGCCACCGCGCTGGCCTGCTTTTCCTTCGGCACTACGCTCGCTGCCACGACCGCACCGAGGCCGAAGAAAGCGCCGTGGTTGAGGCTAGTGACCAGCCGGGCGATCAGTAATGTGAAGTAGCCCGGGGCCATCGCCGACATGAGGTTGCCGACGGTGAAGATACCCATCAGAAGCATCAGCGCCGTGCGCTTGCCGAAGCGGCTGAAGGCGAGCGTCATGATTGGCGCCCCGGCCATGACGCCGATCGCGTAGGCGCTTATGAGGAGCCCTGCCGTCGGGATCGACACATCAACACCCTTGGCGATGACGGGGAGAAGCCCCATCGGCGAAAATTCAGTCGTGCCGATGCCGAATGCGCCGATCGCAAGAGCGAGAAGCGCCCAGCGGGCATGTGAGGATGTTGCGGTAGGTGCGGCCGCTGACGTCTGCACGTCCATAATAAAGACTCCTCAGGGCATTCTGCGGCAAGGCGGGATTGCCTCGCACGATGTGAATGCGGCTAGAACGATTGCATTGCGTGTGTTCCGGACCGAACCGTTGCCTGCCTTCAGGCCGGCCTCAGGCGTCCCATTCCGGCGCGAGGCCGGCTGGGCTGACGATCCGGCCATCCGGCCTGGCCAGCTTGGTGATCGCGGCCATGTCGGCCTCGTCGAGGATGAAATCGAAGATCGCGATGTTCTCCTTCACCCGCTCGGGCTTGGCGGTCTTGGATAGGGCGATGTGGCCCTGCTGCACCAGCCAGCGCAGACCGACCTGCGCAGCGCTCTTGCCGTATTTCGCGCCGATCTGTTGCAGAACCGGATCCTTCGGCACCGCGCCGTCGGCCATGCCGTAGTAGGCGGTGACGACGACGCCAGCCGCTTTCGCCGCTGCGGCGAGCGCATGCTGAGGCAGATAGGGATGCAGTTCGACCTGGTTGGTCACTATGGGTGCGCTGGAGCGCGCCACCGACTCCCGCATCTGCGCGATGTTCTGGTTGGAGACGCCGACGAATTTGGTCTTGCCGGCGGCTTGCACGGCGTCCAACATCTCGATCTGTGCTGCGACGGGCACCTTGTCGGCCGGCCAGTGCAAGAGCAGCAGATCGACGCGGTCCACTTTCAGCTTGTCGAGGCTCTGATCGACCGAGGCCGCGAAATCGTCAGGCCTGTACTTGTCGACCCAGACCTTGGTCGTCAGGAAAAGATCGTCCCGCCGCGCCCCCGCGGCCTGAAGCGCACGGCCGAGGGCCGCCTCGTTCTGGTAGATCTGGGCAGTGTCGAAATGGCGAAAGCCGGCCTCGAGCGCAGCCGGGATCACATGCTCCACCTCTTCATCCGACATGCGGAACACGCCGAAGCCGAGGGCGGGGATGGTCGCGCCATGCGTGGTAACGGTTTGCATCGAAATCTCCTTCTGGAAGCGTCCAATTGCGCGTATCTCCAAAAACTGCATTTCACTTTCGGGAGACGTGCTTCGTTCGTGAGCATGAGATAGGGCATCGCCCGGAACTTGATAATCCGTCCGGTTTCCACTTCATCTGTGAAACGAAATCAAAGATAATGCGGTGATGGACAATCGTGCAGGCGAGATGCAGGTGTTTCTGCGGGTGGTGGAGGCGGGCAGCTTTTCGGAGGCGGCGCGCCTGCTGCGGATGACACCGTCAACGGTCAGCAAGCTCATCTCTCGCATCGAGATCCGGCTCGGCGTTCGCCTCGTGGAACGGTCCACAAGGCGGCTATCGCTGACGGCGGAGGGACAGATCTATTACGAGCGCAGCCAGGCCCTGCTGCAGGACCTCGACGAAATCGAGCGGGAACTGGCGCAGGGTGCTACGACGACCGGCGGCACGGTGCGAGTCAACATCTCAGTCGCGCTAGGCGTGCTGGGGCTGGAACCGATCCTGCCGGAGTTCTGGCGCGCCTATCCCAACGTCACGGTCGACCTTTCCCTGTCGGACGAGATCGTTGACCTCTATCTCGACCGCACTGACATCGCGTTCCGTATAGGCCCCTTGCCCGATTCCGGCATGGTTGCGCGCCGGATCGGCGTGGCGCGGCGCAAGATCGTGGCTTCGCCCGCCTATCTCGAGCGGCACGGCACGCCGCTCACCGTCGACGATCTCGCGCGGCACAACTGCCTGGGCTTCAACTTCCGACGCGCCGCCCCGGTCTGGCCGATCAAGGAAAGCGGGCGCATCGTTGACCGCGCGGTGAAGGGCTCGCTGCTGGCCAACAACGGCGAGACGGTGCGCCGCATGGCGCTCGCGGGCGTAGGGCTCGCGCGCATGGGCGACTATCACGTGCGGGCCGATCTTGCCTCCGGTCGCCTGGTGGAGGTACTGGCCGACGTGATCGCGTCGGACGAAGAGCAGATACACGCCGTCTTCCTCGGGGGAGCGAGGGTGCCTCAGCGTGTGCGCGTGTTCCTCGATTTCGTCGTGCCTCGGCTGCAGCAGTTTCTTGACGGCGATACGCCAGAAAGGGACAGCTGATGAGCGGTCGCCAACGATCCTATTGTTGACCTGATGGAGGCGATGTTTCTTCCAGAGCACGTGTGCCTCGACATCCGTGCCTTTAATATCTGCTTTTGGTAAGCCGCAATGAGTTCTTCAATATCTGACTTAAATGTGCGTTGCCGACCAGCAAACTTTGGCTGAAAGGAGGCTGGAACCGGGCAGTCCGGTTCTATATGTGTGTTGCGGATAACTGCCGCTCAACAAGCGGCCCCACTGCACCACTGATCAAACTGCTGTTTAACGACTAAGCAAAGGCGAAAAATCGGCTCGACTCTTGGCTTTCAGGGTCGCCTTGGTCGCTCAAGCCTCATACGTATCCCTTTGAGGTGCTCAGACCTCGAATACGATTTGACGTTCTTCGAGCGGCGACTTCGGAGAAGCTCCTTCCGTTATAAGATCCGTCCCCCTGCGGTCTCAAAGACCGATAACACTTTCGAGCGCGTTTGCACCTGCGGTGCCAGCTATTCCGAGATCGCGGATGCCGCTCATATGATTGCCGGCAAAAGAGGAGTGTGAAGCATGTAGCTGCTGATTTGTCAGATGGGCCGCAAACCCCTTGGCTTGCTCATGAAAAGGTGACGTTTCGTGCTCGCCTACAAGGATATCGACCTTTACCGACGGATCGAACTGGTGCGTGAGCGGGGTGAACTGCTCCACTTCCTCGTCGGTGATGGCAATCTCGGCGGCCAGGAAGGAATGCTGCAACGGCTTCAGATCGTAGAGCCCGCTAAGTAGCAAAGCCCCCTTTATTCCGGAGGGATTTGCATCGTCGTCAAACAACATTGACGCGAGATGCGCTCCGGCGGAATGTCCGCTTACCGTCAGGCGATCCGGGTCACCGCCCAGGTCGGCTATATGCTCGACAACCCATTGCTTAGCGCGACGGACCTGATCAACGATTGTCGCCATCCTCACCGCAGGCATCAGTGCATAGTCGATGATGACAGCGATCGCCCCGGCGCGCGTCACGGTCTCGGCGATATAGGAATAGTCGCCCTTGGAGAACATACGCCAATAGCCGCCATGGATGAATATGTGCACCGGCTGACGGTCACGCCTACCTTCAGGAAAGAATAGATCGGCAGTTTCGGCCCGAGTCAGTCCGTAGGTAACATCGGCAATCATTGGAATGTTCGCTCGGGCTTCTTCGCTGCGGCTGACGATATCAGCGACGATCGCATCGAAATCGGTGACATAATCACGCGTACGGAAAGGGTCCTTGGTCATGTTCTTTCGCTCATATTGTTACGGCGATGTACTTTGCCTCCATGAACTCGGCAATGCCATGCTTCTGCCCGCCTTCGCGGCCCAGCCCGCTCTGCTTGACGCCGCCGAAAGGCGCCGCCGGATCGGACATCAGGCCACGATTGAGCGCGATCATGCCGGACTCGATCTTGGACGCTACGCGCATGCCCCTGGCTAGATCACGCGTGTAGATATAGGCGGCGAGACCGTATTCGGTGTCATTGGCGCGGGAAATAACCTCGTTCTCGTCCTCGAAACGCGAGATCGGCGCGACGGGTCCGAATATCTCCTCGTGTGCCATCTCGGCATCGGCGGGCACGTTGCGCAGTACGGTCGGCGGGTAGAAATAACCCTTTGCATTCGGGACCGCACCGCCGCAAAGCACCTCGGCGCCCCGGTCGACAGCGTCCCTTACCAGCCGGTCGATCTTGGTTACGGCCTTGGCGGTGATCATCGGGCCGCATTCGGTATCGGTCTCGACGCCCGGGCCGACCTTTAAGGCGGCCATGCGCCCGCGCAGGCCATCGGCGAAAGCGTCGTGAATGCCGGCCTGAACGTAGATGCGGTTGGCGGCGGTGCAGGCCTCGCCGGCATTGCGCATCTTGGCGACCATCGCGCCGTCGAGAGCCGCTTCCAGGTCGGCGTCGTCGAAGACGATGAACGGCGCATTGCCGCCCAGTTCCATCGAACATGAGATGACATGTTTCGCGGCCTCGGCGAGAAGCGTGCGGCCGACGCCGGTCGAGCCTGTGAAGGAGAGCTTTCTCACGCGCGGATCGGCCAGCATGCTGGCGGTCACGGGGCCGGGATTGGATGTCGTCAAAACGTTGATGACGCCGGGTGGAATGCCAGCCTCCTCATAGATCGCCGCAAGAGCATAGGCGGTCAGCGGTGTCTCGCTGGCGGGCTTGAGGACTACCGTGCAGCCTGCTGCCAAAGCCGGTGCGATCTTGCGCGTTGCCATGGCTGCGGGAAAATTCCAGGGGGTAATGAGAACGCAGATGCCGATAGGCTGATAATCGACGATGATCCGGTTCTGACCCGATGGCGACAGGCCGAACTCGCCGCTGATGCGCACGGCTTCCTCGGCGTTCCAGCGGAAGAACTCAGCCGCGTAGGCTACTTCGCCGCGGGCGTCGCGCAAGGCCTTGCCGTTTTCCAGCGAGATGAGTTCGGCCAGCGTCTCGGCACGCTCCGTCATCAGCTCGAAACAGCGCCTCAGAATCTCCGAGCGCTTGCGCGGCGCTGTTTCCCGCCAGCCTTTCGCTGCCCTTGATGCGGCCTCGACAGCCGCGGCGGCGTCATCGAGCGTGGCGTCGGGGACCGCGGCGATCACGCTCTCGGTCGAAGGGTCCGATACCTCAATGACGCGACCGCTCGACGATGGCCGCCACTGCCCATCGATGTAAAGCCCTCTAGCGTAACTGTTGTGATCGGACATGTTCGGTTCCTCGTCGTACGGTGTGGAGATGTTGATGAGTGCGGCTTGCGGCGATCAGATTGCGCTGGCGGCCAGGTTGCCAGTGTGAGCGGCCTTTACGAGCCTTTGCATCGCATCAAGGTCAAAGGGGCGTGGATTGTTCTTGATCAGCCGGTCGATGCCGAGGGCCTGCTCTGCCGTCCAGTCCACGTTGTCGGCAGGCAGTCCAAGGTCCGCTAGTGTTGCCGGTATGCCGATGGCGGCGAACAGCCTGGTTATCTCTACGATTGTCGCCGTTGCCATCTCCCCGGGGGTTTTTCCTGCTTCGGCCAATCCGAGAGCGGCGCCGACCTGTGCGATTTCCGTGGTCGCGGCGGGCAAATTGTACGTCATCACATAAGGCAGCATCGTCGCCACACCCAGCCCGTGGGCCGTGTGGGTGAGAGCGCCGACAGGATATTGAATGGCATGAGCGGCGGCCGTACCGGCCGTGCCGAATGCGCAGCCTGCCGCCATCGCTCCCATCATCACATCGGCGCGCGCGGCTTCATCCGACCCGTCGCGATATGCGGCTTCGAGGCTGCGGCCCAGAAGTTTGATGGCCAGGAGAGCGAAATGATCGGTAAGCGCGCTCTTGCCAACGAAGACATGCTTTTGTGGCAGGGTCGGGTCGGCTTCGCGCGCTACGGCGGTGAAAGCCTCGATCGCGTGGGTCAATGCATCGGCGCCGGCTATGGCAGTCAGCGAAGGAGGGCAGGACGCGGTCAGTTCGGGGTCGCAAATCGCGACTGCAGCAATGAGATGCGGGCTCGAAATGCCGACCTTCAGCGTCCGATCCGGATCGGAGATGACAGCGACCGGCGTGACTTCCGATCCGGTGCCGGCCGTGGTCGGAACGGCAATGACGGGCAGGGTAGGACCCGGCACCTTGAATTCACCATAGTAGTCTTGGAGCCGACCACCGTGACTGATCAGCAATGCCGCGCATTTGGCCATATCGAGACAACTGCCGCCGCCAATCCCGATCACCATGTCAGGTACGAAATCCTTCACCTCGGCGATGGCTGCGGCGACGCTGTCGCGCGGAACGTCCGGCTGGGTACGGTCGTGGACCAGAACATCGACCGAGGCATGCTTCAGCGAAGCCATCATTTCCGCGAAGACGGCCGTCGATGCGAAACGCTCGTCGGTGCAAATGAACGCGCGACGTCCATATTTCACGGCGACATCGGCAAGCACATGGCGCTGGCCCTTGCCGAAGAGGATTTCACGAGGCAGGCGGGCGGCGGCAAAGAGGGTCATGACTTGTGTCCTTCGAGAGCAAATTGTCGGCTGAGTGAATTGAGTTCTGCCCAAAGAGCGACATCGACCTTGAAGCCGTTCTTCAGGGCCTCCGTCCGGCGCGCTGCTGCCCTGTCACCGGGAATGGTGATCGGCTGATCGAGCCCGGCACGGGGCGAGTGACGGACGACATCCAGATACGCGGACAGTCGTTCGAATAGTCCGGCTTCCGGTCTTGCGCGGATTGCAATGAGAACGTCACCCTTGTTGCAGACGAATTCGCTATCAAGGGTGCCGCGAATGTCAGGGGCGAGATCGGTGCCTGCAAGCGCGGCTATAAGAAGTTCAAGCGCAATGCCCAGTCCGTAGCCTTTCGCGCCGCCGAACGGTGCGATGGCGCCAGCCCTCGCATCTACGGCATTGGTTGTCGCTCGTCCCTGTACATCCCTTGCCCAGCCTTCGGGGATTTCCATGCCGCTTGCGGCATAGTGGTGAATCTTGCCCATCGACACGATGCTGGTTGCAAGGTCGAGCACCATGGGCCGTTCCGCCGTGGGAACGGCGATCGCGATCGGATTGGTGCCGAGCAGGGCGCGCGTACCACCATGGGGGTGGACGAGTGCCTCACTCGATGAAATCGCAATACCGACGCAGCCCCATTCCGCGATTTTCTCGACATAAGGCGCGAGCATACCGAGATGGTTGCTGTTGTGGATCGTCGCCATGGCGATACCGGCAGTATCGACTCTTGTCCTCAGCCGCTGCAGCGCGGCTAGCGCAACAGCGGGGCCAAGCCCCATCATTCCGTCGACGTCCAGCACAGAACTAGCGAGCCATGTGCCAATACCAGTCGCGCGGGGGTCGATCAGCCCGCGATCGATGCGGGCAAGCAGGCGGGGCAAACGCTGCAAGCCGTGAGACGGATGGCCGCGCAATTCCGCTTGCACAAGCAGATCTGCCTGTGAACAAGCATTGTCGGCTGATGCTTTACGCTGTCTCAACAGGTCAATGGCCAGCGACCGCGCGGTATCCGCGTCTACTCTCACGTAAATCCTCTTCAAAATCGTATAGGATATAGGATTGAATTCGCCGCAGCATCGTGCTAGCCCTTGCTCCTGTCAAGAGGCAAACAGATGCAGAACCCAAATCTGACAGTTGAAGAAGAAGCGCGGTCTTCGGGCCGTATCCAACGGACACAAGGGCTGTCGAACGACGTCTACGAGGCCATTTTCACACAACTGATGTCGCTGAAGATCGCGCCCGGATCACGGATCACTGTCGACAACCTCGTCAAGGAATTCGATGTTTCGCATACGCCGATCCGGGAGGCTTTGGGCCGCCTAGAGGGCGAGGGCCTGGTGGTGAAGACACACCTGGTCGGCTATCGCGCCGCGCCGCAGGTCACCCGGCGCCGTTTTGACGAACTCTACGAATTGCGTCTGTTGCTGGAGCCGAACGCGGCCGCCAAGGCTGCCGAGGCACTCAATGAAGAGCAGCTTGCCATTTTGCGCGAGGCCGCAGGCGTCATGGCCAAAGGCGAGGGAGAAGACAGGCGGCTTCGCTACTCGAACTTCGCCCGACAGGATGCGGTCTTTCACGACAAGATACTGGAGTTCGCGCAAAACGAACTCATCCGCGAAACGGTGCACCACCAACACACGCATTTCCATATCTTCCGCCTGATGTACCACTCGCGGGTCACCGAGGAGGCCCTTGATGAGCACGAGGCGATCTTGGTCGCCTTCGCAGCAGGTGATCCGGCCGCCGCAGAGAAGGCGATGCGCGTGCACATCGAAAATTCGCGGGACCGCCTCCTGCCTGCGTTCGAGTGACGCCGATGAGCAACACTGTCCAGACTGAGGAATGCCCTGGCTCTACGCCGATCCAGGTTCAGCAACAGGCTGAGCCGGTGCTGCGCGCGGAAGGGCTTTCCCGGAATTATGGCGCGGTGACGGTGCTGTCGGACATCACGCTGGACATCATTCCCGGCGAGATACACGCCATCATCGGCGAGAACGGCGCCGGCAAATCGACATTCATGCGGCTGCTTTCAGGCTATATCGAGCCGACCAAAGGCACCTTGTCCATGGCGGGCAAGCGAGTGCGTTTCATCAAGCCGGACCAGGCGCAGGCGGCTGGCATCGCGCTGGTGCATCAGGAAATCCTGCTCGCGGACGCTCTGACTGTCACCGATAATCTTTTCCTCGGCCGCGAGCCCACCAGGAAAGGTCTTGTCGATGACGCCGGCATGCGCCGGATCGCGGCTGCGAAGCTGGCGGAGATCGGCTGCGAGGTATCGCCGACGGCGCTTGTGCGCGACATTTCGTTGGCGGACCGCCAGCTGGTCCAGATAGCTCGCGCTTTGCTTGATGACCACCGTGTCGTCATCTTCGATGAGCCGACCGCCGTGCTTACAGGCGACGAGGTCGAACGGTTGCTGGCGATCATCTTCGATCTCAAGGCCCGCGGCATCGCAGTGCTCTACATCAGCCACCGTCTCGACGAGGTGCAGAGGCTCGCCGACAAGGTTACGGTGCTGCGCGACGGCCAGATGATCGGTACTTACCCGGGCCATACGCTCAGCCAGATCGATATGGCAACGCTCATGGTAGGCCGCCAGTTGGCCGCGCTTTACCCGCCGAAGCGAGAAATCCGGACCGACGAGCCTATGCTTGCCGTCCGCGGCGCGACCGTTCCCGGCTACGTGCAGGATGCCTCCTTCACCGTCCACAAAGGCGAGATCCTAGGCTTCGCCGGCATGATCGGTGCCGGACGGACTGAATTGTTCGAAGGCATTCTGGGCCTGCGCCCCGCGAGTGCGTCGGTCGAACTAAATGGCTCCCCGGTCCACATACGATCGCAGCGGGACGCTATCGATGCCGGCATCGGCTACCTGACCGAGGATCGCAAGGGTAAGGGCCTGCTGTTGCAGGAGCGGCTGGCGCCGAATCTCACGCTTTCGGCGCTGGGGCGGTTCCATCCCGGCTTACTGATGCGCCGCCGTCGCGAGGACCAGGCCCTCTCCGAAGCCGTCTCGGAATACGATATCCGGGTCAAGAGCCTCTATGCGAAGGCAGGGCAGCTTTCGGGCGGCAACCAGCAGAAGCTGCTGCTCGCCAAGGTGCTGCTGAGCGCGCCGTCGGTGGTCATCATCGATGAGCCGACGCGAGGCATCGATATCGCCAACAAGGCGCAGATCTATGTCTTCATCCAGCAACTCGTCGGCCAGGGCAAAGCCTGCATCGTCATATCCTCGGAGATGCAGGAACTGGTCGGCATCTGCGATCGCATCCTGGTCATGCGCGAGGGCAGGATCAGCGGCGAGGTTTCGGGAAAAACGATGACCGAGAGCAATATCGCGCTCCTCGCGACCAGCGAGAGGGGTCATCACGCCGTTCATGGAGGATCACATTGACCGCGCTAACCCATACCGCGCCGGTGCGCGGAGACAGGCAGTTCAATATTTCATGGGCCGATGCCGGTCCGTTCCTTGCCCTTGCTGCCCTGCTGATCGTGGGCTTCCTCATTAACCCCGATTTCCTGTCCGCGACAAATCTTGCGAATGTGGTGACGCGCAGCGCTTTCATTGCCGTCATCGCGGTAGGAGCGACCTTCGTCATCTCGTCCGGCGGCCTAGACCTGTCTGTGGGTTCGATGGTCGCCTTCATCACTGGGATAACCATCATGTTCATGAACATGATGGCCCCCGATCTCGGCACCTGGGCTATCCCTGCCGGGATGGTCATCGCCGTCGTCGCCGGCCTGCTGTGCGGGCTGGCGAACGGTATCATCGTGACGGTCGGAAAGATCGAGGCCTTCATCGCCACGCTGGGCACGATGGGCATCTTCCGCGCGCTGATCACCTATATGACGGACGGCGGAACGATCCCGATCGACCGCTCGCTGAGGGAGGCTTATCGGCCGGTCTATTTCGGCACCGTGGTCGGCATTCCCATCCCTATCCTGATTTCGGTCACCGTGGCGGCGGTCGGGGCATTCATCCTCTACAAGACGAAATACGGGCGCAAATGCGCGGCGGTCGGCGCCAATGAGGATGTCGCGCGCTATTCCGGCATCTCCATCATCAAGACACGCACGGTCGCCTATGTGATCCAGGGGATTTGCGTCGCGATCGCGGCCATCTGCTACGTACCCCGGCTGGGAGCCGCGACGCCGACGACTGGCCAGTTGTGGGAATTGCAGGTCATTACCGCCGTCGTCATCGGCGGCACGGCGTTGCGCGGGGGCAAGGGGCACATCTGGGGCACCATCGCCGGCGCCGTCATCCTGGAACTGATCGCCAACCTGATGGTGCTGTCGGACTTCGTCTCCGAATACCTCGTGGCGGCGGTGCAAGGTGTCATCATCATCATCGCCATGCTCGTCCAGCGCTTTTCGAATTCGAAATAACCCGTCGCCGGACCTGGCGGGCCCTTTCTTTACTTGGTCCATAAACGGAGGAACCAGAAATGCTTAGCAAGAAATGGATCGCGGCCGCCGCGATCGGTGCACTCATGGCGGCCGGTCACGCGCTTGCCGCTGACAAGAAGGTCGTCGCAGTCTCCATTCCGGCGGCCGACCACGGCTGGACTGCCGGCGTCGTCTATCATGCGAAGGCCGCTGCCGACGAAATCAACAAGGCATTTCCGGATATCGACGTGGTCGTGAAAACGTCGCCATCGGCCGCCGACCAGGTCAGCGCGCTTGAAGATCTGTCCGCCAGCCGAAAGCTCGATGCTCTGGTAATCCTGCCTTACACGTCCGAGGAACTGACCCAACCGGTCAAGGCTATCAAGGACATGGGTACCTTCATCACCGTCGTCGATCGCGGTCTGACGGATGAAGGCATCCAGGACCTCTATCTCGCGGGCGACAATATTGCGGTAGGCACCAATACGGCGAAGTTCATGATCGACAAGCTGGGTGGCAAGGGCGACATCGTCGTGCTGCGCGGCATTCCAACCGTCATCGACGACGAGCGCATCAAGGGCTTCGAAGACACGATCAAGGGCACCGATATCAAGGTGCTCGACATGCAGTACGCCCACTGGAACAGCGACGAAGGCTTCAAGTTGATGCAGGATTATCTGGCCAAGTATCCGCATATCGATGCGGTCTGGGCCAATGACGACGACATGCTGCTCGGCGTGCTCGAGGCCGTCAAGCAGTCGGGCCGCACCGACATCAAGCTTGCGCTCGGTGGCAACGGCATGAAGGACATTGTCAAGAAGGTGATCGACGGCGATGAAATGACGCCGGTCGAGACGCCCTATCCGCCGGCCATGATCAAGACGGCGATCTACATGACCGTCGCCAATCTGGCGGGCCAGGCGCCGGTCCGTGGCGCCGTCAAGCTCGACGCACCGTTGATCACCAAGGACAATGCGGCGGAATACTACTTCCCGGATTCTCCGTTCTGAGAGCTGGAGCCATTACCCCGAAGGACAAGGTGCACACCCATGCGCCTTGTCCTCCTGACAAGTTAGAGGAAAAGCCATGTCCGGCAAAAAAATACTGATGCTGACCGGTGAATTCACCGAAGAATACGAAATCTTCGTCTATCAGCAGGCGATGGAAGCGGTGGGGCACACCGTCCATGTCGTCTGCCCCGACAAGAATGCGGGCGACCTCATAAAGACCTCGTTGCACGACTTCGAGGGCGACCAGACCTATACTGAAAAGCTCGGCCACTACGTCACGATCAACAAGACATTCTCCGAGGCCGAGAGGCAGCTCGACCAGTACCATGCCGTCTATTGCGCGGGCGGACGCGGGCCGGAATACATCCGCACCGACAAGCGTATCCAGGCGATGGTCCGCCATTTCCACGAAACCAACAAGCCGATCTTCACGATCTGCCATGGTGTGCAGATCCTGATCGCGGTCGACGGTGTCGTACGCGGCAAGAAGGTCGCCGGATTGGGCGCCTGCGAGCCGGAAGTCACGCTGGCTGGAGGCACCTTTATCGACCTTTCGCCGACGGATGCCTATGTGGACGGCACGATGGTTTCAGCCAAGGGTTGGACCGCTCTCGCAGCCTTCATCCGCGAATGCCTGAAGGTGCTCGGGACGGAAATCCGTCACACCTAAGTAGACTGCGGTATCCCACGGAATAATGCAGCCGGAATCCACCCGCATATCCTGAGGACTCGTGCCCTCAGGATATGCGGGTGCCCGCTCGACTCAGGGGGACGGTACTAGAGAAATCTGCGTTAAAATCCTGAAACACGATTTTGCCCGAACGCCGACCTGCTGCGCTAGAAGTCGAAGCGGTCCCTTGCAGTGTTTACAATGCGATCCTCCAACACCCTCTATCCGGCTTCCGCCCCGTCCGAGACGTAATCGTTCGTTCCAGCGGGACAGAAGTGGGGGCGGAAGCGGTCGGGCAATTTTGAAGCGAACCATCGGAGGCAGCCGGTCGTTTACGACGCCTATGCCAGTTTCTCACTGACATTGTCCGGTTTCCTCAAATCATCCGGGACTACATTCGTATTTCAGCCGTTTCGAGAACCCTCTGAAACTCGAGTGAAACGGGCTTGAACGCTATGTCTGCTGCCGCACGGAGATGTCGGCTTCGGCATGCAGAATGGTGAAGGAGGCTCGCTTTCGATGACGGCGTGCTGTCGCATTTCATGCGCACAGCGGTCTCCACCGATGGCAAAATCGCGCTCGAATCTTTCCCTGCATCGACTTAAAACCGTCACCCGCCTGTCACCCATCTGTCATCTAAGGCGAATATTTCAGCCGTAATTGCTGGAAGAAGCCTTTGTCTATGCTGACGAGAATTGATCAGACCGCAGATATAGTATCCGCCCGCGATCTGGCGCTGCACTATGGCGATACGGTCATCCTCAAGGCCATCGACCTGTCGCTTTGCAAGGGAAAGACCCTTGCTCTTCTGGGACCCTCAGGTTGTGGAAAAACGACACTTTTGCGGCTCGTTGCCGGCCTTTTGCAGCCGACCCGAGGCACCATAAATATCGCCGGCCAGCCGGTTGCCGATGCGAAGACCAGGTTTTTCGCGCCGCCGGAACGGCGCAATCTCGGCATGGTTTTCCAGGACTATGCGCTCTGGCCGCACCTGACGGTCGGTGGAAACGTATCCTTCCCGCTGGAGATGCGGGGCGTCGCCAAGGCGGAACGCCAGACGCGAACGATGCGTGCTCTGCAGCGCGTCGGTCTGGGAGCCTATGCCGACCGCCGTTCCAGCGACCTCTCCGGCGGCCAGCAGCAGCGCGTGGCAATCGCCCGCGCCATTGTCGCCGAGCCGCAACTCATTCTCTTTGACGAACCGCTCTCCAACCTCGACCGCGAGTTGCGCGAGAACATGGTGGGCGAGCTTGCAGGCCTCATTTCCGAGCTTCAGCTCACCGCCATCTATGTCACCCATGATCACGCCGAAGCACTGACGCTTGCCGATGAGGTCGCGGTCATGCGGGGCGGAGAAATCGCCCAACTCGCATCGCCTGAAACGCTCATCGAGCGCCCGGCAAACGTCGAGGTGGCCGACTTCCTGCGGCTGGGCGGAACAGCGAACGTCTCTTGGCGCGACGGAACCTGGTTTCTGGCCGGCAGCGATCATGCGGTCGCCCATGAGACAGCACCATTCGGTGATCATGAGGCGCAGGTGCTGCTGCCGCTTGCAGCCGTCGCGTTGAGCGAGCCATCGCAGAAGGCGCTTCCGGCCAAGGTCATGCGTTCCCAGTTCCGCGGCGACGGCCATCTGGCGACGGTCGCGCTTTCCGGTTCGCCCGATGTCGAGCTGCAATTGCTGAGCGCCGCGCGGCTTCGCCCCGGAGAACAGATCGGACTTTCCATCGACCCCGACCGGATTCGCTGGTTCGGGAAGGAAAACCACACCACGCAAAAAGAGAAGGTCGCACTATGCTGAATTCGATCAAGGGGCTCGTCATCGGCGCCGTATCGTCGCTGTTGCTGGCAGGCGTCGCCCATGCCGACATCACCGTCTACACCGCCGGCCCACAGAGCCTCATCGACAAGCTTGCCGAGGGCTTCACCGCCGAGAGCGGCGTCAAGGTCAACGTCTTCCAGGCCACGACTGGCAAGGTTATGGCGCGTATCGAAGCTGAGGCCGCCAATCCGGTCGTCGACGTCCTGATCTCGGCCTCCTGGGATACGGCGACCGATTTCGCCAAGCGCGGCTGGCTCGTGTCTTACACTAGCCCGAATGCCGAAAAGGTTCCGGATTTCCTGAAGAACGACACCGCCGTCGCTCAGGGCGTATCGGCTCTCGGCATTGCCTGGAACACCAACAGCGGCACCCCGAAGCCGGCTGAATGGAGCGACCTCGCCAAGCCGGAATTCAAGGATCTCATCAACATTCCGGACCCGGCCCAGTCCGGCTCGGCCTTCGAACTGACGGCGGCTCTCGCCGGACAGGACGACTTCAAGCTGTTCAAGGATTTGAAGGCGAACGGCGCGGCCATCGCCGGCGCCAATGCCGAAGCGCTGAACCCGGTGCTGCAAGGTGCCAAGGCGGCCGTCTTCGGTGCCGTCGACTACATCACCTTCGGCAGCAAGGCCAAGGGCGAGAGCATCGACGTGATCTTCCCGGAATCCGGCACCGTCATCGCACCGCGTCCGGCCATGATCCTCAACTGGTCCAAGCATCAGGACGAGGCCAAGAAGTTCATCGACTATATGCTGTCCGATGAAGGCCAGAAGCTGGTCGCCAAGACCTATCTGATGCCGGCCCGCACCGACATTGCCGCCGACCGTCCGCTGATCGCCGACCTGAAGCTGCTGAACTACGATGCGGCCACCGTTCAGGGCAAGCGCAAGGAAGTTCTGCAGCAGATCTCCGACGTCTTCGGGACCAACTGAGCCTGGAAGCATGAGCACGAAGGATATCGGTGGCGTCGCGCCGGCAGCCTGGCTTGCGCTGGGGAGCCTGGTGATCGTCGTCGCCGTACCCTTCGTCGCGATCGTCTTTCAGGCAATCTTCCCCGAGATCGGGACGGGCTCGTTCGCGAAGCCTTTCTCGCTTCTTGGGGAAACACTTGCCGACACCCGCCTTCTGCGGATGACGGGCAACACCGTTCTCCTGGGCATCTGTGTGGTGATCGTGTCTGCGCTTCTGGCGATCCCGCTTGGCGTCGCCCGCGCGCTTTACCGCGTGCCCTTCGCGCCGGTCTGGGACGTGCTTCTGCTCGTTCCCTTCATGATTCCGCCCTACATCGCGACGCTTGGCTGGATCATGACCTTGCAGCCGCGCGGTTATCTCGAGCAACTGCTCGGCTTCAACCTGACGCCGGTTCTGTTTTCGCTGTTCGGCATGACGCTTGTCATGACCTTCAACACCTTTCCTGTCGTCTATTTCGCGGTGTCGCGAACCGTCGAAGCGGTCGGCGCGCGCTATGCCGATGTTGGCCGGGTTTTCGGTGCCACCCCAGCGCGAGCGTTCTGGCGCATCACCCTGCCACTCTCCGCACCCGGTCTGGCGGCCAGCCTGCTGCTGGTCTTCGCGGCAGCGATTGAGGAATACGGCACACCCGCCGCGCTTGGCCGCAGGGCCGGCTTTGACGTTCTCGTCACCGGCATCGATACCCGCGTCGGCGACTGGCCGATCGACCTGCCGGGCGCGGCTATCCTCTCGCTGCTGCTGGTCGTTCTGTCTTTGGCTGCCTTCCTGCTGCAACGCTGGATTCTGACGCGCCGGTCCTACCAGACGGTGGGTGGCAAGCCGCAGAACGCCGACAAGCGTCAGCTCGGCCCGCTCAGGGCGCCGGTGCTCGCCCTGTTCGGCATAGTCGTGTTTCTGTCGACCGGCGTGCCTATGCTGGCGATCCTCGCCACCGCGCTGTCGCGAACGATTTCCGGCGGGCTTTCGCCCGGCAACCTGACGCTCGACAATTTCGCCGCCATCTTCGGCAATTCGGCCGGCGCGCTGGGTGCGCTTACCAACAGCCTGACGCTCGGCGCCGCAACCGCATTGCTGACCGGTCTGATCGGCGTCGTAGCAGCCTATGCCGTGGTCAAGACGAAGATGCGCGGCCGGACGCTCATCGACGTCATGACCGTACTGCCCAATGCATTGCCCGGCATCGTCGTCGCCGTCGGTCTGATCCTTGCCTGGAACATGCCCGGCCTGCCATTCACACCCTACAATACCGGCTTCATCCTGCTACTTGCCTATTGCTGCATCCTGCTGCCGCAGACCGCCCGCTACGCCACAGCAGCCTTCGTGCAGATCAGCGACAATCTGGAATCCGCCGCGCGGGTCTTCGGCGCGAGCGGTGCTGTCGCTTTCCGCCGCATCCTGATCCCGCTGGTCCTGCCCAGCCTTGCCTCGGCGATGCTGCTGGTTTTCGCGCTCGCCTCGCGCGAGCTCGTTGCGTCCGTCGTGATTGCTCCCGTCGGCATGCAGACCATCGCCACCTTCATCTGGCGTCAGTTTGAACAGGGCTCGGTGGGGATCGGCATGGCGATGGCCTTCGTCACGATCATCCTGACGACTCTGTTGCCATTACTATTCCTTGGGGTGCTACGGAGGAGTAGGTTAGTCCGAGATTGATGGTTTTCACGCGTGTTCGGACCGAGGCCCCAATGTCTTAACGGCGACGGACAGTGACTGCAGAATGCCAGCTAACGGCTTCACGCCGAGGGTCCGGCAGGGACAAGGCATCCGACCGGTAAGGAACGCGGTACATGAAATGACCGAAATTGGACGCCGATTCCCCGACTTAGGGGAAGCAATTTTGCATGCCGATTCACACCTGCTTGCGCGCTTCCGTCTCACGATAGCGGCGATACCAGGCCCCGGACGTCGAGATTCCGATGCGGAACCAATGCGCCGCTTCCCGCGTCGACAAGCCACCCTCAATAGCTGCTATCACCCGGCCGCGAAGGTCACCGCTCAGGCTCCTCGTCATCTTCACCTCCCCGCAGATCACCGAGAGCAGTGAACCAGACAACGCCGACCTCGTGAATCCTCAAGCCGACTCTGTGTTCATCGAAGATGCTCTAGCCAGTTGCCTTGTCTTCGGCTGGTTGGCTTTGCTTACGGATGAATTCCGCCAACTAGGGAAGCACACAGCCGCAGGCTTCATCGCGAATTTGGTATTCTGGAGTGAGGTCGGGTACTTTAACAGGTCAGGCCAACGAACCCGCTCGCATTGATCCACGCCACCCATCTTTCGCCATCGCCGGCGTCATGATCAACGGCGGTCACGCATTCCTTCGGCTCGCCGAAACGCGTACCCGATATATGGCGACCAAGGTTCCAACCGCGCACCCTATCAACTCGGCAAGCGAGATGCCGCCAACGGCAATCAGCGGACTACCAAAGACGAAGCCCAGAAACAGGGCAACAAATTTGGCAAGGAGCAATACAACGTTAATCGCCAGATTTACCTTCTGCCCCCCCGTGACGATCAGCGCGGGCGCAACAGAAGCCAACACCATCCTGGCAACGGACCCAAACACAATCAACCCAGCGAATGTTCCAGCGCCAGACCAACGATGCCCGAATATCCATGTAAAGAGCGGTTCGCCAAATACGAACAGTCCGACTGCGGGCAGGACCATGACGGCGACAAGCGAGAGTGAAACCCTTTCAGTTGCTACTGCGAAAGCTCTGCGATCAAGGTCTTCACGTCCCTGTGCCAGAAGCACCTGGGAAACAGATTGGGAAATCAGCTGCAGCGGATAATTGAGCGCTCGATCGCACAGCAAATAAAGGCCCCCTATCGCAGGGCTAAACAGCGTTGATAGAAACAGGTTGGGACATTGAGTGCTGATAACCTCGATCAATGCAGCCGGTGCATCGTACCGGGGAAACCGGCTGAAGGCCGATAGAATCCGGAGCGTGAAATTCCGGCTGCCGAAGAGGCTCTTAACTAACCTGGCGACTGAAAGGCCACGGGCAAGGCGCAGGCTGCCAAGCCCGAAGCCAACGAATTGCCCCCCCGCCAGGCCGTAAACGCTCCAGCCCAAAAGCCCCCCGAAAACCTGAACGGCTATGTTGCTGCAACTCTGTATCAGTCGAGTTCGGGCCAGATCGCCAAAGGCGTGCCGCCGCACAGCCCAGAAGCTAAGCGCCCGGTAAGTGCCACCCCAGACGACGACGGCCGGAAGGAACAAAAGAAGACTGTACAGGCCCGGTACGTGAAACCATCCGGCGATCTGCTTCCCAAACAGGGCAATGATCAGAAGCGAGACGATGGCGGTAAGTACATTAATGCCTAGGGCAGCAGCGAGCACCACCAACGCCCGGCGATCGTTTCTCGGAACCGGAATAGCCACCTCGTAGCGGAGGCTGGAAATTGCCAGCACTGCGATGGTAATCGCATTGAAATTGGCAAGCAGGCCGAATTCGTCCGGGCTATAAAGTCGTGTGAGAACCGGCATGGCGATAAACAGTAGTATCGGGCCGACCGCCGCAGCCGATACCAGCGAAACCATGGGCTTAAGCAGCGAATTGTCTGCCAGGAACCCGAGTGGCCACTTCCCTCTCATCTTGCCTGACGCCGCATCGAAGCCCCGCTCAATGACGGTTGGCCCTGCAAATGCTGACGATATTAGCGAGACTCCCGCTCGGCTTATAGATGATCTGCTGGCGAGGCCGGGCAAACCCTCCGCCTCCCACCGGGGTCATGACCTCCCCAGCAATCTCGTAAGAGCCCGGGAACGGCAGGCCCGCCGACTCGAGTATGTCGGTTGAAATCGATCGTGGGCCGTCTGGCTCGACAAGTATCCATGACGATCCCAACGCCTCGCAATTCTCGGACGTAAGCACCTTGCGGGCAAACGCCGCACTGCCGGGATAGCCGCCGATCATCCACGGCTGACCGATGTTGTTTGCGCCGAGCGCAAACAGGACTCCGGGCGACTGGCCGCTGAGATCGATGATCGAATCACCCTGCGCAAAGCCATGAGCGGTCATGATGGCTCGTATTTCGTCCAGGTAAGTTGCGAAATCGCGAGACATCACCAGCCTGGCCTCATCGGCCCCGACTTCCGTGGAGCCGTCAAAGGAGCGAACGGGCTGTGGCTGCCGGTATGGCCATTGCATGCCGGTGGTCAACGCAATGGAAACAGGCAGTTGCAAGATGATCGCCCACGCCGGAAGCAGCGCTGCCCCCCTGACGCGGTCCTGGCGAGGAAAGAGCAGGATGCATCCGGCAATCCCCCAAAACAGGGCAGCGTCCGGAAAGGTGTTCCAATAATTGTTGTTGGTGCCCACCGAATAGACAAATGGCAAAAGGACGAGCAAGAAGATTAGCGGCCACTGCGGATATCCTGGAGGAGAGGCGTTCCGCTTGCTGTCCCGCCGCACGAACCCCAACATCAGAAACGCAAGGAGGCCCCAGAACGGTCCGTAGACGAGGACCCGCGGCGTTGGTTTTAGCTGGACCGGAATGGCGATGTAACCGAACAGGATCAGGGCACCGGCAATTCCAGCGACTACAGCCACCATCTGTCCGGCACTCCGCGCGAGCGTATTGTCGGCACTCGACAGGCAGAGGACCGCAAATGTCCAGATCGCTAAGCCGAAGATCAGCAGCTTTCCTATACGGTCTGGCGTAAAAGAATCCCAGCGGAGTATTTGCGAAATCGTACGGCCTTCGAGCGAAGCCAACCTTGCGGCCCCGCGCTGGAGCCGCTCCACGAAGCCCATGATAGAGCCGTCCAGGACGAGTGCCGTGCCCAGCAACAGGAGTATCGCAAAGCCGACCGCGAGCAGCAACAAAGCCAACCGCAGCTTTCGCATGGCAGCCAGGTAGATAAGAGCAAAAACTGCCAACAGCGCCGCACTAGGCAGTTTGGCGAGAAAGACCAGCCAACCCCCGAAAGCTGTCAGCAGCCAGCCAGCCACGCTCCAGGGATGGGCTTCGTGCTGTGCTAGGATAAGGCCGATTGCAGTAAGGATAAGGCCCTGCAGCGCCAGCGAACTGTAATTTGGCGTCAACAGGAACGACGCATTGATCAGAAGCGTCATACTGGCGACAGCAACCGAGACGAGAAGCAGTGCTGGAGTACTGAACCGTCGCTTTTGCTGGTGAAGTGCGACGAAACACAAGCAGGCGCCGCTCAAGAACGTGATCGACAGATTGAACTGCCGCAGTTCCGCAATGCCGCCGTTTAAGAGTCTGTAGAAAGGATAGTAGACAATGCCGAACTGGCTGACTGCGGGAGCATTCGCGAAGGGATCAGAGATTCGAACCAGATAAAAGCCCTCATCTGTGAAATCGTACCCGTATCGCGCATAGGCGAGCATCATCCCAATCAGCAGCAGGCCCAGCGCAGCCGATGCGACGGCAACCAACGACAGCCCTGATCTATCGGTAGCCTCGTTTATTCGGGCGTGTGAGGCAGGGCGGTGCGCGTCCCTGGCGATCATTGCAGCGCGCGTAGGTTGCGCGAACCCGCCACGCAGCAATCTAAGGGCGGAAGACAGCGCCTGACGATGCTGCCGGCCCGGCCAATATAGGCCACACCCGCAGGCCGCCGACCCTGCGCTACCTCCGAGCGAAACAGCCGCTGCACAATTAGATACACCATCGGATACGACAGAAGATAGTAAAGATACTTGCTACGCTCTGCCATTGTCCTGCTCTGAATCGAGGCTGCCGCAACCACCTTCGGCTCGCTTCTGGTAGCCCCGCATACGATCGCAATCGCTGCTATCAAAAAAGCGAACGATCCGCTAGAGAAGATTTGGCATCCGGAAGTCGCACTGAGAGGTTCATAGATGGAGGAAATTGCTCGTGCGATTCGTGACTGTGTCGAAGATCTTCCGAAGAGCAGAACTTTACTTGCCGAGGCCGCCAACGGCATAAATATAGTTGCGCCCTACTTCGATGCGCTGGCAACCGGCGCTCAGGTCCTGGAGGTGGGTTCCGGCCCGGGCATCCTGCTCGCACATATCACTCAGACCCATTCAGCACTGGAGATCACCGGCATCGAGCCGGTAGGGTCAGGTTTTGCCACGTCCGAACCGTTCATCTATCGTCTAGCCGAGCGGTTTCCGATCCGGCTCGAACGCTGCGGCTATCAGCAATTCACCAGCGCACAGCCTTTTGACCTGATCTTCCTGATCAACGTATTCGAGCATCTGCCCGACTGGCGTGATTTTCTGCACTTCGCCGAACGCAATCTGAAAATCGGCGGTCAATGCGTCATCTTTTGCCCCAATTACGGTTTTCCATACGAAAGTCATTTCGGCCTGCCGGTTGTTGGCGGCAAGCGTGTGACCGGCTGGCTCTTCCGCAAGAGGATCGCGCGGCACGAGCGTGAGCGCAATGCGGATGGCCTCTGGGAAAGCCTGAACTTCGTCACCTGGGCCAAGCTGCGTGCTTGCCTCACCGGCATGAAGCTGGCACCGAGTTTTGACCCCGGCTTTGTGGAGCAGATGGTCAACCGATTACAGACCGATCAGGAATTTCGCCGCAGACAGAACGGCATCGCTTGGGCGGCCCAAATAGCAGCCTCGAGCGGCCTTCTGCGTGTCTTCCGCTGGAAAAGGTTGTGGCGTTACCATCCCTATATGCACATCACACTGACGCGGACGGCATGAACAAAAACGAAATGCCTGCAACTCTTTATCCAATTCCCTACAACATTGCCTATCGCAGCGATAGGGAACTTGACTACATAGCCGATTGCTACGCGCGCCGGCATGTTTCAGGTGACGGCTACCATACCAAATGGTGCAGGGACACCCTGTCGGCGCTCTACGGCGCGGCGATCCTTCTTACCCATTCCTGCACCGCCGCGCTGGAGATGACGGTGACGCTGCTGGACATTGGTCCGGGCGACGAGGTCATTATGCCCTCCTACGCCTTCTCCTCGGCTGCGAATGCCATTGCCCGCGCCGGCGCAAAAGCCGTCTTCGTCGACTGCGACCCCCGAACGATGAACCTCGATCCGGCCCAGTTGGAAGGTGCGCTTTCGGGGCGGACCAAAGCGGTGATGATCATCCATTATGCCGGAGTCGGCTGCGACATGGACCGGATCGTCGCTTTCTGCCGGCAGCATGAACTTGCGCTCATCGAAGACGCCGCGCAGGCACAGGGCGCGACGTGGCGGGGGCAACTGCTTGGCACTTTCGGCGCATTGGGCGCATTGTCGTTTCACGAAACCAAGAACATATCCTGCGGCGAAGGCGGCGCACTCATCATCAACCGTGCCGATCTGTTGCAGCGCGCAGAGATCATTCGCGAGAAAGGCACAAATCGCACGCTGTTTTTCAAGGGCCTGGTGGATAAGTACACATGGGTCGATATCGGTTCGTCCTATCTCCCTTCCGACATTCTCGCCGCCGTTCTGCATGCTCAGATCGATGAGTATGCTGCCATCAGTGTCCGGCGGATGGCATTGTGGCAGGCTTACGATCACGCGCTACGGCCTCTCGCCGGACCGGAAACCTTCACGACCCCCCATATCCCCAAGGCTTGCGGCCACAACGGGCACATCTACTATCTGATCATGCCCACGGCCGAGCAACGTGACCACTTTATCTCCTTCATGCGCACGCGCGGGATCATGACCCCTTTTCACTATGTCCCGCTTCACAGCGCGCCGGCAGCCGCCGTTTTTGGCAGGAGCAGCGGCGACCTTGCCGTGACGACCGACTACAGCGCACGCCTCGTCAGGCTGCCGCTCTATCTTGGGCTGGAGGAACACCAGCCACGCGTGGTCGCGGCTATCGCCGAGTGGTTGGCAACTACCCGAGAAGGCCGCCATTGATGCCAGGTCGTTTCGCATCGTTTCTACTGGAACATACGGGCCTCGTTTCCCGGGTCAGTGAAGGCACGGCCGAAGACCTCGACACCGTTTTTCAAACCGGGACGGTGTGGTCGACCACGCCGGGAACAGTGTGCCAAGCCTCGAATGCCGGCTACCTGGCTTTGGCACTGGCAAACAACAATATCAGTGCGGTTATCGCCGACGCGCGCCTCGCCAAGGGGCCCGATCCGCTGACAGCAAAACCGATCGTGTTCAGCCCCGCGTCCGAACAGCTTTTCCTGAAGGCGCATCTGGCGCGGCTGCATGAAGGACGCGAACTCCCCAGTTTTGCTTCGGGCCGCAGCGGCAAAGCCGATATATGCGACAGCGCGGTCCTGAAAGGTCCGGTCGCCATAGCGGACGGCGTCAGAATCGGGCCTAACGCAACAATTATAGGGCCTGCCGTTATCGGTGAAGACGTCACCATCGAGGCAAATGCCGTCGTCGGCGCCATCGGTCTCTATGCCAAAAACCTTGACGGCAGGCTCACCAACATGCCGCATTTCGGCGGCGTGCGCGTCGATGCCGGGGCCGCGATCCTGTCCGGCGCCGTCGTGGTAAGGTCGGCCTATTTCGGCTCCTGGACCACGATCGGCTCCCAGGCGCACATCGGCGTGCAGTCCAATATTGGACACGACGTGACCGTTGGGACGCGGACGGTCATCTCCAGTCATGTCGTGATAGCCGGTCGCGCGCGGATCGGCGCCGATTGCTGGATCGGCGCTTCGGCCAGCATCGCCAACGGGCTCAGCATCGACGACGGCGCATCGGTGAAAATCGGCTCCGTGGTAATAGCTGACGTTGCCGCGAAAGAGGCTGTATCAGGAAATTTTGCGTTGGATCATCGCCGAAATCTTCTGCGGCATGCCCGCGCGCTCAAGGGATAAAAAGTGACTTTGCAACCCTTCTCGCCAGACCTCGCCTTTCTGGGAAGCCGCGATTACCTACACGGCAGCACGCTCTTCAATGTCATGATCGACAGCCTGCGGTATGAAAACATCGCGCCGACCGACCTCGATTTCATCTTCGAAAGGCGGACAGGCAATCAGGTCAGTATTGTGCCGGGGGAGCCGGACGGGCCTGCCGTTAAGGTCGCCACCCTGCGTCATGCCGGCGGCGTCCTGACGGCTATCGAGACGGAAGAACCAATTACCCACCGCCAACCGAACGTTGAGTTGGCCCTGGACAAGGCCTTTACGCTCCCCGCAGAAGCCATCACGGTCCAGCACATCGAAGCCGGCTATAGCTTTATAGCTACCGCGATTGCCGCCTTCAAAACGATCCTGCAAAAGCGGGAGCCGGAACGAAAATTCGTATTCACCAGGCTGCGTGTTCCAGCCATACCGGAAGGCGCTTTTTCCGTCACCTTCCATCGCAAAATCGGCAACCGCTTCTACGAGGGCCGCATCGAGGCTACGTGCCAGGACGCCGGCGCCATCTATTTCGGGGTCTGGTCGTGATCGGGATCGCAGCAATCGGAACCCATTTGCCGGCAGCCCGCATCGACAACGCCGCGCGCGCGGCCGAGGCCGGCAAGAGCATCGAATTCATTACGGAAAAAATCGGTTTCCGCGTCCTGCCGCGCAAGGCACCGGACGAGGGCGTGGTCGACTTGTGCGTCAAGGCTTTCGGCGACCTGCAGTCGAAGCACAGGTTTGATCCGGCGGCGGTCGACTGCCTGATCCTGTGTACGCAAAACCCCGACGGGGGCGGCCTGCCGCACAATTCCGCGGTGCTTCAATCCACGCTGAAGCTGCCGGAGCGCCTTGCCGCCTTCGATATTTCCCTGGGTTGCTCGGGCTATGTATATGGCCTTTCCATTGCCCGCGCTTTCATGGAAGCAAACGGACTGAAGTGCGGCCTGTTCTTCACCGCAGACCCTTATTCCGAGATCATCAAGGAAGGCGACTGGGACACCGATCTGCTGTTTGGCGACGGCGCGGCGGTGACCTTGCTGTCCGACGATCCGCGATACAATTTGCGTCCGGCGATGTTCAACACCAATGGCGCGATGGGCCATTCAATCGCCATCGAACCAACCGAAGGCCGGTTGCGGATGCTCGGGTCCAATGTCTTCAAATTCTGCATGACCGAGGTTCCCCGGCAGATTGCGGCCTATCTCGAGCGCGAGGGTTCTAGCCTCGAAGAGGTCGACCTGCTGCTCTTGCATCAGGGCAGCAAATTCATCATAGATGGCCTGACAAGCAAGATGGGGCTAGAGGCGGCGAAGGTGCCCTTTGCCGCGGCTGAAACAGGTAACCTGGTTTCCTCGTCGTTGCCTTTTCTGCTCATGCCTTATCTGGCGCAGGACGGGTCGGTTCCCCGGCGGATACTGCTCAGCGGTTTTGGGGTTGGACTATCCTGGGCTACCATGCTGATTGAACATGCAGGACCAGTTGAAGATGTCTCTTGACCCACAGAGTTTCGCGCAAGCCGTAACCGATGGCATCCGCAAGCAACGCAAGGCACCGAATATGTCGGTCGATGCGGGACAGTCCTTCGGCACGCTCGGGCTCGATTCCCTCGATGTCATGAACCTGGTTCTCGAAGTCGAGTCGGTGCTGGGCGTCAATCTCGGTGAAATCGACGTTCGCGAGGACGATACGATCGAGACCTTCCATGCCAAAGCCAACGCAAGGCTGGCTTCTGCGTAATGGGGAAGCCCTCGGTCGCAATCGTCGTTCCGGTCTACAACTCGGTGGAGTCGTTGCCGGTTCTCGTCGAGCGCGCGGCAAGAGCGCTTGATCCGCTCACCCGCTGGCAGGTGATCTTTATCGATGACCGCTCGCCTAACCCGAAGACGTGGCAATGCCTGTCCGAATTGGCCAGGAACCATTACAACGTCGGCGCGGTGCGGTTGCTAAAGAACCGTGGGCGCGCGGCGGCGGCATTCTGCGGTATTTCACATGCCTGTTCGCTGGATCCGAATGCGGTAGTCGTCGTGATGGACGACGACCTGCAGCACGATCCAGCCGATATCGTGCGAATGCTTGCCACACTTGAAAGCGAGCCGGAAGCCGACGTCGTGATGGCCCAGTTCGCCGACAAGCAGCACGATGCGCTTGCGCGCGCGGGTAGCTGGCTGAAGTCGCGGATCGACCGCTATTATTACGGATTGCCTGCCGATATCCGGCTGACTTCCTTCGTTGCGCTGACGCCGCAGGTCGCGGCAGCCCTCGATCGCATGCAACCCTCCTTCCCACTGTTCGGTGCGCAGTTGCTGAAAGTCGCAGGCTCTTTCCGCGGCATCCTGTGCACCCACGGCCAGCGCTATGACGGCACGCCGAGCTTCACGTTCTTCAAGCGGCTGAAATTGTTCGCAAAGATTCTGTTTTCCGACACGATCATGATCCTGCGCCTGTTCGCTTATGCAGGTATGGCGATAGCTGCCACGTCTTTACTCGTCGGCGCCTTTTTCGCGATACAGAAGCTCGTAAGCAACCAGACATTGGTCGGGTGGACGTCCCTTCTGGTCACGATCACGCTCCTCGGTGGCCTTAACATGTTCCTGTGCGGATTGATCGGGATCAATATGATCCGCACGAAGGAGAACGTCGAGCGCCTGCCGGCCTGGGCCGAGCGTGAAGCCGCCGGCATCGCAGCCCATGGCTTGAAGCACGCCGGCGGCGTGAGCTAGCGCGATTGACGCGGTAAGCGTAGTCATGAATAGAGTGCGGGCACCCCGCCACTATCGTGGGCCGGGCATTTCTGCAGTTGTCGAAGCACCTTGCGGGAAATTCGGCAGTTGAACTGAATGGGCCTTTGACAGTGGGGCAATGGAAGATGCCGGTTCGAGACAACACTGCGCGCAAGGGCATCATTCTGGCTGGCGGATCGGGGAGTCGTCTTTTTCCCCTGACGAGGGGCAGCTCGAAGCAATTGCTGCCCATCTTCGACAAGCCGCTGATCTACTACCCGATCTCGACGCTGATCATGTCGGGTGTCAGGGAAATTCTCATCATCACCACGCAAGACGATGCCGCTGCATTCCACCGGCTGCTTGGAGACGGTTCGCAATGGGGCCTTCACTTCTCCTATGCCGTTCAGGACCATCCCCGCGGCCTTGCCGAAGCCTATCGGATAGGTCGGGATTTTCTCGATGGGGCTCCGAGCGTTCTCATCCTCGGTGACAACATCTTCTTCGGACACGGCCTTCAGGCGCTTATCAACCGCGCCGCACTCAGCACAGGCGCAACGGTTTTCGTCAGTCTTGTGCGCGATCCGCGCCAATTCGGCGTCGTCGAACTGGACGACCAGAGACGCGCAGTGTCGCTCGAGGAGAAGCCCGAATCTCCCCGCTCCCCCTGGGCTGTGACCGGGCTTTATTTCCTCGACGGAAATGCGTGCGACTATGCCGACGATGTCGTTCCGTCCGCGCGGGGCGAGCTTGAGATCATTTCCATTCTCCAACGCTATCTCGAAGCCGGCAATCTGAGCGTCGAGATGCTGCATCGCGGATTTGCCTGGCTCGACGCGGGAACCCATGAGAGCCTCCACCAGGCCGGAGAGTTCGTAAAGACGCTGCAGGATCGCCAAGGCCTGCTCATATCCTCACCGGAAGAACTGGCTTTTCGCCGCGGCCTGATCAGTCTCGACCAGCTATTCGAATTGGCCCAGGCGCAGCGCCAATCGTCCTATGGACAGGCGCTTGCGGATATCGTGACACAGGAAAGAGGCCATGAATAACTCCTCCTTCAAGCACCGCTTCGTCGTGGGTGCGGAGATCGACGCCATTGCTGCCGTGATGAACGGCAGGACCGAGGTTCTCGATTGACGGCCATGGCTGGAAGAAAGCGGCTTGTCATTACCGGCGGAGCGGGTTTCATCGGGTCCGCCGCGTGCCGCTACTTCGTGACCGAAGGGCACGAAGTGTTGAACATCGACAAGCTCACCTACGCGGCAAACCTCAAAAATCTGGCTTCGATCGAGAACCGGCCGAACTACACATTCGAGCGGGTGGATATCTGCGACAAACAGCATGTCAGGAAACTGGTTTTCGGTTTTCGCCCAACCGCCATTCTGCATCTGGCCGCCGAGAGCCATGTCGATCGATCCATTACCGATCCCTCCGCCTTCATCCAGACGAATGTAGTTGGAACCGTCAACCTCCTAGAGGTCGCGCTGGACTACTGGCGGTCCATCGATTGCGATCCAGCTTTTCGATTCCATCATGTGTCCACCGATGAAGTATATGGCGACCTGCCGCTTGAAGGCGGGCACTTTACCGAAATCACTCCTTATAATCCCTCGTCGCCTTATTCGGCCTCGAAAGCGGCCAGTGATTTCATGGTTTCCAGCTGGTTCAGAACCTACCGGCTGCCGGTTATCATTTCCAACTGCTCGAACAATTACGGGGCGTTCCAGAACCCGGAAAAGCTGATCCCGCATATGCTCGTCAAGGCGCTGGCCGGTGAGCCTCTTCCCGTATACGGAACTGGCCGGAATGTTCGCGACTGGCTGCATGTCGAGGATCATGTCGCCGCGCTGGCGCTGCTCCTGGAAAGGGGGCGGCCCGGCGAGCGCTACAATATTGGCGGCAACAATGAATGGTGCAATCTCGATGTAGTTCGCCTGATCTGTCAGATACTGGACGAAAGCAGACCCCGACCAAACGGGAAAAGCCACGCCGAGCAGATCAGTTTTGTAACCGACAGGCTTGGGCACGACCTTCGCTATGCGATCGACGCCACCAAGATCCAGACCGAGTTCAATTGGACGCCATCGAGAAGTTTTACCGCTGGGCTAAGAGAAACCATCGACTGGTACATGGTGAACGAGTGGTGGTGGACCGGCGAGCACGGCCACCCGCCTGCTGGATGAACGCCAGCTTAAGGCTGGCTTCCATGGAAGGCGCTGCTCGATTACCAGCTAGAGCGGTGGACTTTCATGTTGAGTCGCGGAGGATTCCGTTGATGTTGGGTTTGTGATTCACTTCCTTGTGGAGGGGATTTGCTACGCCCAAGGCTTGTTCGCTCGATTTGCGTGATCGTTCCGGGCAGACGATGGGCGAGGCAATCTCGTTGAGTGTCCCGAACCTGCCAACCGAAATCACGGCAACGTTGTGAGGCAGATTGATACCGGCGCTCGAGATGCCGCTGCTCACCGGCGAGGACGGAGTGGCTGGTAGTGACGATTAAGGCCCAACGGGTCCTTTGCCTGTTCGTTTTACCTTGACGGGTGAGCGCGTTTCGCGATTGAATCCTTCTACAAATGACGACGCCGGATGCAACCGGTTGGGGGGAACATGATCCATGCTAAGGGTCGCCATCCGGGAGCGGAATGGCGGAAAACGGACTTTGAGGTCCACACGCCGCGGGACGCAGGCTGGTCGCCGTAGCTTGCCCGGCGGCGACGAAGATAGCGAGCAAGCGCAGGACGAATGGGCGGATGAGTTCGTGCAAGCCTGCCTTAAGCAGGGTTTGGGTGCGATCGCCATCACGGACCACCGTGATATTGTCATGTATCCCTATGTCGAGCGGGCGATCGAGCGCTCGCCGGAGGCTAAGAATGCCCTGTGGTTGTTTCCGGGTATGCGGTCGCAGCCCGCGCATCAGCATGTCTTCCTGCATGCGCTGGCGAAGCGGCGATATCGATGAAACTTTGGATTGGTCGGCCATGTGGAGTTCCCCTGGTTGAAAGGAACTCCATGGTCAGATCGCTGCCTTCACTTGCTCAAGGCATATGTCTGTCGAGTAGCTTCAGAACGTGGCACCCCTCCCGCGCAGCGGGTTCGTGCATGCAGGCGCAAAGCAGTCGTTCTTTCGACTGGACTTCGTGGTGTATGGAAGCATTGGTGGGTGCGTCTTAGCAGGAAGGCGTGCCAATGCGGCAATCAGTAGCCAATATACCAACCAAGGGTCGACCGGTACCGAGCGTCGTGAAGGATGCCGTCCATGATATGGAGCCGGAGCTGCGGCATCTTGAGGGTGTTGTCGCTTTGCTGACAATCCTCGGCCAGGCGCAGGATCAGATCGAACCGGTCGCGTTGTCGGCCTTGGCCAAATCGGCCCGGCAGATTTTTGAGGCTCTGTCAGTCTCCTGGCGCGCGGCTTTTGAAGGAATGCGGCAAACGTGATCGGGCTCCCCGCAAGGTCGGCCATCGACCGGACTTCGTCAGCGAAGGAAGCATTGCTGAATAGCCGATAGGCCGCTTCTTAAAACATCCTCCAACCTCTCAAGCCCGCATTGTCGGGCTCGTCTCAGTACAGGCGCCGGATTGTCTGGCATCTGTAAACGGATGGAGAGCGACCATGGTGAATGCAAACAGCGATGTTGCTGTAGAGATTGATGGGGCAGGGGATATCCCCGCGCCGACAGCTTCTGTCGGCGAGATGCCAGTTTCGGCTGGGACTTCGGCTCGTAGCAAGCGGGCCAAGCAGGAGGTCGGGAAGAGGGCGGAACTGGCTGGTCCGGGTGCTGGCCAGAGCAATATCCCAGCTACCTATGGTGCCACCAAACCGCGACCATGCCATGGCGATGCCAAATCAAACAAAACCGACCTGGTGCTGAAGCGTCTGCGCCTGAGCAAAGGCGCTACCATTGCCATGCTGATGGAAGCGACTGGGTGGCAAGCACACTCGGTGCGTGGCTTCCTCTCGGCGGTGGTGAGGAGGAAGCTTGGCCTCACCCTGGTAAGTGAGGTCGGCAAGGATGGCACCCGCCGGTATCGGATCGATGACGGCACAAGGAGCGCCTAGTCATCATGCGGGGAAAGATCGATATTGCGACTGAGGTCGCAGCCCTTGGCGACCTCTCTCGTGTTGAACTCGCCGCTCTGTGGGAGAAGACCTACAAATGTGCGCCCACGCCTGGTGTTCGGCAGGAGCTTTTGATCAGGTCGGCAGCATGGCATATGCAGGCAAAGCGTCTCGGAGGCTTTTCCGCCGAGGCGCGCCGATTGCTCAAGGCAGCAATGGATCGGGTCGAGAAGAAGCTTGTCGAGCGCACCGGGGCAACGACTGTCTCCAGTGACCAAACCGGCGACGACATGGTCGTCGTCCCCAGCAACCCCAAACGACAGCGACGCCGATTGCTGCCCGGTGCTCGGCTGCTGCGGGATTGGAACGGAAGAACCCATGTCGTCGATGTGTTGGAGACAGGCTTCGCCTTCGAGGCGAAGGTCTATCCCTCGTTGTCGGCCATCGCCCACAAGATCACGGGTGCACATTGGTCCGGTCCGAGGTTCTTCGGGCTATGAGCGTCAGTAGCACCACGGCACGCCGGTTGCGCTGTGCAGTCTACACACGCAAATCGACCGAAGAGGGCCTCGACCAGGCGTTCAATTCGCTCGATGCACAGCGCGAAGCCTGTGTTGCCTTCATCGCTTCACAGGCCAGCTTGGGTTGGAAGTTGGTCCCGGACCGCTATGACGATGGCGGGATATCGGGCGGGACGCTGGAGAGACCTGCCATCCAGCGGCTTTTGCAGGATATTCGCGACAGGCAAGTCGATGTGGTGGTTGTCTACAAGATCGACCGTTTGACCCGCTCGCTGACCGATTTCTCCAGGATCGTCGAGATATTCGATGCCGCTTCCGTCTCCTTCGTTTCCGTCACCCAGCAGTTCAACACCACGACATCGATGGGCAGGCTCACGCTCAACGTTCTTTTGTCCTTTGCCCAGTTTGAGCGAGAAGTTACTGCCGAGCGTATTCGGGACAAGATCGCCGCGTCGAAGAAGAAAGGCATCTGGATGGGTGGCACCGTCTCGCTTGGCTATCAGGTTCAGGACCGGAAGCTGATCGTCAAGGAGCCAGAAGCGACCTTCGTGCGAAGCTTGTTCGACCGCTATTTGCAGCTCCGCTCAGTTCCCGCCTTGTCTGCCGAGCTTGCAAGGGAAGCCGCTCAACCACAATTGATGTCAGGCCCGTATCCTTCGGCGGATGGCACGCCTGCCTATACGCGGCCAATCCGGAGTGCGACGCTGTACAAATTTCTCTCCAATCCGATCTACGTTGGCAAGCTGCGGCATAGGCAAAACATTTATGATGGCGAACATGAGCTGATCATCGATGCCGATGCATTCGCCGAGGTTCAGGCATTATTGGCGGCCCAGGCGTCAACACCGCGAGGGTCTACGGCGAAGAGGGACGCTCACCTCCTCACGGGTTTGCTGTTTGATGATACCGGAGATCGCATGAGCCCAACGCATGCCAACAAGAAGGGCAAGCGCTATCGCTATTATGTGTCGCGCAGGATCATCAATAAAAAGGCGACCAGGGCGGAGGGCTGGCGTATCTCAGCGCGCGAACTGGAAAGCGCTGTCCAAAGCTTTGCCATCCATCTTCTCACCGACCACTCCCAGCTTGCTGCCTGGATCGGTGAGCACGCATCGCCAGGTCAAACTGAGTACGGCCTGGCGGCAGCGGATGCGATGCTTAGGAAGCTGGATGAGGAGCCGCTGGCGTCAGAAAGGCGGGCTCTCTTCAAATTACTGTTCCGATCGATCACACTGACGACTACCGCGATCCGGTTCGGTATCAATGTACCGGCAGTTGTCAGGAGGCTCACGGCGAGCGAAGTTGAGTCGCTATCTGCCAGCGATGCCGATGAAGCAAACTCGACGCTGCTGATGCTAGAAATGCCGGTCTTGCTCAAGCGTCGCGGCGACGAGCAACGCCTGATCATCGATTCCAGTTTTGCTCCGATGCGAACTCCCAACGCAGCCCTCATCGATCTGATCGCAAAAGCGCATCTGCTTTTTGGCAAGCTCACCGAACGGCCCCACACCAGCATCACTGACGTGACCAAGAACCTGGGCCTCGATCGTGCTGATGTCGGTCGAATCCTGCCTTTGGCATTCCTCGCGCCAAAGATTGTCGAAGCAGTTTTGCAGGGCACCCAGTCACAAAACCTGTCGCCGCGGAGGCTCGCGCGCATGCATCTGCCGCTACTCTGGGCAGACCAGGCCGCTGCCATCCAATAATCACTTCAGCGCACGACATCGCGAGCGTCGCGTGATCACCGCCAGCATCACGCTGATGCCCATGCATCTTTCTCTGGAAATTGTGGGCACGGAAACAGGTCCGCAGAGACGCGTGGCCAATATCAAGGCGGAAAGGCGTGGAATCGAGTCTCGGTTAGGAGCCTGCCAGCGCTGGGCGGGTGTAAGCCACGGAAATCGCGACGCTTCTCCAAGCAGTCAGTGTGGTCGCGAGTTTGGGAAATTCCGCTGGTGGAGCTGAGGAGGATCGAACTCCTGACCTCGTCATTGCGAACGACGCGCTCTCCCAGCTGAGCTACAGCCCCATCAGCGGATGGCGCATTTATGGGGCGAGGCCGCTGGCTGTCAAGCATGCGTGCGCGCCGGACGGCAGATTTGATGGCGCGGGGCTCGGACAGCCATCGGTGCCGGCGATTTGTCTTGCCCCCACCGTGTGTGGGAGAGCGGGGGTCTTGCCGGTTTCGTCTGCAATGGCTACATGTCGCGCAGTCAACGGAGCCTTTAATGAACGCGCTTATCGACACGCTGATCTACGCGCTCAGCCTATACTGGTGGATCATCATCGCGTCGGCCATCTTTTCCTGGCTCTTCGCCTTCAACGTGGTCAATTCGCGAAACCAGTTCGTCAACAATATCGGGACGGTTCTCTATCGGCTGACCGAGCCGGTCTATCGTCCGATCCGCCGCTTCCTGCCGGACCTCGGCGGCATCGATATTTCCCCCATCATCGTGCTGCTGGTCATCTTCTTCCTGCAGCGCTTCCTGGACAGCACCGTCCGCTTCGCTTTCTATTGAAGGTGACGGGGACTGCCTGCTTTCGCTTGCGCCCCGACGGGCTCGACCTGTTCGTCCGGCTGACGCCGAAGGCGGCGGTCGACAGGCTTGAAGGCCTCGAAGTGACGGCCGACGGTCGCGGCCACCTGAAGGCGCGGGTGCGCGCCGTTCCCGAAAAGGGCGCCGCCAATACGGCGTTGGAAAAGCTGGTGGCCAGGGCGCTTGGCCTGCCCGCATCGAGCGTGTCGGTCAATGCCGGCGGCACGTCGCGGCTGAAGGTGCTGCGCATCGGCGGCGATCCGGTTTTGCTGGAGAAAGCCATCAGCGCGTTGACCGGCGGCTAGGGTCGGCCGGTCACGCCTCCACCGCCACCACGGAAACACAGTCGCCCGCCTTGACCAGGCCGGGGAAATGGCGCGCGGCGAGCATGCCCGTCATTTTCGCGAAAATGGCCTGCGGCGCCGTTCCCGTCCGGCCGGTGGAATGAACCCGTGCGACGACCGCGCCCTTTTTGATCGGCTCGCCAAGATCGACCATGGTCTCGATCATCCCGTCTTCCTCGGCGAACGAAAAGCAATCGCCTGAAGGCATATCCAGCCACTGAGTTCGAGTCTTCTCGACCACGCCCCGAACGATGCCGGCATGGCGCAGCACGTTGGCGACGCCGCGCCTGGCGACGCGCACCGTCTCGGCGCGCGAAGTACCGCCGCCGCCCAGTTCCGTCGTGACGAAAATCTTGCCCATGTCTTCGGCTGCCGTATCATACATGCCGACGGCATCGATCTCGAGCATCTTGGCCGAATAGGGCGCGGAAAAAGCCTCGACCGCCGCGAAGGCTTTTGCCTCCAGCGCCTTGTCAGGCAGAATATGGGCGGCGCAGAACGGCACGAAGTCGAGCGTCTTGCCGCCCGAATGGAAGTCGAACACGATGTCGGCGCGCGGCAGCAATTCGCGCTGGAAATAGTCGGCGATCTTTTCCGTCACCGTGCCGTCCGGCCGGCCGGGAAAGGCGCGGTTCATGTTGCCCTTGTCGATCGGCGAGGTGCGCGTTCCGGCCCGGAAAGCCGGATAGTTCAGCGCCGGCACGATGATGACGGTGCCGGAAACATCCTTTGGGTCGAGTGTGTGGGCGAGGTCGTAAAGCGCCAGCGGCCCTTCATATTCGTCGCCATGGTTGCCGCCGGTGAGCAGCGCGGTCTGGCCGGTGCCGTTGCGGACGACGCAGATCGGGATCATCACCGACCCCCAGGCGGAATCGTCGCGGCTGTACGGCAGGCGCAAAAAACCGTGCTGGACGCCGTCGCGGTCGAAATCGACGGTGGGCGAGATGGGGGAAGGTCTCAGCATGGCCTCAATCCTTCACCACCAGCTTGCGCGGCACGTTGGCCAGGCACTCGACGCCGGTTTCGGTGATGAGGATCGATTCAGTGATCTCCAGCCCCATCGTCTCCAGCCACAGGCCGGTCATGAAATGGAAGGTCATGCCCGGCTTCAGCTCGGTCTTGTCGCCGGGGCGCAGGCTCATGGTGCGCTCGCCCCAGTCCGGCGGATAAGAAAGCCCGATCGAATAGCCGGTGCGGTTGTCCTTGACGATGCCGTATTTCTTCAGCACCGCGAAGAAGGCGTTGGCGATATCCTCGCAGGCGTTGCCGGGCTTCGCCGCCGCCAGCCCCGCCTCCATGCCTTCCAGTGTTGCCTTCTCGGCGTCCAGAAATTCCTGCGTCGGTTTGCCGAGGAATACAGTCCGGGAAAGCGGGCAGTGGTAGCGGTTATAGCAGCCGGCGATTTCGAAGAAGGTGCCTTCGCCCGCCTTCATCGGCCTGTCGTCCCAGGTCAGGTGCGGCGCGGAGGCGTCTACTCCCGAGGGCAGCAGCGGGACGATGGCCGGGTAGTCGCCACCGAACCGGCCATCAGGTCCGTCAACGCCGCGTGTGCCGGCATCATAGATTTCGGCGACGAGGTCGCATTTGCGCATTCCCACTTCCATCGTGTCGACGATGCGGGCGTGCATGCCCTCCACGATGCGCGCGGCCTTGCGCATATAGTCGATTTCGGTCGGGCTTTTAATCGCGCGCTGCCAGTTGACCAGCGCCGTGGCATCGGGAAAGCGAGCGTTGGGCAGATGCTTCTGCAAGGAAGCAAAGGCGGCTGCGGAAAACCAGTAGTTGTCCATCTCGACGCCGATTCTTTTGCTCCCCCAGCCGCGATCGGCAAGGATCTGGGAAAGGAAATCCATCGGGTGGCGCTCGGTGGACTGCACATAGTGATCGGCGTAGCCGACGATGTTGTCGTGCGCGAGGTAGGCAGTGCGTTTGGCCCCGTTGGCGTCCTGCCCGCGTCCGTACCAGACAGGCTCGCCGTTGGGCGGCACGACCACTGCCTGATGCACGTAGAACGACCAGCCGTCATAGCCGGTCAGCCACGCCATGTTGGACGGGTCCGAGCAGATCAGCACATCGATGCCCTTCGCCTCCATGGCTTTTCGCGTCTTGGCGAGGCGGTCCGCATATTCCTCGCGCGAGAATTTGAGATTGGGCTGCATGTCGAAAAATTTCCTCGTTTGTTGGGCTTTGGAGCCGGGTATCAGCTTTCGAAAACCGTTCCTGCGTCGGCCGCCTGCGCCCGGTCGCGCGCCAGCGTGGCAATCGCGGTGTCCTGCACGCCGGTGCCGGTCAGGTCGGCAAGGGTGATGTCGCCGGCCGAGCGGCGACCGTGTCTTTTGCCGGCTATGATCTCGCCCAGTTCGGTAATCTTCGCGTCCGCCGCCATCACGCCGGCGTCGATGGCGTGATGCAGTTCGCCCAGCCTGCGGGTCTGTTTTGAACTGTCGGCGACGTAGAGGTCGGCCATGCGGATGATTGCGGGCGCGATTTCATTCTTGTGCTCGGCATCGGAGCCCATGGCGGTGATGTGCTGGCCGGCGCTGACGAAGCCGGCATGGATCAGCGGTTCCGTCGAAGGCGTCGTGGTCACGATCACGTCGGCGCCCGCCGCCGCCTTGGCCGGGTCGCGCTCGACACGAACGAGGATGCCGAGCTTTTCCCGCAATTCGCCAGCGGCGGCTTCGGCCCTGGCGGCGTCGCGCGCCCAGATGCGGGCCTCCCCGATTTGCCGCACCAGTGTCAACGCTTCCAGTTGCAGCTTCGCTTGCGCGCCGGCCCCGAAAATGGCAGCTACGGAAGAATCCGGACGGGCGAGGTATTTTGCGGCAACCGCGCCGGCGGCGGCGGTGCGGATGTCGGTCAGATAGCCGTTGTCGAGCAGCAGCGCTTCGACCAGGCCGGTTTTGGCCGACAGCAGCACCATCATGCCGTTGGTCGAGGGCAGGCCGAGTTTCGGATTGTTGAAAAAGCCGGGGCTGATTTTTATGGCGAAGCCGTCGATGCCGGGAACGTATGCCGTCTTCACGTCGACCTCGCCGCGATGCTCGGGAATGTCGAGGCGCAGGATCGGCGGCATCGCCACCGGCAGGGTTGCCAGCGCGCGAAAGGCGTTTTCCACGCAGGCGACCGCATCGAGGTCGAGTTTCATGATTTTGCGCAAATCGGCTTCGGTGAGGATGGTCATCGTCGTCATGCCGCGCGCTCCGCTGAAGCCCCGCCGCACACGATCTTCCGGTGCAGTTCCATGTCGATGTTGCGGCCGGAGAGGATGACCGCGACGGGTCCACGCGGCTTGACCTTGCGGGCAAGCAATGCGGCGATGCCGACCGCGCCCGCACCCTCGACGATCTCGCGTTCCACGGCGTAGGCGTGACGGATGCCGGCGGCGATTTCTTCCTCGGAAAGCAGGACCACATCGTCCAGCAGATCGCGGCACATCGCGAATGTAAGCCGGTTGTCGAGGCCGATGCCGCCGCCCAGCGAATCGGCCAGCGTCGGCAGTTCCTCGACCGGCACAGGATGGCCGGCGTCCAGGCTCGCCTTCATCGCCGCCCCGCGTGTCATCGAAATGCAGATGATCTTCGTGGCCGGGCTGACGCCCTTGACCGCCGCCGCTACGCCCGCCGCCAGTCCGCCGCCCGAAAGCGGGACCAGCACGGTGGCGGCTTCGGGCACCTGATCCATGATCTCCAGCCCGAGCGTGCCTTGCCCGGCGATCACCGCCGGATGGTCGAAGGGCGGCACCATGACCAGCCCTTCCGCGTCGGCCAGCCGCTCGACTTCTGCTTGAGCGTCGTCCTGGCTGTTGCCGACGATGCGGATGTCGGTGCCGAGCCGGCCGATCTCATCGAGCTTGTTTTGCGGCACCAGCTTCGACATGCAGATGATCGCCCGAGTACCTTCGCGCTTGGCCGCATAGGCGAGCGCGCGGCCGTGATTGCCGGTCGAGGCAGCGATCACGCCGTGCGCTTTTTCGCCCGCCGAGAGCAAGGCGACGGCATTGGACGCCCCGCGTAGTTTGAACGCTCCGGTGGTCTGGCGGTGTTCCAGCTTGAGGTGGACCGGCACGCCGAGAAGCTCGGACAGGCTGGTGGACAGGATCGTCGGCGTGCGCTCGACCTTGCCCGCGATCCGCTTTTTTGCGGCCTCGATGTCCTGAAGGGTGACGCTTGCCATGGTCAGGCACGCGGCAGCGCTAGCGTATGCAGCCGCCCGAATTCGGGGCGCGCTTCGTCGTCGCCGCAAAGCCGCAGGCAGTTCCACGCGGTCGCCTGGTTGGAGGTGACGACAGGCCGGCCGGTTGCCTCTTCGATGGCGACGGCCGCCAGCGCCGAACGTAAGGCCGTGCAGGAGACGAACAGCGCTTCCGCCTTGTCGTCCATCGCTTCGCGGGCAAGGTCGACCAGCGACGCCGGCGCGATCCGCGCCATTTCGCGGTCGTCCTCGAAGCCGAGGCAGGTGACGCTGGCGATCTCGAACCCGTGCGCGGCGAAATAGCTTACCATCGGCTGCGTGGTCCTGACGGTATAGGGCGTAAGAATGCTGATCTTCTTTGCGCCGAGCGCCCGCAGGCCGCGCACGCCGGCCATCGGCGGCGTGACGACAGGCACGCCGGGCTTGGCGGCATGGATGGCCGCCTCGATCTCGGCGTCGCCGATGACCACCGAGGCCGAGGTGCACGAATAGCAGATGGCGTCGAGCGTCTCGTCGGGCAGGGTGAGCGCCGCGCCCGCCGTCAGCGCCGGCTGCATCTTGCGCAGGTTTTCCGGCGTGGTTGGGTTGGCGTAGGGGATGCGCGCAACATAGACGCCAATCCGGCGGCTTGCCACCATGCGCTGGTAGTCCGGCTCGGTGGTGTGGTCGGTGGCGAGGATGACGAGGCCGACGCGCTTTTCCAGCGGGCGCGGATCGAGCGGCGGACGGGTGGAACGCAAGGTGATTTCAGGCAGTGAAGTCATGTTCAATACTCGACCCGGCCGTAGCGGCGCTCCAGCCAGCGCAGCAGGATGACGGAAAACAGGCTGATGACGAGGAAGAACGCGCCGACCAGCGTCATCGGTTCGACATAGCGGTAATAGGTGTTGGCGACGCTTTTCGCCTGGTTCATCAGTTCCAGCACGGTGATCGCCGAAAGCAGCGGCGTTTCCTTGAACATGGCGATGAAATAATTGGCGAGCGCCGGGATCATCGGCGGAATGGCCTGCGGGATGATGACATGCGTCCAGGTCTGGCGGGCGTTGAGGTTGCAGGCCTTGGCCGCCTCCCACTGGCCGCTCGGCACGTTGTCGATGCCGGCGCGGTAGACCTCGGCTGCATAGGTGCCGTAATGCAGGCCAAGCCCGATGGTGCCGGCCACCATCGGCGGCAAAATGATGCCGAAGTCTGGCAGCACGTAGAAGATGAAATAAAGCTGCACCAGAAGCGGCGTGCCGCGAATGAACTCGGCGGCGAAACCGACGCTGCGCGACAGCACGCGGTTGGGCGAGCGCCGCGCCAGCGCGATGGCGAGGCCAATGGCCGCCGCCAGCACCGAGCCGAGCAGCGTCGCCAGGATCGTGATCTTCACGCCTTCGAGCAGCGTCGGCATGATCTGCCAGACGAAATTCCAATCCCATTCCATTACAGGATTGCCCTTTTTGCGCTTGCGGCCATCACACGCGCACTCCGTCGAGCCCGCGCGCCATGCGCCGTTCCAGCCTGCGCATGGCCCAGGAGATGGCGAGCGCGAAGATGAAATAGATGATCAGGATGGTGGTGAACGGCACCAGCGTGTTGCCGGTCTGGGCGCGCACCACTTGCGCCTCGAAGGTCAGGTCTGCCAGCGAGATCAGCGAGACGACGGAGGTCGCCTTCAACAGTTCGATGGCGTTGTTGCCGAAGGTCGGCAGCATGACCAGGAACGCCTGCGGCAGGATGACGTGGCGCATGCCCTGCCAGCGGCCGAGGTTGAGCGCGATGCAGGCTTCGTGCTGTTCCTTGCCGATGGACTGGATGGCGCCGCGCACCACCTCGGCTGCATAAGCGCCGACATTGAGCCCGAGCGCCAGCACGCCGGTCTGCAGCGGCGTCAGCGTCACCCCGGCAACGGGCAGCACGAAATAGGCCCAGAACAGCTGGACGAAGATCGAGGTGCCGCGAAAGAACTCGATATAGGCGGTTGCCAGCGCACGGACGGCGAAAAACCGCGACAGCCGACCAAGCCCGCCAAGGAACGCCATGACGATCGCCAGCGCCGAACCCATCAGCGTAAGCTCGATGGTGACGAGTGCGCCGTGCAGTATCAGACCAAGATAGCCGGACCAGTCGATCATGATTTCAGGCTTCGCGACATTTCGGGAGGCTTGTCGGTCTCATCGCCATCCGGACCCTGCCGCTCGGCCTCGCCGCGAAGGCGAGGTGAGGGCAGCGGCCGGTTGAAGCGCGATTTCGACAAGCAGGCTCGGTTACTTCGCCGCGCAGAGCTTTTCGCGCGTCGTCGACATCGCCGCGGCGGCCGAGAAGCCGTAGGGCTCGATGATCTTGGCGAACTCGCCCGATTTCTTGATAGCCGCCAGTTCCACGTCGAAGGCGTCGCGCAGCGCCTCGTCGCCCTTCTTGAAGGCAGCGCCGTCGCAATAGACCGGGGCGCCCACAACCGGCGCGATCACTTCGAGGTTCGGGTCGTTCGCCTTCTTGACCAGGTCGTTGATCGACAGGACCGGCAGCGAATAGGCGTCGATG